>CAZSAZ010000012.1:0-17695 GCA_964604925.1 uncultured Oscillospiraceae bacterium | reverse complement strand
CCGGGACTATCCGGTTATGAGCCGGAGGCTCTAACCAACTGAGCTAAAGGCCCATTTCCGTGGGTCTTCACCACACGAATGGTATTGTACCACTTTCCCCAGCAAATGTCAAGATTTATTTTCGAAAAAACGGATTTCTCCCTTTCCCGGCCCTGGGTCGCCCAAGGCCGGGAATACATTTACGTTCCGTCCGCCGAATAAAAGTGTTCCTTATAATAGTCCGACGATTTGGCCAACTCCCCATTGAACCGGTCAAATCCCATTTCCTCGATCCATGTTGGGGTATCGGAATACAAATTGGTTCCCAATCCCAGACGATCCCCGGAGATCTGGCATCCCAGCGCAGCCAGCGTTGTGGGGAACAAATCCATGGCACAATATGCCCGATTCCTGGTGTGTTCCGTGGAAATCGGTGCATCGAGAATCACGCTGTACACCATCCGTTGGTAGCTTTCGTCCACATTCCGGGAGAAATATCCCTTGTCCATGGAGCAATGATCTCCTGTGATAATCACCGTGGTGTTCTCATAATAGGGCTGCTCCTGGAGCCACTGAAGGAAAGCCAGCACCTGTCGGCTGGAACAGGAAATGGACTGGTCGTAAGTTTCTCCGCTGACACTTTCCTGGCAGTAGGCACATTGATAGCCGCCGATGTGGTGGGTATCCACGGTAAGCATGGTGAAGGCAAAGGGCTGATTCTGCTGAGCGATGGCTGTCAGTTCCTCCTTGGCATACTCAAACAGGTACAAATCCTCCATCCCCCACCAAACGAAGTAATCTCTCGGTACAATGCCGTCTGTCCGGGCTGTGTAAAGGTCATAGACCCTGTCCGCTCCATGGGTGGTATAGTAGGTTTTCCGTCCCCCAAAGTTTGCGTCGGATCCCACCATCAACGTGGTATGGTACCCGGCCTCCTTCAAAATGGAGGTGATGGAGGTCACGCCCGGAAGAAAGCCCCCCTCTTTGCCGTATCCGTTCTGCCAATCCTCCACCCCCTCCGGGGTTTTCAGGGGAATTCCAGCGGTTTGGGCCACCATGGCACCGATGGTCCAACTGGCACCAGAGGTTTCATAAAATCCGCCCACCCCATCATTGTGAGAAAAATTGGTGTTATCCAGGGCAAGCTGATACAGCTCAGGAATCAGGTTTGTCTCCACGGCACCGCCCAGTTCCTCCGACAGATAGGAGATCTCCATGGACTCCAGCATAATGTACACCAAATTCCGCTTTTCCTCCGGGAAGGAAATCTCCACTTCCCTGGGATCCACATAGCACAATTCAAACAGGGTAGAACGGTTTATCCGATCATAGAGATAATCCGTCAACTCCACCCGAACCGCAGCCTGGCAAACGGCTCCGCAGGAAATGACCACCGCCATCACCAGGGACACCACCCGATGGATGGGATAGATCACCACGCCGCCCTTCCCCAGAGTCAAGGGTTTTCTGGTACGGAAAAACAGAATCAGGTTGATCCCCGTTGCCATAACCAGAGCCGGGAGCAGGCCCTGACGAACAAAGCTCCAAACCAGATCCGATGCCACACCATTCAGGCTGGATTGGAGGGTAAACAAAATAGCATCGAAGCCGATCTGGCCGTAAACCGTCACGAACCACTCTGCCGCAAAATAACACAAGCAGGCCACCAGCACCAGCGTACCCAGAACAAAGGGCAGTACGCTTCTTGGACGGGAGGCTTGCTTTTCCATAGTTGTCTGTTTCATTTGAATCATCGCCTCAGGAAAAAAGTCGCTTTGTCGCATATCTTGCCGACAATGGCACCATTATACCATTCTCTTGAAAAAAATCAACCAATTCCCCACTCTTTCACCCTGGAAAGCAGAGAACCAGGAACCAGTTTTCCCCAGTTCCCGGCTCGCAGCCCTTATGCTTCCTTTACAAAGGCAAAACGTGGCCCTTGATAATCCCCCCGACAGACTTCCTCCGTCCACATCTTCGCCGGGCGAACCCAAATTCCCTGCTGCCCATACAGCACCTGGTACACCACCATCGGCTCCATGGTTTCAGAGTGGGTGGCCACATACAGCAGCCGATAGCGGTTTCCTTTGAAATGCTGGTAAATTCCAGGTTTCAGTTCCATTTGTTCCTCCTAAAAAACTGCCGCCAGGTACATTTCCCGGCGGCAGGTGGTGATTGTTTTATTACCCAAAGGTTCGGTTGGAATCCAGCACCTTAGATGCGTCAAACAAATCCTCAAACCAGCTTGCAGACTGGTTCAGCAGACTGCCACCCACTTCCCGGCGCATCATCCGACAATAGTCGTCGGTGATTTGGCCCCAGGCCTTGGTCGCGCTGTCCTTGCTGACAAAGTAGGTAAAGCCATACTCAGACAGAAGGTTGTATTTGCTTCCGGTATAGAGGTTGCTGTTTCCGATGTCATCATAGGGATACACCAGAATATCCACATCCCCCAGCAGAGGCTTAACTTCCTGGGTCCACTTTTCCAAATCTGCCGTAATCTCCGCCACACTCAACGAACCGTAGTCCACGAATTCGTAGGAGTAGCAGGCCAGATCATATCCGTCCTCCCGGAGTTTGGCGATGACACCCTTGACCTGCTGAATCTGCTGGTCATAGTATTCCTGGCTGATCTTGGTGGCGGTCTCAGCGTCGGTACGATAGCCAAACAGTCCGTCATAGCCCGTCACGGCCAGGGTTGCCCGTGCTCCCCGGTAGGAGAAGTCGGGATGGGATTCCACAAAATCGTTGAGGATGGTCACCAGATCGTAACTGCCCGTCAGCACATTGCCCATGGCATCCACATACTCGTTGGTGAGGGAACCATCGCTGTCCAGAACCAGTCGGCTGGCAAAACCGGAACCATCCTGATCCGCCAGGCCGTCTCCATCTCCATCCACAATATAGGTGAAGTAATTCACGCCCACCTGGGTCAGGACAATGGGCTTCTTCCCCTCAGGCAGATACAGCTTGCCCTTAGATACCGTCGTTCCGCCGTTGGCGGAAGCGGTCGTGCTTGCCACATCCTTCAGACTTACCAGCATATAACCATTGTCATACAACTCCTGAAGAATCTTCTGGAATTCGGAAACGGTGATATAGTTATTGTTGAAACTGCTGCCATAGGTCTGGTTTGCCAGGGCACGGGACAGATCCACCATCAGAAGCCGGAAGCTCAAATTGGGAATGTCGTTGATGTCATCCCATACCACCAAAGAACCAAAGGCATCATAATACTCCTGGTACTTGCTCATCAACACATCACTGGTATTGATACCGCCGGAGTAGGAATTGAGCTTGGCCATAGCACCTTCATAATCATACTGACTGGCCAGAACCTCTGCCTGAGCCAGGAGGGTGTCAATCTCCTGCTGGAGCAGATCCGACGCATTCTGAGAAGGCTCGGAGTTGGTATTGGGCTGATTGGGATCGGGGGTCTTGCCCCGGTTCACGGAACCAACGATAAACACCACAATCAGGATCAGCGCCGCAATGGCGATGACCACAGGAAGATAGGCTTCCTTAAAGATCTGCCACTTGCTGCGCTTCCGGCGGCGACGTGGCGGAGTGGCGGGAACGTTTTCGTCAGGGTTGGGGGTCATGTTTTCTTCCATGGCAATTACCTGCCTTTCCTGTAAAGTTATGACCATTATACCCAAAGTTCCGGGAAATTGCAAGGGCGTATCCGTATCTTCCCCAAACTGCTTCAAAAAAAGAATTGCGGGTCTCCGGTAAGATCCCAAAGACCCACAATTCATGCAATGTTCGGAAGAATCAGAAGGCGTAGCCCTGCCAGATCATGGCATCTGCAACCTTCAGGAATCCAGCCACGTTGGCACCCACAACCAGGTTCCCCGGCTGCCCCACTTCCTCCGCAGCAGCCGCCGCAGAGGCGTAGATGTTCTTCATAATGCCGTGGAGCTTTTCGTCCACCTCCTCGAAGGACCAATTCAACCGCTGGCTGTTCTGGCTCATTTCCAGGCCGGAAGTGGCCACGCCGCCGGCGTTGGCAGCCTTTGCCGGGCCGAAGGGAATCTTGGCATTCTGGAATGCCGCAGTGGCCTCCAGGGTGCAGGGCATATTGGCTCCCTCCACCACGTATTTCACACCATTGGCGATAAGGGCCTTGGCACTGTCCAGATTGATCTCGTTCTGGGTGGCACAGGGCATGGCAATGTCGCACTTCACCGTCCAGATTCCTGCGCAACCAGGGGTATAAGTAGCCTCGGGGACATAGTCTAGGTACGTGCTGATCCGTGCCCGGTTAACCTCCTTGATCTTTTTGATGATGGTGTAGTCAATGCCGTTGGGATCGTAGATGTATCCGGAGGAATCGGACATGGCAACCACTTTTCCACCCAACTGGGTGGCTTTCTGATTTGCGTAGGTAGCCACATTGCCGGATCCAGAGATTACCACCGTCTTTCCTTCAAAGGAATCTCCAGCAGCATGGAGCATTTCATCGGTAAAATAGCACACGCCGTAGCCAGTTGCCTCAGTACGGGCCAAGCTGCCGCCTGCTCCCACCTTCTTGCCGGTGAGCACACCGGTGAATTCATTGCGCAATTTCCGGTACTGACCAAAGAGATAGCCAATCTCCCGGGAACCGGTTCCGATGTCTCCGGCGGGAACATCCACATCCGGGCCGATGTGGCGATAGAGCTCACTCATAAAGGCTTGGCAAAAGCGCATGATCTCTCCGTCGGATTTCCCCTTGGGGTCGAAGTCCGAGCCGCCCTTGCCGCCACCCATGGGCAATCCGGTGAGGGAGTTTTTGAACACCTGCTCAAAGCCCAGGAACTTCATAATCGACAGATTTACACTGGGATGGAGACGCAGACCACCCTTGTACGGGCCGATGGCGGAGTTGAACTGAACCCGATAGCCCCGGTTCACCTGAACCTCTCCACGGTCGTCCGTCCAGCAGACCCGGAACATAATGGTTCGCTCCGGCTCCACGATCCGCTCGATGATCTTATGCTTGACGATGTCCGGCCGACGTTCCACCACCGGTTCCAGAGAAGTCAGGACTTCTTCCACTGCCTGCAAAAATTCCTTCTGTTCCGGATTGCGCTGGGCCAAGCCCTGGTATACACCCTTGAGATACTCATTTTGAATCGCCATGATCGATATGCTCCTCCTGTTTCCCCGCCGAATCCGGCGGCCAAATATGGATTGATTATAATACAATCCCCCTTGGATTGCAAGCACAAAATGCAGGATGAATTGTAAAAGCTGCATTTTCCCTGGATATTCCTCCTTTTTCCCCAAAGCTAGTGCAATTTTTCAGTTTCCATTTTGCATTTTTGACAACAGGAGAAAAATCGGGTATGATGTAGAAAACAAACACGTTGGGAGGCGCACCCTTTCATGTATCAAACCATTTTATTCGACCTGGACGGCACCCTCACCGACCCCGGTCTTGGCATCACCAATGCGACGATGTACGCCTTGGAACACATGAGCTACCCCGTTCCCCCGCGGGAAGAACTCTACAAATTCATCGGTCCACCTCTCCATGATTCTTTTCGGCTGTACTACGGCATGGACGAGGCCCAGGCTACCGAAGCCGTCCGGCTGTACCGGGTCTACTTTGCCGAAAAAGGTCTGTTTGAAAACCGAGTGTATGACGGAATTCCAGAAATGCTGGCTCAGCTTCAATCCGACGGGAAGCGACTGGTTCTCGCCACCTCCAAGCCGGAGCACTTTGCCCGGATCATCATGAATCACTACGGTCTGGACGTTTTTGTTCCGGAAATCGCCGGAGCAACCCTGGATACCTCCCGGGGTACCAAGGGAAAAGTCATCGCCTACGCGCTTCGGGAGTTTGCCATCGATCCGACCAGTGCTGTCATGGTGGGTGACCGGGAGCATGATGTGTTCGGTGCCCGGGAAAACGGTTTGGACACCATCGGCGTTGCCTTCGGCTACGGAAGCCGAGAGGAACTTTCTTCCGCCGGTGCCATTGCCGTGGTGGATTCCCCCAGCGAATTGTACAAAACCATTAGAAAGGGTTGAATCCAATGGAAAAAATTGCCAGCTTCACCATTGACCATCTGCGCCTTGAGCCGGGCGTTTATGTCTCCCGCCAGGACAAAATCGGCGCCGAGACTGTTACCACCTTTGATCTGCGCATCACCAGCCCCAACGATGAGCCGGTAATGAACACCGCAGAGATCCACGCCATGGAACATTTGGGGGCAACCTACCTGCGCAACGAGCCCCAGTGGGGCAATCGGGTGATTTACTTCGGACCCATGGGCTGCCGCACCGGATTCTATCTGCTGTTGGCGGGGGATCTCCAATCCCGAGACATTTTGCCCCTGGTTCGGAACTGCTTCCACTTCATTGCCCAGTTTGACGACCCCATCCCCGGTGCCAGTCCCCGGGACTGCGGCAACTACCTGGATCTGAATCTGCCCATGGCCCGGTATTGGGCCGCCCGATATGCCACCCTCTTAGATCAAATCCCAGATGACCGTTTGGTCTATCCCCAATGAAAGGACGAAAGAATATGAAGAAACTCGGAATCATCGGCGCCATGGAAGTGGAGGTGGAAATCCTCAAGGGGAAGCTCCTGTCCCCCAAGGTCACCACCATCGGCCCCATGGAATTCTATGAAGGAATCCTGGCCGGATTAAACGTGGTGGTGGTTCGCTGTGGCGTTGGCAAAGTCCATGCCGCCATGTGCACCCAAACCCTGTGCACCTTCTTCGGCGTAACCCACATCGTCAACACCGGCATTGCCGGTTCTCTGGATTCAGAGTTGGATATCTGCGACATTCTGGTAAGCCGGGACGTAATCCAGCACGATATGGATGTGCGCCATTTTTCCTATGACTTAGGTCAGGTACCTGGCATTGACGTCACTGCCTTCCCCGGAGACCAGACTTTGATCGACTATGCCTTTGCCGCCAGCGAAGCCCTTCAGCCCGGCCACACCAAGCTGGGACGGGTCGCCACCGGCGATCAGTTTGTCTGCACTCAGGAGCAAAAGGATCGGATTGTGGCCACCACCGGTGCCAACTGCACGGAAATGGAGGGCGGTGCCATCGCCCATGTTTCTTATGTCAACCACGTACCCTTTGTCATCCTCCGGGCCATCTCAGACAAGGCAGACAACTCCGCAGAGATGGACTATCCCACCTTCGAGCGGAAAGCTGCTTACACCTGCGCCGCCGTCACGGAAGCCTTGGCAAAAGCCTTGGCGGAATAAATGATTTTTACCATATGCCATGGGCAGGGGATCACTCCCCTGCCCATATTTTCCCATTACCACCGCCGGAAAAACGCACACTGCTCATCGTTGGCCACCGTTGCCTCCGGCAGACGAATGTCCACATGGAACACGTGCCCCACTTCCTTCTGTTCCGGCGTGCCATAACATTTCCACACGGCTTCCACACCCTCGCTCTGTAGAAACGCCGCCATAGGTTGGGCATTGTCCCGCAGAAAATCGTGGGAGCCTGTAAGGACATAGGACGGAGGATAATCCTCCGTCACCCCACCCAGCACGTCCAGACGGGGATCGTCCAATCTCGCCTTTCGCCCCAAATACGCCGCCAAAAGTCCCTGGGTTCCCTGGTGAGCCAGGGATGCCATGTCATACATCCCACAGTTTAAGCCCATGGCCCGGATTTTCACCTGGGGCACCCGGAAAGAAAACCGGGCCGCATAGGCAGGATTGGTGGCAATGGCTCCATACTGGCTGATGATTTGGGCTCCTGCGGAATCCCCCACCAAAAATACCCGGTTAGGATCCATATGATACCGCCGGGCATTGGGAATCATCCAGGTGAGGGCACGGTTCAAATCTTCCAAGGGAGCCGGGAATTTCCACCGGGGTGCCAAGCGATAATTAAGATTCACCACGGTAAATCCCCGGCGTGCCAGGTCGGCACAGTAGAAATGGTATGTCTCCTTGTTTCCGTAGACATATCCACCGCCGTGGACACTTACAATGGTGGGCAGGGGCTCCTCCGTCCCCTGGGGATAGTATACATTTAACATATGGTGTTTCCCGTCGGGGCCATAGTGGAGATTTTCCTCCCAGGTCACACCTTGGGGAAAGGTGGTGGACGCATTGCGTTTTCGATCATTTTTTCCTGCCCCAATGCGGAACATCCAGGTTGCCCATAACATGGCCATCCCTCCTTTTTCTCCCATTATATCACAATTTCTCCAAAATCCATGAACCGACCATGAAATTTTTCCGATTTTAGAGACCCAAATCCCCTCCGGCCCGGGAAAAGCCGGAACACCCTCAAGGGCGTTCCGGCCTGATGATATTCCATTATCCCACAGGGGTCTGCCAGCTGGCAGGACACTGCTCGCAGAATTCCATGGCACGCACCTCAGGGACAAACCCGGACGCAATGTCATCCTCCGACAGGTAGGAGGTATCTTCCATATAATCCGTGCTCCACAGGTACACCAGGGACTTGTTATTCTCCAGATGAACTTCCATATCCCACACATATTCCGTGGTATACAGGAAATTCTCGAACAAGTCCGAGGGAATCGTCTCCGGCGGTTCGATCCGAAGCACCCAATGTTCGGTATATTCCCCGTCGTAGGCGAAGTAAGCCCGGACAATGCCGACGTTGTCCTCCAGAGAACCACCGATGGTCTTCGGATGGTTGTAGCAAACATAACTTTCGTCAAAATAAATCGGGCACCAATCCTGGGTTCCTGCCGGGGCAATGGAAAAATTGCAGAAGGAATGTTGAGAAAAGGTGGTAAACCAGAAGAAGGAGTAGTTGTATCCCTCCGGGATGGTCACTTCCACTGTGGTCTGGGTGGTTTCCAGAATGGCTTCTATGGTTTCGGGAAGGACTTCCGTGGTCGTGGGAAGATCCGGCAGCGTGGTGGACTGGGTAGAGTCAGGGGTTGCGCCACAACCGGCCAGCATCAGAAATGCCAGGGCAAAAGCCAGAATCATCTTTCTTTTTTTCATCAGAATTGCACCTCCTAAATTTTGTAGGCAGAAAAGAGACTATCATAAAGATAAAGAGCATGTCCATCAATAAAGTATACTTCATCATTAAACACATTAACGCACTCGACAGTTTCATTTACTTGTAGCAGTTCGCAAACATCTTCCGCAGACAGTTCCTGCGCAAACGAAAACTGTTCAATGTTGTTTTCTTCGGCTTTTGCAAATTTTTCCGCACTTACTGTGCCGGTCAATAAGCCAAATACGAGGCACAGCACAGAAAAATAACCAGATGCTTCTTATCCTTTTTCATGTAGCACTTTCTTTCACGCCTTTGGTTTATATCACTTCTAAAATCTGTATAAACTGTAACTATCACCTCCCGATTTCTAATTGTATTGTTGCACATAAATCAGCAAATGTCAATGGAAGAAACTGGAAATAACGACCAATTGTAAAATGCTAAGCCCCACGTTTTTCGGGTATGAATCTTCCCTTTTTCACCGAAAACTCCGTCCAACACCCTGCAAATCAAAGTCCATTTCTTCCTGTTCCAGTTTCCAAAATTTTTTCATTTTCGTCCCTTCTGAAGATGGGACTCCGGGCTGTTCTGTTAAAACCGCCTGGACGAAATCATCCAGGCGGCTCTGTTTCAATTCGGATTTCCTTTAATCCAGGGAAATATGGCTCTGCTTCAAGGCCTTGCGGATGGCCACCGCCAGAATCGGGGCAAAAATCACCGCCACCACGCCATTGAACACCGTTGCCGGGAGCTTGGTTAAAACCACAACCCAGGCGGCCTGAACCGACACGCCCTGGACAATCTGGCTTTTCAGGAAACTTTTCAGCAGATACAGCAGTGCATAGCTCACTGCACCGGCGCCGGAAGCCAGAACTGCTTTTCCATATCCCCATTCCTTCTTTCCCGCACGGATGACCAAACCTGCGGCCATACCATAGACGAACTTCATCAAGAAGGTCAGCCAGCTATCTGCCAAGTAGGCAGGATTGGTCATATCATAGAGCATGGAGCCCAGGCCGGCGGCACTTCCCCCCAGCCAGGGGCCCAGAAGAATTCCGCCCAGGGCGCACATGATGTTTCCCAAATGAAAGGCTGTGTTTCCCCCAATGTCCACGGGGATGGTCACACGGATCCCGGAACCCACCACCGTCAGGGCTGCCATCAGGCCAGCCATGGCGATACGCCGGGTGGAAATTTTTTGATTCATACAAACGCCTCCTTTTGATGGATTGATTATACCACGATCTGGCAACAAAAACAGTACCAAAATTAGAATCTTTTTTCAGGCCAGATATGGATTGTTTCCTGGCCAAAATCAATTTTTCCAAAAATAACATCTGTACAGACGGGTCAAAGGATGGTAAAATAACCCTGAATCAGAAAACCAACGAAAGGGGTTTTACCTTATGAGAATCATTTGCGCCAAGGATTACAACGATGTCAGCCGGAAGGCGGCCAACATCATTGCCTCCGTCATTCAGCTCAAGCCCAACTGCGTTCTGGGCCTGGCCACCGGCTCCAGCCCGGTTGGCACCTATCAGGAGCTCATCGCCAAGTACCAGGCCGGTGAACTGGATTTTTCCCAGGTCTCCACGGTGAATCTGGACGAGTATGTGGGCCTGGAGAAGGACCACGACCAGAGCTATGCCTATTTTATGCGCACCAACCTGTTTGACCATGTGAACATCGACCAGTCCAACTGCAACATTCCCAACGGCATGAATCCCGATACCCAAGGCGAATGTGCCCGATACGATGCCGTCATTGCCGGCTTCGGCGGAGCAGACCTTCAGCTTCTGGGCCTGGGGCCCAACGGTCATATCGGCTTTAACGAGCCCAACGATGCCTTTGTCAAAGGCACCAACAAGGTGGAACTGACCAAGGAGACCATTGACGCCAACGCCCGGTTCTTTGCCTCCCGGGAAGATGTCCCCACCCACGCCTACACCATGGGCATTGGTGGCATTATGCAGGCCAAGCGGGTGCTTCTGGTGGTCAACGGCGAAAAGAAGGCTCAGGCTGTGAAGGATTGCTTCTTTGGCCCCATCACCCCCAAGGCTCCCGGCTCCATTCTCCAGCTCCATCCCGATTTCACCCTGGTGGCAGACGAAGCTGCCCTGTCTCTGGTGAAGGATCTGCTGTAAGACCCAGACTTTCGTTTTTCCTGGACGTGTCGCCCTTTCCGGCGGCACGTCTTTTTCCTGGGCTTATTTCACAAAAAACGACACCCTTCCCGGGGCTTCCCGGGGAAAAGATGGGGTATTTGCCAATTGTTTCTTCCACAGAAGTATGGTATAATTGTAGAATATTTGATCTTTGAGTGAGGATCCCATATGAAAAAACTGATCCTGGCCACGATAGCTTTGGCACTGATTCTGGTGCTGGGATGTTCCGGTGCCAGCGCCGATGGCTGGGTTGATCCTTTGGTTGTGGAACGACAGGTGTATGCCTACCTAACCGAGGAGCTAAAACTGAATTCTGCCGCCGCCTGCGGCGTCCTGGCTAACGTAGAGTACGAGTCCAATTTCCAGCCCACGGTACTGGGAGACAACGACACCAGCTACGGCCTGTGCCAATGGCACGAAGGGCGGTTCACCGCCCTGAAAACCTACTGCACCGCCCTGGGAGAGGATTACCGGACGGTGAGCGGCCAAATGGCCTACCTGAGCTACGAACTGAAAAGCACCTATTCCAGCTTGTTTAGTGCTCTGCGCTCTGTGGAAAACAGTGCCGATGGGGCCTACCGGGCTGCCTTCCTCTGGTGCATCCAGTTTGAACGTCCGGAAGATATGGAAGAAAAGGCGGAACTTCGCGGCAATTCTGCCAAATACAAATACTGGAACCGCTACAACAGCTTCACCATGATTACGGTGGAGGAATCAGTTCCTGACCCCGAAGAACTGAAACAGGAGCTTGCCCAGGCTCCTTTGGCTGTAGAGGTACCTCATCAGGTAGAATATGTGGAGCAACCCACCTCCGGCCGGAAATGTGTGGCAGAAAAGCCAGAAAAACAGTATTACATCAACCGCAATGCGCCTCGAACCCTGGCCCACTCCACCCCTGCCAACGGATTTGCCGTGGGAATGCTCTTTGCGATTTCTTGGGATGGCGTGGAGCGGAAATTCGTTCTTCCCCTCCCCCAGGAAGAAGATGCAAATCCAGTTTGACCCTCCATCCGGTTCTGCCGGTAAAATCCTGTTTACAGGCCCATCCCGGTGTGGTATGATAGAAGCAAGTATAAACGCGTGAGGTTTTT
Source organism: uncultured Oscillospiraceae bacterium (assembly GCA_964604925.1). Taxonomy (GTDB): domain Bacteria; phylum Bacillota; class Clostridia; order Oscillospirales; family Oscillospiraceae; genus Faecousia. Next base: position 5,503 of record CAZSAZ010000012.1, on the reverse strand, counting down.
AACTATGAATTACATTGTGTTGGATATGGAGTGGAACCAGCCCTGGCCCGGGTCTCCCTCTGCCCGGAAGGTGCTTCCGGTGCAGATTCGGGGTGAGATCATCCAGATCGGTGCCGTCCGGATCACGCCGGACCAGACGGTTGCCGACGAATTCCAGGTGATGGTTCGCCCTAAATACTACCGCACCCTGAACCGCCGGGTAAGCAAACTCACCGGAATCAAAGATTCCCGGTTGAAGGCAGAGGGAATCCCCTTCCCTGATGCCATGGAGCAATTCCAAACCTGGTGTGGAGAAGATCCCGTGTTCCTCACCTGGGGATTTGATGACATTGCCATTCTCCGAGAGAATATGCAACTGTTCCAACTGGATACCAGTTGGGTCGGCCGATGGTACAATGCCCAGATGATGTTCAATGCCCAGACCGACGGTTCCACCGCCCAGAAGGCCCTGAAAACCGCCATGGAGATCTTTGGTATTGAGGCCACCCGCCCGGCCCATGATGCCCTGGGGGATGCCTATCACACCGCTTTGATTTGCGCCCGGTTGGATTTGCAACAGGGCATGAAAGAATATGAACAGGCCCTGCGGAGCCATGACAACGGCTTCCACGGTGCTGAACTTCCGGGGTGCATCTGCCGGAAGGTATTCTACGATCTGGCCGACAAAAAGGCCGCCCTTGCGGTGATGTCCGGGCCGGAAAATCTCTGCCCCACCTGTGGTCGACAAATGCTCTCCTCCCGGTGGTTTGCCCAGCCTGGCCATCGCTACATGGATCTGGCCACCTGCCCGGAGCATGGAAAATTCCTGATTCGAATCCGCCTGTCGGAGCAGGGCGACGGACTAATCCGAGTGAGCCGACTGACCTATGAGGCCACCTCTGAAGCGGCCGAAAGCTACCGGAGTCGGGTAGAAAAGGCAGAGCCGGAACGACGCAGTACCCGGCGCATACGCCGGCGCCGTAGGGCTGTGGTGGACGCCGTTATCCAGGCAGATTCCGAATAACCAAACGGGGAGCATCCTTTTCCGGATGATCCCCGTTTTTTGGGGATTTTCGTCAAAAAAACTTCCTGGGAGAACCGCTTTACAACCATTTCCCTTTATGTTAAAATAATTTCGTATGAACCCCATCCCTGGAACCTTCGGTTTGGTTCCCCCCACGGGATGGATTTTGTCTGATGCCTTGGGAGGGTACCAATATGAACTATGACGTAATCATCATCGGCGCTGGCCCCGGCGGTATTTTCTCCGCCTATGAGTTGAAGAAGCTGGCTCCGGAGCTGCGGGTCGCCGTGTTCGAGTCCGGCCACGAACTCAGCCGCCGCCACTGCCCCATTGATGGGGAGAAAATCAAGACCTGCATCGGCTGCAAAACCTGCTCTATTATGAGCGGCTTTGGCGGCGCCGGTGCTTTCTCCGACGGAAAGTACAACATCACCAATGATTTTGGCGGCACCCTTTATGAATATGTGGGCAAGAAGCGCGCCCTGAATCTGATGCAGTATGTGGACGAGATCAACATGACCCATGGCGGAGCTCAGACCAAACTCTACTCCACTGCTGGCACCCGATTCAAAACGCTGTGCATCCAGCATGATCTTCACCTGCTGGACGCCTCTGTCCGCCATTTGGGTACCGATATCAATTATGTGGTTCTGGAGAATCTGTACCAGGAACTGAAAGATCAGGTGGACTTTTTCTTTGATACGCCTGTGTGCTCGGTGTCCATTTTGGACGAAGGATATGAAATTCACTGTAAGAGCAGCAGCTACACCTGTCAAAAGTGTATCATCTCCGTGGGGCGCAGTGGCAGCAAATGGATGGAACAGGTTTGCAAGGAGCTGGATATCCCCACCAAGTCTAACCGGGTGGACATTGGCGTGCGTGTGGAACTGCCCGCCGAGGTATTCTCCCACCTTACCGACGAACTTTACGAAAGCAAAATTGTTTACCGTACCCAGAAGTATGGTGACAAAGTCCGCACCTTCTGTATGAACCCCAAGGGGGCCGTGGTCAATGAAAACACCAACGGTATCATCACCGTCAACGGCCATAGCTATGAAGATCCGGCTCTCCAGACCAACAACACCAACTTTGCCCTTCTGGTGGCAAAGCATTTTTCCGAGCCCTTTAAGGATTCCAACGGCTACGGCGAATCCATCGCCCGACTGAGCAATATGCTCGGCGGAGGAGTCATTGTCCAGCGGTTCGGAGACCTGATTCGGGGCCGCCGCTCCACCGCCAATCGGATGGAGGACAGCTTTATTACCCCCACCCTCAACGCCACTCCTGGTGATTTGAGTCTGGTGTTGCCCAAGCGCATCCTGGACGGCATCATCGAGATGATCTACGCCCTGGACAAGGTTGCCCCCGGCACCGCCAACGATGACACCCTTCTTTATGGTGTGGAAGTGAAATTCTACAACATGGAAGTAGAGGTGGACAACCGCCTGATGAGCCGGTATGATGGCCTGTACATCATTGGAGATGGCTCTGGCATCACCCACTCCCTGTCCCACGCCAGTGCCAGCGGCGTTCATGTCGCCCGGAACATTGTGGAAAGCTGATTGTTCCCTACAAAACTCCCCCCGATCTTGGTTCCCCCAGAGCCAAGGTCGGGAGTTTTTGTGTCCGATGACACAAAAAAGCCAGTCTCCGGAGAGACTGGCTTTTGTTAGAAGAAGGCTTTAGCCCTTGACGCCACCGGCGGTCAAGCCGCTGGTCAGGTTCTTTTCAATGGACATAAACAGAATCACAACCGGCACAATGGCGAAGATGGATGCGGCAAACAGGTACTGCCACTCGATCATGTTGTAGCCGTTGAAGATGTTGATACCCACCGTCAGAGGCTTCAGCGTTTCGGCGGAGATCAGACACAGGGCCACGGTGTATTCATTCCACGCATTGATGAAGATGAAGATCAACGTGGTAACAATACCAGGAGCCGCCACCGGCAGAAGGATCTTGAACATGGCCTGGATCCGATTGCAGCCATCGATGGTAGCCGCCTGCTCCATTTCCGCAGAGATGGACATAAAGGTTCCCCGCAGAAGCCAAATGGTGAAAGCCTGATTAAATGCAGCGTTGATGAACACCAGACCCAACAGGGAGTTGGTCAGATGCAGCAGAGACATAACCTTGTAAATGCCAATCAGCAGCACCACCGGAGCAAACATCTGGGAGACAATGATGAATCCCAAAAATGCCGTCTGACCTTTAAACTTCATCCGGGCCAGCGCATAGGCCGCAGGGATGCCGCATACCATGGCAATGGCAGTAGAACCACCGGCAACGATCAGGGAGTTGCGCATATACTGGGCCATTTTGGCCTTGCTCCAAATGTCTACGAAGTTGCTCCAATGGGCCTTCACAGGAAGGACGGTACCATTGACAGAGAAGATCTCTGACCGGCTTTTCAGTGCGGTGCAGAACATCACAAAATAGGGGTAGAGAATGAAGATGCAGATAACGCTGACTACCAGATACAGCAACATTCTGCTTAAAAGCTTGCCCCAGTTGATTCGTACAGAATCCAATCTCATGGCTCAATCCTCTCCTTTCTTCAGTGTGGAGACCATGTAAATACTGGCGCAAACCAGCAAAATGGAGAATCCGATGACAGACACGGCGGCAGCCTCTCCCTGCTTGCCGTTGTAGAATGCCAGCTTGTACAGATAGGTTACCAGGGTATCGGTCCGGCTGGCCGGGTCACCCTTGGTGATGGTCCAGACAATGGGGAAGGAGTTGAATACGTAGATAATGTTCAGCACTGTCGCCACCGTCAAGCTGGGCTTCACCAGGGGGATGGTGATCCGGAACAACTTCTGCCAATAGTTTGCACCATCCACGATGGCGGCTTCGTAGTAGCTGTCGTCAATGCTCTGCAACCCGGACAGGGCCGTGAAGCAGACAAAGGGAATGGTGACGAAAATACCACAGGCGATTTCCCATGCGAAGAAAGCCTCCGGCGTTGGTGTCCAGTTCACGTTCTGGCTGATGATGCCCAGGCTTTTTAGCAGGGTGTTCAGGGCACCGTAGTCTGTGTCAATGATGAACTTCCAGGTACTGGCCTGAATGACCAGGGTGGTTGCCCAAGGGAACACCACAATGGCCCGAGCAATCTTTCTGCCCTTGAATTTGTTGTTCAGCAGCAGCGCCAAAATAAAGCCCAACACCGTGGACAGCACCACAACCGCGATGGTCCATACCACCGTGTTTTGCAACACCATGGAAAACTTGGCGCTGGACAAAACCTTTTCAAAATTGGCCAAACCAGCAAAGCCTTTGATCTGGCCCGCCTTGGAGATTTTGTGGACGGACATATAAAATACATAGCCAATGGGAATCACGATGAAAATCGCCATCAAAATCACGCTGGGTAAAATCCACAGATAGGGCTCCAGGACACTTCCCAAGGATTTGCGCTTTTTCACCTTCACCGGCTTTGCCGCCTGCTCCGGCAGCGTTTTGCTTTTCTTCACGGGGGTACCTCCCTTGTTTGAATTGGGATAAGTGGCTTGTTGCAGCCACTTTCAAAACCAGACATCCGCTGTCGGGCTTTGAACATAGCTGCCTGCAACAAAGGGGCCGGGCCTTTCGACCCGGCCCCCTTTCTCATGTCGAAATGTTTCGCTCAGGGACGCAATCAGCCAGCAATCTCAGTCTGGAGATCGTTCAGCAGCTCAGCGACGTTGCCGCCCAGCAGAGCCTGCTGCAACACGTCGATTACACCCTGCTTCACATCGGCCCACTCAGCCTTGGCAGTGGGATAGAACTTTGCGGAACCGACGATGTCGATCCAGGCAGCGTTCTCGGGGTTGGCAGTAGCCATAGCCTCACCACCGGCAGAGGTAGCGGGGAGGAAGTCCTCCATCAGAACCCATGCGGAGTAACGGTCATCTTCGTAGAAGAAGTCGAAGAAGGTGGTCACAGCGGCCAGTTCCTCTTCGGTGTAGTTGTTATCAAAGCACATGAAGCGATCCATAACGCCGGCGGAGACGGAGGTGTTGTCACCGTTGACGGGGATGGAGGAAACCGCATAGTTGACATCATAGCCGCCAACTGCGCAGTAGGTGGGGATGGAGTTGGGTCCGATCATCATGGCAACCTTGCCAGCGCCGAACATATCCTGGTTGTCGTAACGAGTCTCGTTAGCGGGGTCGGAGTTGGTCAGGCCGTCGTTGACCATCTTGACGATGAACTCAACAGCCTCGATGTTCTCCTGGGAGTTCAGGGTCCAGTTGCCTTCGTCATCCACGAAGCCGCCGCCGTTGTTCCAGGTGTAGTATGCGAAGCAAGCCTGGCCTTCATCGGTGGTCATATCCACGCCCCAGGGATAAACTTCGCCGTCGTAGTAGTCATAAATCTTCTGTGCCACATCCAGCAGCTCGTCCCAAGTGGTGGGAACGGCAACGCCAACCTCATTGAGGATGTCCACGTTGTAGTACAGAGCACGAGCAGAAGCCAGATCGGGAACGGCCCAAACAGTGCCATCCACCACAGACC
>CAZSAZ010000011.1:7400-18572 GCA_964604925.1 uncultured Oscillospiraceae bacterium | reverse complement strand
GGGGTAGATGGTGCCCTGAGCCAGGAAGTCGATGCCCTCCAGCTTGGAGGCCTCGTCGTTGAATACTTCGATAAACTCGCCGCCGATGATTTTACGCTTGGTTTCCGGATCGGTCACGCCGGCCAGCTTGTTCAAGAACCGATCGGTGGCGTCAACATAAACCAGGTTGGCGTCCATTTCGTCCCGGAACACCTTCACAACCTGCTCGGGTTCGCCTTTGCGCAACAGACCATGGTTTACATGAACACAAACCAACTGCTTGCCGATGGCCTTGATGAGCAGAGCCGCAACAACGGAAGAGTCCACGCCGCCGGACAGGGCCAGCAGTACCTTTTTGTCACCGACCTGTTCACGAACCAACTTGATCTGCTCGTCGATAAATGCCTGGGCCAGTGCGGGAGTGGTGATCCGCTCCATGGATTCGGGTCTAACATTGGGATTCATTGTCGTTTCCTCCTAAATGGTAAGAATGTGGAATGAATATTGGAATTCTGTTTAACAGAGTTATTTTACTCCAACGAAGGGAACAAATCAATCATTATTTTCGAAAAACGTCATGGGGATTTTGGGCGGGAAATTGTTCAATCCGAACATTTTGAGCTGCCAGAAAAGAAAAATGGGGCTTGACAGGGGAGCGTACTATGGGTATAATACAGTTAGAAACCGTATTACAAGACTAATACAGTGAAGGCGGTGATGCTCCATGATTTCCTGGGACGGATTTTCGTTAGAGGATAATGTGCCCATTTACTTGCAAATTGAGGGATTTATCAAACGAGGGATTGTGGCAGGAACCATCCGCGATGGGGACGAAATGCCCTCCCGGCGGATGCTGTCGGCACGGTTGGGCGTGAATCCCAACACGGTGCAAAAAAGCTATGCCATGCTGGAACAGCAGGGACTGATCCAGTCCCGGGCTGGAGCAAAAAGCGAAGTCCGGGTGGAGGAGGGAACGATTCCCAAGTTGCGCCGTGAGATCCTTAGTGCAGGCGTCAAATCCCTGGTGGAGGCCATGAAGCAAATGGGAATGACCCTTCCGGAAGCCAAACAGGCCCTGGAAGAAAGTTGGGAGGAGTGCTTATGAGACGTTATACATCGGTGGCGGCACTGGGCTTGCGCCTTACCTGGAAACAGGTGGTGGCCCTGTTTGCCGTGGTGGCATTGGCGCAATGGGGACGTTTTTCCTGGAATGAATCCCAAAGCGTTGCGGTGGAAGTTCTGATAGATGACGGCGCTCGGTTGATTGGGCAACTGGGATTTGTGGGGTTGCTGTTTGTGCTAAGTCGGGCCGGAGGGGGCAAACATGGGGCAAGTGCGGAAACGCTGCGACGGCTGTCCCTTTCGGAGGAAGCGCTGACGGCCTGCTGGGGTCTGGTGTTTGCGGGATATTTTCTGCTCTACTGGGGATTCCAGGTGGGAATGTGTCTTGCCATGTATGCCAGGTATTTTAGCGGGGAGATCTCTTTGCTACGCCTGGGGATTGCCAGCTATCGTTCCCATTATGTTCATCATCTTTTGCCATTATCCGAGCCGTGGGCCATGGTACGAAATGTGGCGTTGATCTTGGGGTATGGATTTTTAAGTGCCCAGGCTGGATGGGCTGTCCGGCGGGGACGGGAACTGCCCATGGCTTTGGCGTTGGGGGTGACCTTTGGTCATTTTGTGCTTTATCCCTATGACGTGGGTTCCCAAGGGGGGGATCTGGCATTAACGGTGGTGGTTGTGCTCAGTGTGGGAATCGATTGGCTGTGGACAAAGGGGGTCGATACACCGTGAAAAAGATTGATTGGAGTCGGTTTCAGCCCCCTGGACGGGGCAGGGGACAGGGTTTGGTTGGTGCTACGGTGATGGCAGTCCTTGCCACGGGAAAGGCCTTGATTCAAGGGGGATATGCCATATTCCTTTCCTGGGAAAGCCTCTACATCCAAGGCAGACCGGAGCTGGGACTCCGGTTGGGGGCAAAAATGCCTCGGTTCTCCGTCCTGATGGAAGGGGTCTTTTCTTTCTACCCATTAGTGGCGTTGTTCCTGATCTGGGAAGTGGTGAGCCGATATCGGTATTATGTGGTGGAAAGCAAATCCATTTACCTCATGGCCCGGTTGCCGGATCGGTGGGAGATCCACCGAAGAAGCTGGGTACTCCCGTTGGGATTTGCTCTGGCAACGGTGGGACTAACGGTAGTGGTGTGGCTGGCTCTGCTGGGGGTGTATTATCTGGTGACACCGGCAGGATGCCTGCCCTGGTGAAAAAGGAGGGAAAACCATGTTGGAAATCAAGCAGTTGAAGAAGATCTATGTTGCGGGGGGAAAGGTAGCACTGGACGATGTGTCCTTGCAGTTTCATCCCGGGGAGATGATTGGCCTGTTTGGGGAAAACGGTGCGGGAAAAACCACACTGATGAAGGCCATCCTTGGCCTCATCCATTTCCAAGGAGAGATCACCTTGGATGGACAGCCCATCGGGCCAAAGAACCGGGCAAGACTCAGTTTTGCCACCAATGAACATTCCTTCTTTCCCAGTCTGTCCGGGGATGCCCACCGGGATTTTTACCAGGAGCACTTCCCCCAATTTAACAACAAACGATACGAAACCTTGATGGCGTTTTTTGATCTGCCCCGGAATAAGCCGGTGGGACGGATGTCCACAGGTCAGAAAAACCAATTTGAAGTGATTCTGGCCGTGAGCCAGGACGATGTGTCCTTGCAGTTTCATCCCGGGGAGATGATTGGCCTGTTTGGGGAAAACGGTGCGGGAAAAACCACACTGATGAAGGCCATCCTTGGCCTCATCCATTTCCAAGGAGAGATCACCTTGGATGGACAGCCCATCGGGCCAAAGAACCGGGCAAGACTCAGTTTTGCCACCAATGAACATTCCTTCTTTCCCAGTCTGTCCGGGGATGCCCACCGGGATTTTTACCAGGAGCACTTCCCCCAATTTAACAACAAACGATACGAAACCTTGATGGCGTTTTTTGATCTGCCCCGGAATAAGCCGGTGGGACGGATGTCCACAGGTCAGAAAAACCAATTTGAAGTGATTCTGGCCGTGAGCCAGGGGGCGGATTACATCCTGCTGGACGAGCCCTTTGCCGGGAATGATGTGTTCAACCGGGAGGATTTTTACAAGGTGCTGATGGGCATTTTGTCAGACCGGGAGACGGTTATTCTGTCCACCCATCTAATGGAAGAGGTGGAGCCCTTTATCAGCCGAGCCGTGTTGCTTCACAAGGGCAAGGTGGTGGCAGACACCACCATGGAGACCCTTCAGGAGAACCATGTAGGTCTGATGGAATATGTAAAGCAAACCTACCACTATCGCCCAGACCGGGTGGCCCAGGCGCTGACGGAGTTGGGGGAGGAGGATGCGCCATGAAACGAGTGATCTGCTTTTGTATGGCCATTGGATGCTGCCTGTGCCTTCTGGCGGGGCTCGCCTCTGGACTCAGCCAGGCTATGGAGGATGTGACCTTTACCCAAAGGAACGTTCTGGGGTCATCGGCGGTGATGGAAGGGAGAAACGTCCGGTTCGATCTAAGCTGTGGAAAGCACATGGTCTGGCATAATACCCTGTCCTGGGGAGAGGAACTGGAAGAACAAACGGTCTTTGAATTCTCCCAGGAGGGGGTTGACGATCCGGCATATTCCTGGAACAGGGAATGTGAACTGTACGCCATTTCAGGTGGCGGCATCTCATCCAAAGGGATGAAGGTGCGGCAGGAGCACAGTTGGGCACCCATGATTTTGGATGTGATGGAATCCCTTGGCCCCGGCGAAATGGGAAGCAAGACCTTTTCTCTGGCAGATCATCAGTCGGAGCAGGCTCTGTCCCTGGATTTGTCCTATGCTTCTGAATCGGTGATTTGCAAGGAAAGTTATGATTTTTGGTGGGATTTGCTCTACTCGGAAGGAGAGCAGCCCTATCGTAAGCCTGATAGCTATGATGGATTGTGCCAGATGTTCCGGTTTCCTCTGACCGGGGAGGAACAGCTCACCATAGAGGTGCAAAAAGACGAAGATGGCCTGATTGAAAACCTGGATTTCAACCTGACCGATTGTGGTGTGGTTCAGATCTTGACCACCATGAACGATCAAGGTGCCTATTTGATTCCGGTGTATTTGGAGGCGGATACCCAGGAGCCTTTGCCCGGGGACTATGCCCAGGGGATGGGAATCTACTTTGTGCCCTGGAAAGAGATAGAGCGGGATGGTTCCACCAGAGAAGGCCAGGCTCGAACGGTGACGATGGATCCATCCCGGGGGAGGAATATCTACCCCATGGCAGACGATGCCCTCGTCTTGGCGTTTCGGGCGTCTGAGGATGGCTCCACGGCCTGGATGCTTTCCCGGGAGGAAGAATGGTATACCCTGACACAGGTGGATCTTCTGGAGAAACGGATTTGCCAAAGGCTGGAACTGTGGCAGGGGGATTCGGAGACGGTGGCTCTGGGAGCATGGTGGTATCTCCGGGAGGACTGGATGGTGATTCAAGCCCAGGGGACACTGGTGCTGGTATCCCTGGATGGCCAGGCCCATGTGGTGCTTCAGGTGCAATTGGGGGAAGGGGAAAGTGCCCTGTACGATTTGCCTGAGAACAGCACCGGGGTCTGGTTCGATGGGGAACTGCTCATCCTGGCTGGGCGGCAGTACTACGACGATGACGGATGTTTGACGGTTCTGGCGATGGATGCAACGGGGATCCAATACTGGGGACGATACGACTGTGACCTGTTTGAAGGAAACACGCCGGGGTGTAGCCCCTGGATTCAAAACGGAGAGGAAGAAGTCATCATCCAATAAAAAAGTTTGGAGGAAGGGGCATCCCTTCCTCCAAATGATTTTCCGGGGCATATGTGAACAACGGCCAAGTGAACACCACAGGCGGACAAAACTGGAATAGACCCATTTTTTGTCCATGTGTGGTGGAATTATTTCTGGGAATTTTTCAAATGTACTTGAAAAACCGGGACAAAGGGAGTAAGATAGAATCATCATCCAGACAAGGAAATCCAATCCGAAAAAACGGAGGCGTGAAACATGAAAGAACTTATGGACGCATTGGTGAAAGCGGAACCTGGCCGGGGTTTGGAACTGCGGCAGGTGCCGGTGCCCCATCCCAAAGCAGGTGAGGTGCTGATTAAGGTTCACAAGACTGCCATCTGCGGCACGGATGTTCATATTTACAATTGGGATCCCTGGGCGGTGGAGCATATCAAGCCCCCCATGACCATCGGTCACGAATATGTGGGAGAGATCGCGGAGTTGGGCGAAGGAGTCACGGGGCTGAAAATCGGCCAGCGAGTCTCCGGTGAAGGACATATTACCTGCCATCATTGCCGCAACTGCCACACCGGTAACATTCAGTGGTGCAAGGACACGGTGGGCGTAGGCGTGGATCGGGACGGTGCATTTGCTGAATATGTCTGCATCCCCGAGAGCAATGTGATTCTCATTGACGAGAGCCTGGACGAGGATGTGGTGGCCTTTTTCGATGCCTTCGGCAATGCCACCCATACGGCTCTGATGTTCCCTCTGATCGGAGAGGACGTACTCATTACCGGTGCCGGCCCCATCGGCATCATTGCCTCTGCCATTGCAAAGCACGCAGGAGCCAGACGGGTCATCATCACCGACATCAACGACTACCGGCTGGATTTGGCCCGGAAGATGGGCGTGGATGCTGCGGTGAACACCGCCCGGGAGGATTTGCGGGAGGTTATGACCCAGCAGGGGCTGACCGAAGGCTTTGACGTGGGTCTGGAAATGTCCGGAAACGGCGCAGCTCTTCAGCAGATGATCGGTGCGATGCGCAATGGCGGCAAGATCAGCTTGCTGGGCATCTCCAATAAGCCTGTGGCCATGGATATGAACACCATCATTACCAAGGGTCTGACCCTTCAGGGCATCTATGGCCGGAAGATGGACAACTGGCACCAGATGAGCTACATGGTGCAGGGCGGCTTGGATTTGACCCCGGTGATTACCCACCGGTTCCACTACACGGACTTCCAGAAGGGCTTTGATGCCATGAACTCCGGAATGTCCGGCAAGGTTATTCTGGACTGGACTCAGAAGAAGGAGGAAAACTGATATGAAAACTGCGCTGAATTCCATCTCCCAGGAGCTGGAGCAGATCCGTCAGGCTGGTACCTGGCGGGAAGAACGGATCATCACCACTCCCCAGTATTCCCGGATTGATACCACCGCCAAGCCCGGTGTGGTCAACTTCTGTGCCAACAACTATCTGGGGCTGTCCACCCATCCGGAGTTGATCCAGGCGGCCAAGGATAGCTATGACAAGTGGGGCTTTGGCCTTTCCTCCGTCCGCTTCATCTGTGGTACCCAGCAGATTCATAAGGATTTGGAAGAAAAAATTGCTCATTTTGTGGGCATGGATGATGCCATCCTCTATTCTTCCTGCTTCGATGCCAACGGCGGTCTGTTTGAGACGCTTTTGGGGCCTGAGGATGCCATTATTTCCGATGAGCTGAACCATGCTTCCATCATCGACGGCGTTCGCCTGTGCAAGGCCATGCGCTATCGCTATCGGAACAACAACATGGAAGATTTGCGCAAGCAGTTGGTGGCAGCCCGGGAGGCAGGAGCCAAGAAAATCATGATTGCCACTGACGGCGTGTTCTCCATGGATGGCTATATTGCCAATTTGGTGGGAATCTGCGATTTGGCCGATGAGTTTGATGCGCTGGTGATGGTGGATGACAGCCATGCCGTGGGCTTCATGGGCGAGCGTGGACGGGGAACTCCGGAATATTGCGGCGTGATGGATCGGGTGGATATCCTGACGGGCACCTTTGGCAAGGCTCTGGGTGGTGCATCCGGCGGCTACACCGCAGCTCGGCAGCCCATTGTGGATCTGCTGCGTCAGAAGAGCCGTCCTTACCTGTTCTCCAATACCGTTGCTCCTGCTATTTGTGCAGCAACCATCCGTACCATCGAGTTGCTGGAGCAGTCTACGGCACTGCGGGACAAGGTGCATGAAAATGCTCGATATTTCCGTAGCGAAATGGAGAAGCTGGGCTTTGACCTGCTTCCCGGTGAGCATCCCATTGTCCCTGTGATGCTCTATGATCCCAGAACCGCCCATGAATTTGCACGGCGGATGCTGGAAAAGGGCGTGTATGTGGTGGCCTTCTGCTATCCCGTGGTGCCCAAGGGTAAGGATCGGATCCGTACCCAGATTTCTGCCGGACACACCAAGGAGGACATTGATTTCGCCGTCCGTGCCTTCGGTGAGGTTAAGAAGGAAATGGGACTGTAATGAAAATACCATGCGCCGTCGGAATATATTCCGGCGGCGCATTTGTCTGGGGAGATTTTCCTTGCTTTTCCTGGGGAATCAAGGTATAATAAATCGAGTTGGGTTTGCGCCCAATGGAGACACAGGGAGCATCAGATCTCCCAACGCAATGGAGAAAGAATCATGAAGCAGTTTTTGCGAGAACAGGGGAAAACCCTTTTTTATACCCTGATGGGGAATACCATGCTGGCCTTTGCCATCTGTGCTTTTGTCGTGCCCCAGAATTTTATGTTGGGCGGAGCTAGTGGTATTGCTCTGATTTTTCAAACCTGGATTCCCATCCGCCTGTCGGTGATTTCGGCGGTGGTGAACATCGCCCTGTTTTTGCTCGGCCTGGCCTTTATGGGGTGGGAGTTTGCAGCGAAGAGCCTGGTATCCACCTTGGTTTATCCGGTTATTATGGCGGTGTTTGAGGAGCTTCCTGTGGGCACCATGTTTGCTGGAGAAGATCGACTGCTGTGTGCCCTGTACTGTGCCGTGCTCATTGGCGGCGGCATCGGATTGGTGGTTCGGGTGGGAGGCAGCACCGGCGGCATGGACATTCCTCCTTGCATCCTCCAAAAATACTATGCCATTCCCTTGGGAACGTCTCTGATTTTCTTCGATGGCCTGATCGTTTTGGCTCAGACCATGATAAAGGGAATGGATGGGGTGCTGTACAGCCTGCTGATTTTGGTGCTGACCTCTGCGGTGGTAGACAAGACCACGGTCTCCGGTGAGCAGAACGTGGAGATGATTATCATCTCTCCCAAATATCAACAAATCCGCACTACCATTTTGCGGCAGTTGGACTGTGGCGTGACCATGTTGGATGTGGAGACCGGCTATGAAGGAAAAGCACAGAAAGCCATTTTGACTGTGGTCAATGGAAAGAAATACGCCCAGGTTCGGGATGCGGCGTTGGGCCTCGATCCCCGGGCGTTCATCATCACGGGAGACGTGAGAAACGTCAATGGCGTGGGGTACACGCTGTCCCGGACGGAGCATGAGCTGCCCCCAGATAAATAAAAAGATACCGCTCCTTTCTACGGAAGGGAGCGGTATTATAATTCCCCGGGGTGACTGCCCCCGGGGAATGGGTTGGTTTTGGGATTATTCCTTGCCGTTCCAGCAGTAGGTACAGACCTGATCCCGATCCAGACCAATGGCATCCAGAAGGCCGTCCAGACTCTGGTAGCCCAGGGAGTCAAAGCCGAATTTGTCGCAGATGGTATGCAGCAGGCACTGACCACGCTGGGTATCGGCATCGGCATACTCCTCCAGATGCGTTTGACCCTCGTCACCTTCCAGCTCCTGGATGGTTCTTCGGGCAATCAGCTCCATCTCCGAACGGGAAGGGGAGAAGCTCAGGTATTTGCAGCCGTACATAATGGGAGGGCAGGCCGAGCGCATATGCACCGCCTGGGCACCGCTTTCTCGGAGAAATTCCACTGTCTCCTGGAGCTGGGTACCCCGGACGATGGAATCATCCACCAGGAGCAGCTTTTTGCCCTGAATCAACTCTGGCACGGGGATTTGCTTCATTTTTGCCACATGATTCCGCATTTCCTGGTTGGGCGGGGTGAAGCTGCGGAGCCAGGTGGGGGTATACTTGATGTACGGCCGGGCAAAGCTCTTGTGGCTCTCGTTGGCGTAGCCGATGGCATGGGGGATTCCCGAGTCGGGAACGCCACAGACATAGTCCACATCCTGGGCAATGCCACGCTTGGCATCATTCCGAGCCATAATGGCACCATTGCGATACCGCATCAGTTCCACGTTGACCCCTTCGTAATTGGAATTGGGGTAACCATAGTAGGTCCAGAGGAAAGCGCAGATCTTCATTTTATTCCCGGCGGGGGACAGGGTTTTGTAGCCGTCACGGTCAATACGGACGATCTCCTGGGGGCCCAGCTCGTAGCAGATCTCATAGCCTAATTTGGAGGCAGAGAAGGATTCAAAGCAGGTACACCACCCGTCCTGGTGGTGCTTTCCGATGAGCACCGGGAGCCGTCCCAGCTTGTCCCGGGCGACAATCAGCTCACTTTGGGTCATGATGACAATGGTAGCAGAACCGTCGATCAGTTCCTGAGCGTGGAGAATTCCGGAAACCAAGTCGTCTTTCTGGTTGATGAGGGCGGCTAAAAGCTCTGTGGCATTGATTTTTCCCGAGGACATGGCCATGAACTGGTGTTGATGGTCGGAAAAATACTGTTCCACCAATTGGTCGCTGTTATTGATGACACCCACACAGGTGATGGCGTACAGTCCCAAATGGGAGCGAACCATCAAAGGTTGGGGGTCGTTGTCACTGATACAGCCCAAGCCCAGGGTGCCCCGGAAGGAGGCAAGATCTTTCTCAAACTTGGTTCGGAAGGGAGTATTCTCGATGCTGTGAATCTGACGCTGGAAGCCCAGAGCCTCATCGTAGAGAATCATACCAGCCCGGCGGGTGCCCAGATGGGAATGGTAGTCCACACCGAAGAATACATCATATGTGATGTCGCGATTGGCGATTGCGCCAAAAAATCCACCCATTATTTGTACCTCCTGACAGGAAAACAGGGAACGTTCAGAAATATTACAGTTCTATTTTACTTGGTTTCCCGGCCCTTGGCAATCGGCAAATAAGACGAAAATCAACCTAGATTGATTCTGTTTTTATCAAAAACATCGAATTGCTCCGGACAGTGGGGAAATATCTTCGGATCTGTGGGGCGATGGAGAATAATTTGAGGGCAGGACGTGCATACTGTCTCAAAAGGCTCCTTGGAAGGGGCGTTGATGGAGGTTGCGCCGTGAGACGGATGGGACAAGACCGAGGGAAATTTGGATTTCGGGACAAAGTGGGGTACTTGTTTGGAGATTTCGGAAACGATTTTACCTTTCTGTTGTCCTCCAGCTTCCTGATGAAATTTTATACCGATGTGATGGGAGTCTCCGGTGGAGTCGTGGGCTTGGTGATGATGCTGTCCCGGTTTGTGGATGCCTTTACAGATGTGGCCATGGGTCGCATTTGCGACCAAAGTCCGGTGACGGCAGAGGGAAAGTTTCGACCCTGGATTTTGCGAATGAGTGTGCCGGTGGCCCTGTCCTCTTTTTTGATCTACCAAAGCGGACTGGCAGGCAGAAGTATGTCCTTTAAGATCCTATGGCTATTGGGGACGTATGTGCTATGGGGTTCCTTCTTTTACACCTCCATCAACATTCCCTATGGCTCCATGGCCTCGACCATTTCCCACAAGCCTGGGGATCGTCAATCCCTGTCCACCTATCGGAGTTTGGGAGGCACCTTTGCCGGACTGGTGATCGGGGCGGTGGTTCCGGTGCTGGCCTATGACGAAGTGGGGGATTGGGCGGTGATGAACGGCAAGCGCTTTACCTGGATTGCGGGGATTTGCTCTGTTTTGGCAGTGGTGTGCTATGTGCTGTGTTACTGGCTAACCACAGAGCGGGTGCATCCCCAAGGAAAATCCGCGGCCAAACCCTATGGGGTGGGAAAGATGCTTCAAAACGCAGTGAAAAACCGGGCGTTAATTTCCATCATTGGCATTTCCGTGGTGATGCTGTTAGCCCAGATAACCATGCAAACCATGACAAATTATATCTACCCCAATTACTACGGCAACACGCTGGCACAGTCAATGTCCACCCTGGCCATGGTTTTGGGGATGGTAGTGGCAGCACTGACAGCTAAGCCTCTGGCGGCCCGATACGGAAAAGCAGAGATCAGTGCAGTTGCCAATGGGGTGGCAGCTCTGGCTTGTGGGGTGCAGTATCTGGCTCGGCCGGAAAATGTTTGGGTATTTGTGGTTTTGAGCGGTAGTGGCAGCACTGACAGCTAAGCCTCTGGCGGCCCGATACGGAAAAGCAGAG
>CAZSAZ010000011.1:0-7300 GCA_964604925.1 uncultured Oscillospiraceae bacterium | reverse complement strand
GGGTGCAGTATCTGGCTCGGCCGGAAAATGTTTGGGTATTTGTGGTTTTGAGCGGCGTGAGCTGGCTGGGGCTGGGGATTTTCAGCATGGTGTCCTGGGCGTTGATTACTGACGTTATCGACGATGCGGAGCTTCGCAACGGCGTCCGGGAGGATGGTAGCGTGTATGCGTTGTATTCCTTTGCCCGGAAACTGGGGCAGGCTGGGGCAGCCGGATTGACCGGCGGCCTCCTAACGGCTATTGGCTATTCCCCGGAGACAGCCTTTTCTCCGAGGGTGGTCAATGGGGTATATGCCATCGGGACGTTGATTCCCGGGGTTGGATTTGGAATTCTGGGATGGATGCTATGGGCATGGTACCCCTTGAACAAAAAGCGGGTGGAGGAAAATGTGACGGAGCTGGAAAAACGCAGGAACCATCCTTAAAGCACATGGATTTTTGAAAAAAGGCAAAAAAATAGACCCCATTGGGGCAAAAAAAGAAGTGACCCTTGGCTGATGCTGCTTGCAACCAAACCAACCAAGGATCACTTCTGTTCACTCTTGATATCTAACATCTATTGGTTAACCTCTCTTTCTACGGATTCGGCCATTGAGGTCCACGCTCCCGGGGATTTGGTGTTCAAGTCACACGCCGGAAAGAGAATGGGAGGGGAGGCCGGAGACAACTTCTGGTTCCACGCCAGGGAATCAATCTGCGCTTTTAGCATTGGTCTGTTTTACGTTCCAATTTCCCAGTCCTAGGTTTCGGTTCGTCTGTCTGCAAGTCGTTGATTTCGTTTCCTACATTCCACATTTCACGGGTCAAACGGTTTCGGATCTTCTTCTGCTGGGGATGATCGTCGGCGGATGGTCGTCTACAGTGGGGAAAAAGGAATGATTTGACGTCTGATTGGAGCAAAGGGATGTGCTTTGACGCAGCGGCCTGAGCAGCGGGATGGGATTCACCTTGGGGTGGGGGAAGATGTCTTGTGGAGATCCGTTTTGGTATCTCCTTTGTGCCTTTACTATAGCACCAGGATTGGAAAAAAGCAACCTGGAAAATGGTACAAAATAACGGAAAATGATTGATGCAAAAGGTAGAAAATAGTTCTTTTGCACAAAAAGCCTTGACCTCTGGGATGAAGGGTGATAAAATGAAAATGTTGGGGTCGGTCAAAAACCGGCCCCATTTGTTATGCTGTCACAACATGACAGGTTTCGATTCCGTAATAGTGGAAGCAGGCCAAGGCTGTCTCATCAATTTCCTCACCGCAGCAGATAATGGGTACCGCCGGTGGACAGCCTACGCTGGCCCGAGCCAAAATGCGCCCCAAGGCTTGCGCAATGGGAAGGGCTTCCGCGGGGGACAAAGTCGCTTCCCGAATTCCCATCACCTGACGGGGCAGGCGGAAGGGAGGCGGGACGGAAGCAATGGGGCTCTGCCGAGGAATTTGGGACAGTGCCTTTTCCAGACGGGACAGGCCTTCGGCACCTGTCTCAGGCGTGACCATGAGTACCAAATAATCCGGGTCGGAAAATTCGCAGTAAATCCCTTGCTGTGCCAATACCTGACCCAACTCCAAGCCGGTATAGCCATAGGACTTGGGAGCGATGGTGAGCTTCAACGGCTCTTGTCCTAGCAATTGGAATCCCTGGGCTTCCAGACGGCACCGTGTGGCTTTTACAGCCTGACAACAGGTTGCCAAGGCCTGGGGATAGTCCTGGGAAAGGGATGGGTTGACCCCATCCAGGGACTGGAGAATCAGGTAGGATGGACTGGTGGAACCGAACAGCGCCATGGCACTCCGGGCCTCCTCATGGAACAGGGGGGGAAGGTGGCAAGACAGATGGAGGTAGGCTCCGCCGGTGATCACCGACAAGGTCTTATGGGCAGAATCGCAACAGAGATCTGCCCCCAAATCCATGGGATGCAGGGAGGGGGATAAAAACCGGAGATAGGCACCGTGGGCGTTATCTACCACCAAAAGAATACCATGGCGATGACAGACCTGGGCGATCTGACGAATGTCAGATAAATTGCCCAAATAGTCCGGACTGGTCAAATACAGGGCAACAGGCTTTTGATCTTGGTTTTGCAGATGGGATTCCACGTCCTCGGGGGCCAGGGGGCAGGAGAGGTAGGAGGGATTGTGGGCTGGGCTAAGCCAGGTGACGTCTCCTCCCACCAGAGCCATGGCGGAAAGAAAGGTTTTGTGAGCATTTCGTCCGGCAAGGATGTGGAAGGGCTGGTTTGTGCTTCTGGCATACCGGTACAGCAGCAAAACCATGGCCCGAATGCACTGGGAAGAACCTTCGGTGGAATAGAGGGTTTCGCAGCCAAACAGGGAACTGGCATTGGCCTCGCTTTGGGCAATGATGCCCTCCGGATGGTACAGGTCATCGGCCCCTTCCATCTCTGTTAAATCCAGATCCTCAAACCCCAGGGGGCCGTTGCCCTTGTGTCCGGGCATATGAAGGCGCAGAGGGTCTGAATTTCCGTATTCCCGGACAAAATGCCGGATGGGGGTATTCACTGGTTATCTCCCAGAGCCCGGGCAATGGCTACCATAATGGCGCACTCCATCCGCTTGCGGAATAGGCGGCAACCCTTTTCGTACACACCGGTGACAGAACCGGTGGAATGGTAGGCGTTGGCGGCACAGCCGCCGGAGCAATAGAGCCGTGCCCAGCAGTCCCGGCACTCAGGGTGGGCATAGACGTTGCAGGAGGCAAACTGCTCCTGGGCTTCGTGGTTGGTCACACCTTCATAGATGCTGCCCAGACGGAATTTTTCCTCTCCCACGAACTGATGGCAGGGATACAAATCACCCCAGGGGGTGACGGCCATGTACTCCGTTCCGCTTCCGCAGCCGGAGATCCGCTTGTAGATGCACGGGCCGCCGGTGAGGTCAATCATATAATGATAGAAGGTGAAGGGCTTGCCCTCTCGATCCCGCTGGAGCATCAACTGAGCCAGACCCTCATACTGTTCCATCACCAGGGTCATATCTTCTTCCGTCAGTTCGCTGGGATCTCCGGGGGCGCAGACCACAGGCTCCATACTCAGTTCGTTGAAGCCTAGATCCAGCATCTGCTGGATATCTTTGAGAAAATCGGGGTTGGCATGGGTAAAGGTACCACGCATATAGTAGCCCTTTCCCTGACGGGCCTCTCAGGGTGGGCATAGACGTTGCAGGAGGCAAACTGCTCCTGGGCTTCGTGGTTGGTCACACCTTCATAGATGCTGCCCAGACGGAATTTTTCCTCTCCCACGAACTGATGGCAGGGATACAAATCACCCCAGGGGGTGACGGCCATGTACTCCGTTCCGCTTCCGCAGCCGGAGATCCGCTTGTAGATGCACGGGCCGCCGGTGAGGTCAATCATATAATGATAGAAGGTGAAGGGCTTGCCCTCTCGATCCCGCTGGAGCATCAACTGAGCCAGACCCTCATACTGTTCCATCACCAGGGTCATATCTTCTTCCGTCAGTTCGCTGGGATCTCCGGGGGCGCAGACCACAGGCTCCATACTCAGTTCGTTGAAGCCTAGATCCAGCATCTGCTGGATATCTTTGAGAAAATCGGGGTTGGCATGGGTAAAGGTACCACGCATATAGTAGCCCTTTCCCTGACGGGCCTCCACCAGACGCTGGAATTTGGGAACGATCTTTTCCCAGCTTCCGTTGCCGGCGTAATCTACCCGGTAGCGGTCGTGGATTTCCTTCCGACCATCCAGGGACAGCACCACATTGTGGCACTCCCGGTTGGCAAAATCAATCACGTCGTCATCAATGAGCATACCATTGGTGGTCAGAGTGAAGCGGAAGTTTTTCCCGTGCTCCTTTTCGATGCTCCGGGCGTAGGCGACCAAATCCTTCACTACTTGGAAATTCATCAACGGTTCGCCACCGAAGAAGTCTACTTCCAGATTCCGACGGGAACCGGAGTTGGCCACCAGGAAATCCAGAGCCTGCTTGCCTACTTCAAAGCTCATCACTGCCCGTTCGCCATGGTATTTGCCCTGGCTGGCGAAGCAATAGGAGCAGTTGAGGTTGCAGGTGTGGGCAATGTGCAGACACAGGGCCTTGACCACACCGGAGGTTTTTTGCTTCAGCGTTCCGGCCAGAGGCTCGAAGGTGTCGGGGGTGAAGAGCTTGCCACTGTCCTTCAGAGCCACAACCTGGTTGTAGCACTCTTCCAGATCCTCCTGGGTGATATCCTCCCGGGTCCGGTATTTTTCCTGAAGACGGGAGAGAATGGTTTGTTTGTCCTCCGTCTCAAACATGGAGATGATGTCGTAGGCGACCTCGTCCACCACATGAACGCCTCCGGAGCAAACGTCCAGGACGATGTTGTAGCCGCCCAACTGATACTGATGAATCATAGTGGATTATCCTTTCCAAATCTCATAAAAAATGCCGCCTGCACGGCGGCATTTTTTCATTGTGGATTACTTGTTCTCGTTCTCGCAAGCCTGGTTTGCGATGCCGCAGCTGGTCTTGCAAGCAGACTGGCAGGAAGTCTGGCACTCGCCGCAGCCGCCGTTCTTGGCACTCTGGCACAGAGAGCGGGTTTCGATGGTCTTGATGTGCTCCATGATGGCACCTCCCATTCAATATTTCTCCACAATTTTAGCACAATGCAGGACAATTGTCAACTGTGACAACGGGAAAGTTTTCACCAAATGTCCTTGCGAAAAGAACAAATGTATCTTGACAAATACTTGTTCTGATGTATAATTGTATACAATCAATTCGATTCCGGAGAAAGGAGCAATCCCATGCTTGAAATTTCCAACAAGACCAATCTGCTGGAGCAGAAGTCCTATAAATACTCCCTCCAGGATGTTTCCGAACCCAATCTTCACCGGGATATTTTTTCTTATGGAACGGTACCCAAGGTGCCCTTTAACCATCGCCGGGTGCCCATGTCCATGCCGGAGGAAATCTGGATCACCGATACCTCCCTCCGGGATGGTCAACAGTCGGTGGAACCCTATTCCGAAGAGCAAATCGTGAACATTTACAAGCTGCTCCACAAACTGGGTGGGCCGTATGGGATCATCCGTCAAACGGAATTTTTCATCTATTCCAAGAAGGATCGCCGGGCTCTGGAAAAGTGCATGGAACTGGATTTGAAATTCCCGGAAATCACGACCTGGATTCGGGCCAATCGGGAGGATTTTCGACTGGTAAAGGATTTGGGAATCCGGGAGACGGGAATTTTGGTTAGTTGCTCGGATTACCACATATTCAAAAAAATGAAAATGACCCGTTCCCAGGTTTTGGATTATTATTTGGGTACGGTAAAAGATGCCTTCAATGCCGGTGTTGTGCCCCGGTGCCATTTGGAGGACATTACCCGGGCGGATTTTTACGGCTTCGTGGTGCCCTTTGTCAATGAGTTGCAAAAGCTCAGTCGGGAAGCTGGAATTCCGGTGAAGATCCGGGCCTGCGACACCATGGGATACGGAGTACCCTACACCGAGGCGGCTATGCCTCGGTCGGTGGCTGGCATCGTCTATGGTTTACAGCACTACGCGGACGTGCCCAGTGAGTATTTGGAGTGGCATGGCCATAATGATTTTTACAAGGCGGTGACCAATGCCTCCACTGCGTGGCTTTATGGGGCCTGCGCGGTGAACTGCTCCTTACTGGGCATTGGGGAACGGACGGGAAATGTCTCACTGGAAGCCATGGTGTTTGAATATGCCTCCCTTCGAGGCAGTTTGGACGGCATGGATCCCACGGTGATTACAGAAATTGCCCAATATTTCCAGGATGAGATCGGATATGACATTCCGCCCATGACCCCCTATGTGGGAAAGAACTTCAATGTGACCCGGGCGGGGGTTCATGCCGACGGGTTGATGAAAGACGAGGAAATCTACACCATCTTTGATACCAAAAAGTTGCTCAATCGTCCGGCGATGGTACAGATCAGCAACACCTCCGGACTGGCTGGAATCGCCTACTGGATCAATCAAAGCTACCATCTGGAAGGGGAAAAGGCTGTGAACAAGCAGGATCCTCTGGTGATTGCCATGAAAGATTGGATGGATCGGGTATATGCCGAGGGACGGCAGACGGTGATGACGGATCGGGAACTGGATGAAAAGATTCATCAGTTGGCACCCGTGTGGTACGAGAAGGGAAGGGGGGATCAGCATGAAGGGCTTTAAGACGGTATCTCTGGCCGATCAGGTGTTTGAGCGGCTGGAAAATGACATCATCCAGGGAGTGTTTCCCCGTGGTGAGGTTTTGACGGAGCTGAAGCTGTGTGAGCTTCTGGGGGTCAGCCGAACCCCCATCCGGGAGGCGTTGCGGCACTTAGAGGCGGAGCGGCTCATTGCCGACTCGGGAAAGGGCAGCGTTGTGCTGGGAATCACCATGGAGGATCTTCTGGATATCATGGACATTCGCCAGCATTTGGAAGGCCTGGCGGTATTCCACGCAACAAAAAACCTCACGGAGGAAGGCCGGGAGGAGCTGGGACATTTGGTGGATCTTCAGGACTTCTATTATCAGAAAAAAGATCTGGAGCATCTGCGCCAGGTGGACGATGAATTCCACGATGCCATTTGCCGCTTGTCCGGCCGTACCGTGATTTACGATACCCTCAGCCCTTTGTTGCGAAAGACCCGGCGATATCGGAAAATCAGTATGCAGGACGAACAGCGTTTGGAAAAAACCATCCAGGAACACCAGCAGATCTATGAGGCCATGGTGGCAGGACAGGGGGAACTTGCCCGGGATTTGGCCTCTAGGCACATCGAAAATGCCAAAAAACATATGATGGGAGAGACGTAACATGGGATTGACCATTGCGCAGAAAATCATTGCGGCTCATTTGCGGGAGGGGGATATGACCCCCGGCAGAGAGATTTCCCTGCAAATTGACCAGACGTTGACCCAGGATGCCACGGGAACCATGGCCTACCTGGAATTCGAGACCATGGGGATTCCCCGGGTGAAAACGGAGCGCAGCGTGGCCTATGTGGATCATAACACCTTGCAGTGTGGATTTGAAAACGCGGATGACCACCGGTATTTGCAAACCGTGGCAGCAAAACACGGAGTCTATTTCTCCCGGCCCGGAAACGGAATTTGCCACCAGGTTCATCTGGAGCGGTTTGGTGTGCCGGGGAAAAC
The DNA here is from genome assembly GCA_964604925.1 of uncultured Oscillospiraceae bacterium. GTDB lineage: Bacteria > Bacillota > Clostridia > Oscillospirales > Oscillospiraceae > Faecousia. The sequence continues at coordinate 166 of CAZSAZ010000011.1, read as the reverse complement.
GCTGATCGGTTCGGATTCTCACACCCCCACAGGGGGCGGCATGGGAATGCTGGCCTTCGGTGCGGGAGGAATGGATGTGGCGGTAGCCATGGGCGGCGGTGGCTACCATATCCTCATGCCCCGGATGATCCTGGTTCGCCTGACAGGCCATCGAAAGGCATACGTC
>CAZSAZ010000010.1:0-19216 GCA_964604925.1 uncultured Oscillospiraceae bacterium | reverse complement strand
AGCCAAGACACAAATAAAACAACTACTGCAATCAATATAATGATTTTCTTTTTCATACAATCACACTCCTTCACAAATTCCGATTTAGCTTACATTTTTCATAAATAAAGTATATCAGAAAAATGTGAAGAAATCTATCAGCTACATAGTAACCGCCCGAACATTTTTGCCCGGGCGGTCTCTTTATCAATCATAAAAATCAGTTCAAACTTCACAATAGCTTCTGCCTGTGCTTTACAAGCGTTCATCTGCCGTCCCATTCCATTTGGTTTTCGGCTTTCAGTTGCTCGGTCACACCGTATTGCCTTGCCAGATGCGGCACAATCAGCTCCATGTGGTTTTGTGCCGCTTCGTTGATTTCGGCACAATGTCGCAATACTGTTTTACGACTCTTGTTCTATCCCACAGGTTGGATCTTCGCTATTCTTCTTATTCTTCCAGGCCCATGACCTCCCGGCGATACCGGGTGATTCCCAAACCCAGAAGCTCGATGGCCCGAACAAGATCCTCTTTTTTCAACACATAGGCAATTCGAACCTCATTGATGCCCTTACCCGGAGTCTCGTAGAAGGGGGCACCAGGGGCAAACATCACCGTTTCGTTCCGGTCGTGGAAAGTATCCAGAAGCCAATACTGGAACCGATCGGCATCATCCACCGGCAAACTAGCCATCAGGTAGAACGCACCCATGGGCTCCTCCACCCGCACACCGGGAATTTTCCGCAGACATTCCATCACAATGTCCCGGCGAAGGCGATACTCTGCCTTGCTGTTTTCAAAGAACTTGTGATCCACACTGTACAGTGCAGCAGCCCCGATCTGGTCGATGGTTGCCACAGACAAGCGACTTTGGCACATTTTCAGCAAAGCGGCCTGAAGATCCTTGTTTTTTGTCACCACGCATCCAACCCGGGCACCGCAGGCAGAGAACCGCTTGGACACCGAGTCGATGATCACAAGGTTATCCGCAATATCATCAAACACCGCCATAGTCGGCACGCCAAAGCTGTCATCATAGCAAAATTCCCGGTATACTTCATCGCAAATCAGATACAAGTCATGCTTCTTCGCAATATCTGCCACCATCCGCATTTCCTCCCGGGTCAGAACCACGCCAGTGGGGTTGCCCGGGTTGGTAATCATAATCGCCCGGGTATTGGGGGTAATCAGGCTCTCGATCCGATCTTTGTAGGCATAGCGGTAGCCCTCCTCGGGACTGGTGGGCAAGGCGCGGATGACACCGCCGGCGGCATGAACAAAGGTGGTATAGTTGGGGTAGTAGGGCTCCGGGATAATCACTTCGGTGTAAGGATCCATAATGCACAGGAAGGTTAGCAGCAGTGCCTCCGAACCGCCGGTGGTGATGAGCACGTCCTCATTGTTCAACTCCACATTCAGGTTCTTGTAGTAGGCCCGAATCTGATCAATGAGCAGGGGCATACCGGGAGATGCCGCATAGGCCAGGGTTTCCTCGGTATAATGGCGCACTGCGGCAAAGTATGCCTCAGGGGTTTTCAGATCCGGCTGGCCAATGTTCAGATGATAAATTTTCCGTCCTCTTTGTTCCGCTTCCACCGCATAGGGGTGGAACTTCCGCATAGGAGAGGGCTGACAGCGGTTTGCATTGATGGATATTCTCATAAGTACCTCCAGCGGTCATAATTCCGCATTTTCTCATTTCATCGTTTCGGGTCAAACGCCGAAGTTCCGGCAGCAATCCCATCAGGGCAATCAGGTTTGGCAATGCCATCAATCCATTCATGATTTCCGATAGATTCCAGATCACCCCGGATCCCACCAGAACCCCCAGCATCACCACGCATCCCTGGCACAAACCAAAGACACGCCAATTCATCTTCCCCAATAAAAATTCTCCACACCGTCCGGCATAGAGCCCCCATCCCAGTATGGTGGCAAAGGCGAACAGACACAGACAGCCCCAAAGCACCGCCGATACCCAACTACCCAGGCCGACACTAAGAGCCCGGGCGGTGAGTTCTGCCCCTGCCTCCCGGCCATAATGAATGGACACACCACTGGTCAAAATCACCAGTGCTGTCATGGTACAAATCACCACCGTGTCCCAAAATACCTCCATCAATCCCATGAGTCCCTGATCCACCGGATTCGTCACAGACGAGCCACCGTGGGCCATGGCTCCGGTTCCCATCCCCGCTTCATTGGTGAAGGTTCCCCGGGACACCCCGATACCCAAGGCCGTGTAGGCACTGCCCACCAAACCGCCGGTCACCGCACTGGGGCAGATTGCCCCCTGGAAAATCATGGAGATTGCCTGACCAAGTCTTTCCCGTCGAATCCACAAAGCCACAGCGCAAAGGAGGATATACCCTCCCGCAGCCAGGGGAACCAAGGTCTCTGCCGCAGCACCGATCCGTTCCGCCCCTCCGGAAATCACCAGAACCACGGCCAGAGCCATACCCAGCCCCACCACCAGTTCTGTTCCCTTCCACACTCCGCCGCCGTAGCTTCGTCCCGCTTCTTCCAGGGCAACCATCACCGCATTAACCTGGGTGGCATTTCCCACGCCAAAGGCGGCCATCAGCCCCAAAACACAATAGATCTTTGCCACAGCTCTGCCCCCATGGGGCAAAGCCCGGGGAATGTAGTACATTGGGCCGCCTCGGAATCCCTCCCGGGCAGATCCCTGGTGATACGCAACCGCCAGGGTGCTTTCTGCAAATTTGGTGGCCATGCCAACCAGGGCGCTCAGGAGCATCCAAAACACCGCGCCCGGGCCGCCAATGGCGATGGCCCCGGCCACACCGGCAATGTTTCCGGTGCCCACCGTAGCCGCCAGGGCGGTGCATAACCCACGATAAGACCCATCCCCGTTCGATTCTCTCCCCGTCATCTGCCGGAAAAACCGGTTCCATGCCCGGGAAAACAGCCGGATTTGGGGCACACGGCACACAATCGTTATGGCAATGCCCACCAAGAACATCAGTCCCAGGGTTCCTCCACCCCAGACCATGCCCCGGATGCGCTCCAGGGTTGTGGATAAATCTCCCATATTATACCACCCTTCTTCCTGCATAGCAAGACAAAATCGCCCAAAATTTGATCAATTCGTCAAAAAAGGCAGCTTCTCTTTGGAGAAACTGCCTTTGTATCCGTTGATTCCATTATTTCCAAGTTGCCCAAATCTCCGGACAATAGCCCACGGTGGCCTGCTGGCCATTGCGCACCACCGGCCCACGCATCAACTTGGGATTGTCAAACACCTTATCCTCCTTGGCCCGGACATCGTCCATGTACCGCATCAGCATCACCTCCGGGGCTTTGCTCTCCCAGTCGATGAGCTGATCGATTCCCCCCACGGCCCGAAGCACGCTGTCAAACTCCCGTCCGGACATTCCATAGCGGTTGAGGTCGATGGATTGAAACGGGATCCGCCGTTCTTTGAAGTATCGCTCCGCCTTTTTGGTATCAAAGCTCTTGGATCTTCCAAAAATCTGAATGTTCAACCGTATTGCACCTCCTCCAGGCAAAGTCCCTTGCCGGGTACCAAATATCCTGCATCCTCCCGCCTTTTCTCAAACAACTGGGGAATGGAGTCAGGCTCCCGCTCTCCCCTGCCCACTTCGATGAGCGTGCCCACCAAAATCCGCACCATATTGTGAAGAAATCCGTTTCCCGTCACCCGGATCCGCACCTCCGGTCCCACACATTCGATGGACAAAGCCTTGATATACCGAACGGTGGATTTCTTGGTTTTCCGATGGGCGCAAAAGGCCCCAAAGTCATGGGTACCCAGAAAATACCGACTTGCTTCTTCCATCGCTGCCAAATCCAAAGGCTGATGCATTTGGTAAACATAGCGTCGTTGAAACACACAGGGCTGCTCCGAATTCCAAATCCGGTAGACGTAGGTTTTCTCCTTGGCGTTAAGCCGGGCGTGGAATCGTTCCGATGTCTCCTTGCAGGATTCTATGCCGATGTCCTCCGGAAGATACCGGCGCAGTTGGGCCAAAATCTGCTGGGTGGGCATGGTGCTGTTGCAGTGAAAATTCGCCACCTGCCCCCGGGCGTGAACGCCGGCGTCGGTTCGACCACTGCCACTAATTTCAATGGGTTCTTCCAAAATCCGGGTCAGAGCCTGTTCGATCTTCCCCTGGATGGTATTTTGTTCCCCGGACAATCGCTGCCACCCCTGGTACCGGGTACCGTCATAGGAGATGTCAAGCCGAATATTCCTCATACGCTTCAATTTCCTCCCACGCTTCCCGCTCTGTATCCGCAGAGAACAGGAATACGCCGTTTCTGTCATAGACCATCACATGGCCACGAATGTTTTTCATCGAATACATGGTTACCGCTCCTTTGGGCTTCTTCTTGATCTGCCCAAATAATAACCAATGTAATATCCATTAAAACGGACATTTGCCCCCAAAGTAGCCTTCGGGAGCAAACATCAACTTCGAATGGAATCAAACCGCTTCCGCCATCAACTGTGCCAGGAAGGTCAGGATGGTCGCGGCCTCTGCCCGAGTCAAATTGCCCCGGGGATTAAGATATACGCCGCCTCCGGAGGGAGTTCCGCTAATCAGTCCCACATCCACAGCCCACACCATGGCATCCACCGCATAAGAATCCACCTTGTTCCCATCCCGGAATCCCCTCAGATCCCCGGTGGCATGATCTTCCATGCCAAGGTAATCCACGCAGTAACGATAGAAGATCGCCACGGCATCCTGGCGGGTAATCAGTTGATCCGGTGCAAAACGGCTGGCGGTGACACCATAGACAATGCCATTGGCTCTGGCCCAACCCACCGGGTCGGTATAATAGTCCCCCTGGGCATCGGCAAAGAACCGGCGATCCGACTCATCTACCTCCGGTTCCCCGTCCATGCGGTACAAAACCGTCACCAACATTCCCCGGCTCAGGCCGACCTCCGGGCTGAACAGCTTGGAGGTTGTGCCATACATATAGCCATTTTCATACACAAATTCCACATACTTTCGGTACCATGCGGTTTTAGCCACATCCCGGAAGGGAAGCTCCACCGAAGGCTCCTCCGGCCTGGTCTCCGGAGGGGTGGTCTCCTCCGGCTCTGTCACGGGGTGCTCCGTTTCAGGGGGTGTGGTCTCCTCCGGTTCCGTCACAGGAGGTTCCGTTTCAGGAGGGGCGGTTTCCTCCGGCTCCGTCACGGGGGGGTCCGTTTCAGGAGGTGTGGTCTCCCCCGGCTCCGTCACAGGAGGTTCCGTTTCTTCCGGTTCCGTAGGCTCCGTTGCTTCGGGATCCACTGCCCAAACTGCCGTCAACTCCAGATGCTTGGTTGCCTGAGCCTGAGTATTGATGGAATAGGAGACATCCAAGGTAGAATTGTTTTCCGCCGTGACCTCCCATCCCTGGAACACATAGCCTTCTTTCGTAGGGGTCTTGAAGGAGCCATAGCTCTCCCCTGCCAGATAGTATCCAATCTCATCTGCTGTGGAACCGAAGGTGCCACCGTTGGACTGGAAAATCACCAGTTTGTAGTAAGGCAGGTTGGCATTGGACACTACGGAAAGGTCACTTTCGAAATCATTGCCGCCATGGGCGAGATAATACTCCCCCCGGAGGAACACAATGGCTTCCCGGATCCGGCGCATACAGGTTCCATAATTGGCTTTGCTGCTCACCCGGCCCCAACGGCCAATGGCGTTGACAAAATTCATCTCCGTAGTGGGATTTTCCAGCCAGGTGGTGAGCTGGCACCCGCTGGTCCAGCTTCCGCCCAGATTGTATGTAAAATCCACCAACGCATCAAACTGCTGCTGACTGGGCTGCCGCCCGATGGAGGCGCAGTAATCGTTAACGGTTTTTCCGTAGTTCTCCGCCAATGTATCCATCAGCATCTGCTCGGCCTCTTCCTCAGTGACGGTAAGATCCGGCTGATTGGATTTGTCACTGCCGCAGGATGAGCCGTATCCGATGCTCCATTGGTTCACGTCCCAATAGGGGGTGGCGGAAAAGCCCTCCATATCTTTGATCATATCCACCATACTTTGGCTGGTGGTCATGGTGGTATAGCTTTCATCCCCGGACAGTCGCCTCATCCCCAAATCCGAACCATCGGCTCGGACAGAAACCGGCAGCAGGGACACCACCATCATAATCGCCAGTAACCCGGCGAGAAATCGAACCTTCATATCTGGACTCCTTTGCTAAAATGGTAACAGAATTCCAAACAATTATAACAAATTGTAACCATTTGTCAATCCCTCGGGTATCCCAATTCATGGGAAAGGTGGGGAAAAGCCAAAGTTTTCCCCCACTTCCCGGGAAGGAAGCGGGGGAAACGGATGGTCATGTCTTTATTTCCGAATCTGATATCCGGCCTCCACAATGGCCTTTTCCAGATCGGCTCTTGGGGCTGTGCCCCACACGGTGACCTGCTTGTTTTCCAGATCTGCCACCGCCTTTTGGGTCTGGGGCAGTTCCTTGCAGGCCTTTTCCACCGCCGCCACACAATGGTGACACATCATCCCCTCCACGGGAATAACAATCTTAGGCGTTGTTTCGTCAACAGGAGCCTGCTCCACCTGTTTCGGGGTCGTAGTGGTCTGACCTTCCGGCTGGGTCTTGGGCCGGAACTTCCGAAGGCGCAGGGCATTGGTCACCACAAACACCGAGCTCATGCTCATGGCTGCTGCGCCCAGCATGGGGCTAAGCTGAAGGCCAAAGGCGGGATACAGTACCCCCGCAGCCACCGGGATGCCCAGAGAATTGTAGAAAAAGGCCCAGAACAAATTCTGCTTGATGTTCCGGATGGTGGCCCGGCTCAGTTCCACCGCTCCGCCCACCTGACTCAGCGAACCAGACATCAGCACCACATCTGCCGATTCAATGGCAATGTCCGTGCCGACGCCGATGGCAATACCCACATCCGCCGTAACCAGCGCCGGGGCATCGTTGATGCCATCTCCCACCATGGCTACCCGATGGCCCCTTTGTTGCAACCCAGAGATAGCATTGGCCTTGTCCCCCGGCAACACGTCGGAGATCACATGGTCAATCCCTGCCTGGCGGGCGATGGCTCGGGCTGTTTTTTCGTTATCTCCCGTGAGCATAACCACGTCCAGCCCCAGATGTTTCAGCTGCTCCACTGCGCCCTTGGAGTCCTGCTTCAGCACATCCGCAGCCCCAATGGCTCCCAGGTATTTTCCGTTGGCATCTCCAAAATACAGCGGCGTTTTCCCCTGGGAGGCCAGGAAGGGGTACTCAGGAACCACAATCCCCTGCTGCTCCATCAGCCGCCGATTGCCGCCATAGACCTTCGTCCCATTGTAGTATCCTGCAACACCCAATCCGGGCAAGGTCTCAAAGTGTTCCAGCTCCCGAATGGAGATGTTGTGTTCCAGGGCGTAATCCAGAATCGCCTTGGCAAAGGGATGTTCCGACTTGACCTCCAACGCCACCGCCGTACGCAGAAGCACAAATTCCGTGGCATCTCCCGGAAGCACGTCAGTGACCTGGGGCTTGCCGGTGGTCAGAGTCCCGGTCTTGTCCAGCACAATGGTGTCAATGTGGTGCAGATTTTCCAAAGCCTGGGCATTTTTGAACAGCACGCCCAGCTTGGCTCCCTGACCGGTACCCACCATAATGGCCACCGGCGTGGCCAGTCCCAGGGCGCAGGGACAGGAGATCACCAACACCGCAATGGCTGTGGTCAGGGAAAATTCCAATCCCTGTCCGGCAAGCATCCACACCACGAAAGCCGCCGCAGCAATGGTCATGACCACCGGCACGAACACACCGGCGATTTTGTCTGCCAACCGGGCGATGGGGGCCTTGGAGCCGCCGGCTTCCTCCACCATGCGAATAACCTGGGACAAGGTGGTGTCTTCGCCCACTTTATCTGCCCGGAATTCCAGATAGCCACTTTGTACGATTGTAGCCGCAGCCACCGAATCCCCAGGCTGAATCTCCACAGGAACCGATTCTCCCGTCAGGGCACTTTGATCCACCGAAGCATTGCCCTGAAGGACAGTTCCATCCACCGGGATCCGGCCGCCGGAACGAACAATCACCCGATCCCCCACCCGAACCTGTTCGGCCGGGATCTCCCATTCCCCTCCGTCCCGTTTGACCCGGGCCGTTTTCGGTGCCAGATCCATCAACTGGCGAATGGCATCGCCGGTTTTTCCCTTGGCCCGGGTTTCCAAAAACTTGCCCAGGGTAATCAACGTCAGAATCATGGCTGCGGATTCAAAATAGAGATTTTCACTGTAATGTTGTACCACATCCCACTGGCCGTGACCCAGAGCGTAGCTCATCCGCAGCAGGGCAAACACACCATAAATCAAGCTGGCACCGGAGCCCACCGCAATCAGGGAATCCATATTAGGTGCCCGACGGTACAGTGCTTTCAGTCCCTTAGTATAGTAGGCCCGATTCAGCACCACCGCCGGAAGGGTCAGCAAAAACTGCGCCAAAGCAAAGAATGTGGCATTTTCCACCCCGTGGAACACCCCGGGGGTAGGCAGACCTACCATATATCCCATGGTCAGATACATCAGCACCACCAGAAATCCACCTGACCAGATAATCCGGGTTTTCATCTCCTTCAGGGCCTGATCTGCCGGGGTCTTTTGAGAAGCCGGAGCAGGTTGTCCACCGTTGTCCGGCGTTGCGCCGTAGCCTGCATCTGCCACCGCTTTGCAGACTTTCTCCACCACAGCTTCGTTTTCCACTTCGGCCACCATTTTCCCCGCCAGGAGATTGACCTCGCAGTGTTCCACGCCGGGAACCCCCTTTGTCACCTTCTCCACCCGGGCCGAGCAGGCGGCACAAGTCATGCCGGTCACTTGAAATTTCGCCTTCATGGTCTCACTATTCCTTTCCCCCGCCAAGGGGCACTTCCCCTTTGACAGTTTTTCTTTTTTATGCTACCATCATATCATAAAATTCTTTTTTCACAAGTATGCACTATTTTGTGCATCAGTATCATTTTTGATCGTATGGAGGTTCCCTATGAACGAAACCCATTGCCCCGTGAAGACCACTCTGGAACTCATTGGTGGAAAGTATAAGGCGTTGATCCTTTGGCACCTGTCCTCCGGCACCCTCCGGTTTAGCGGACTTCAAAAGCGGATTCCCTCTGCCACACCAAGAATGCTTACCCTGCAATTGCGGGAGCTGGAAAGCCAGGGGCTGATTTCCCGAAAGGTCTACCCCGAGGTTCCTCCCCGGGTGGAATATTCCATGACCCAACTGGGCAGAAGTCTGATGCCCATTCTCACCGCCATGCGGGATTGGGGCGCCGATTTTCTCCGTAGGCAAAACATCGAGCCCAACTGCTTTATGATGTCCGAATGTTGCCAACCTTCCCCAGAATCCCCGAAATAACACAAAGCCCCTCTGATCATTCAGAGGGGCCAAATATCATTTCCGGCTGTTTTTTTCGTAGATGATCTTCAATCCCTTAAGGAGAAGATCTCCGTCATAAATCATTTCGTGGCTGCAATAGGGCACAATGGCCGGGGACAAGCCCCCCGTCACCACCACGGTACACACCTTGCCCAGTTGTTCTTCGATACAACGAATCATGCCATCCACACCGGCGGCATTGTGGTAAACGATGCCGCTGCGCATACAATCCACCGTATTGCGGCCGATGGGCTGTCTGGGAGGTTCCAGGCTGATCTGGGGCAATTGAGAGGTGCCTCCCGCCAGGGCGTTGAGGGATACCATCACACCGGGGACGATCATACCCCCTATAAAGGTTTTCCCCTCATCCACCACACCAATGGTGGTAGCGGTCCCCATATCAATGGTAATCAGAGGCAGGGGGTAGTATTCTGCCGCCGCCACTGCATCCGCCACCCGGTCCGCACCCAACTGGGCCGGATTGTCGATGTTGATTTTCAGCCCGGTTTTCAGTCCCGGCCCCACCACCATGACCTGCCCCGAAACCAGGGCCTCCACCGCCTCTTTCATGTACCCGGTCACCGCCGGAACCACACTGCACAAAATCGCTCCCTGAATCTGCTCCGGTGCAATCCCGTTAAGCGCAAACAGATTCCGAATCTGGATGGCGTATTCCAACTCCGTTGCCCCCCGGTCTGTGGCCAGACGCCCCAGAGAACGGATTTTCTCCCCCTGAAACACCCCAATCACCACATTGGTATTTCCAATATCCACTGCCAAAACCATGGTTTCACCTTCCAATCAAACGGGCCCGCTCCAATGCCTTAGCCAGCAGTCCCACCAATACCGTGGCGCAGACCACCTCCAGCACCGCATTGAGTCCCACAAAGCCACAGACAAAAGCCAGCACATTCCGTCCGGCCACCAGGCTTTGCACATATTCTGTCCGGCCGAAGAGCAACAGCAATCCGGCCATGTAGAAAATCGTATTCCAGGCGGCACAGAAGAACCCAGTAATCCGTCCGGCCCCTCCTTCTCCCAGTTTGGAGGCCATGGGGCCATGACACACGCCCACCAGGAATCCCATCATCACCCGGGGAATCATGCAAAGAAAAAACGTTCTTACCGGGCTGATGCCCATGAGGATCGCCCCTATGGCACTGCCACCTGTGAGTGCGGAAACAAAGCTCGTCAAGCCAAATACACATCCGGTGAAGGCGCCGCCCTTCCATCCCAGAGCCACCGCCGCCACCCCCACAGGGATCATATTCAACGTGGCAGAAATGGGTCCGATGCGCAAATAGCCCAAAGGGGTAACGGACAATAAAATCAGCAATGCAGTCAGAAGTCCCAGCAGAGTTACCTGTCTGGGCTGAAACCCGGTTTTTTTCATAGAAGTTTCCTCCTTGTTATCATTCTCCCCAGTTGGGAGATACAATACAATTCGCCTCCATTGTACCATGTCTTGAAAAAAAATCCATATATCTTTTTCACAATCTTTGTGGTATGATAAAGAAAAATCTGCAAGGAGGCCCCTCTATGCTCACAGGAAAAACCGTTCTTCTGGGCGTCACCGGAAGCATCGCCGCCTATAAAATTGCCAATCTCGCCAGTATGCTGGTAAAGCTCCACGCCAATGTCCACGTTTTGATGACCCAAAACGCCACTCATTTCATCAATCCCATCACCTTTGAGACCCTGACTTCCAACAAATGTCTGGTGGACACCTTCGACCGGAATTTCCAGTTCCAGGTGGAGCACGTTTCCATTGCCAAACAGGCAGACGTGGTGCTCATTGCCCCGGCCTCGGCCAACGTCATCGGCAAACTGGCCAACGGCATTGCCGACGATATGCTCACCACCACCGTCATGGCCTGCTCTTGCAAAAAGCTCCTGTCCCCTGCCATGAATACCCGTATGTTTGAAAACCCCATCGTCCAGGACAACCTGGACAAACTCCGTCGGTTCGGCTATGAGGTGATCCAGCCCGCGCAAGGGTATCTTGCCTGTGGGGATGTGGGCGCCGGAAAAATGCCCGAGCCGGAAACCCTTCTTTCCTATCTCCTTCGGGAAGTGGCTTGTGAAAAGGATCTGGCCGGCAAAAAGGTTCTCATTTCCGCCGGTGCCACCCGGGAATCCATCGACCCGGTTCGGTTCATCACCAACCATTCCACCGGAAAAATGGGCGTCGCCCTGGCCAACGCCGCCATGCTCCGGGGAGCCGACGTGACGCTGGTCGCCGCCCATATGGATGTCCAGCCTCCTCGTTTCGTCCAAGTCGTCCCCGTCCAATCCGCAGCAGATATGTTCCAAGCCATCACAATCCTGGCCCCTGACATGGATATCATCATCAAATCCGCCGCCGTGGCCGACTATACCCCGGAAACCACCGCCGATTCCAAAATCAAGAAACAGGATGGAGACTTGTCCATTCCCTTAAAGCGAACCCAGGATATTCTGGCCTACCTGGGGCAACACAAAACCCCGGGGCAGTTCCTGTGCGGTTTCTCCATGGAAACCGACAATGTTTTGGAAAACTCCCGGCAGAAACTGGCAAAGAAAAATGCTGACATGATTTGTGCCAACTCCCTGCGTTCCGCCGGTGCAGGCTTCGGCGTGGACACCAACATCATCACCCTGATTACCCCCACTGGAGAGGATGAGTTGCCCCTCATGACCAAGGATCAGGCTGCCCATCGAATTCTGGATGTCATCTCCGGCAAACACCCCGTATAAGCCCCTTTCCATTTTTCTCTTGTATTTCCCAAAAGCCGTGGTATACTGATTCCTGATTCTTAGATACAACGAGGACACAACCATGAACGAACGCTTACTTCTGGAAATGGCCACGGATTTGGGCTACCGTCTGGCCATGGCCGGTGCGGAAACCTACCGAGTGGAGGAATCCATTACCTTGGTGCTTCGCAGCTACGGCCTGGAGGCCGAGGCCTTTGCCATACCCAACTGCCTAATCGTCAGCATCATCACCGACTCCGGCAAACCCATGACCCGGATGCGACGAATTGGTACCCACGGCAACGACTTAGATGCGGTGGAGCGGTACAACCGCTTAAGCCGCCAGTTATGTGCCCAACACCCCTCTCCCGAGGAAGCCATGGCTCTTTTGAACCAGACGCAGAAGAGCCTGCGAACCTATCCCGCCAGCATCAACGCCCTGGGATATTTCATGGGCTCCTTTGGCTTCTGCCTTCTGTTTGGTGGCGGTCTTGCCGACAGCGTATGCGCCGGGCTGTGTGGACTGATGGTGCTTTGCATTGATCTTGCCATGGACCGAATCCAGGCCACCCAGTTTTTCCGCGTTATCATCGCCGCCTTTATCTCTGCCCTCCCTGCCTATTTTGCCCACAGTTTGGGGCTGATTGGCAATGCAGATGCCGCCATCATCGGCACGCTTATGCTTCTGGTTCCCGGTCTGTTATTCACCAACGCCATGCGGGATGTGATGTATGGAGACACCAACTCCGGCATCAACCGTCTGGTTCAGGTGCTGCTCATCGCCGTAGCCATTGCCCTGGGCACCGCCACCGCCCTGTGGATTACCACCCAAATTTGGCCCGAACCCATGGTGATGGCAGTGCAGAACTACGACTTTCTCATGCTCAACGTGGGATGCTTCATCGGCTGCATGGGATTTTCTATTCTCTTTAACATCCACGGCCCCGGAATGCTTTTGTGCGCCCTGGGGGGCGTGCTGGGATGGAGTGCCTATCTCATCACCAAAGATCTCACTGCCAGCGTGGTTTTTGCCAACCTCATTGGCGGTCTGACCGCCGCCTTCTATGCTGAGATCATGGCCCGGATCCGGAAATATCCTGCCATTTCTTACTTAGTAGTTTCCATTTTCCCCCTGATTCCCGGTGCCGGTGTGTACTATACCATGAGCTACGCCGTCCGGAACGATATGACCATGTTCGCCACCAAGGGCATGGAAACCGCCGCCGTAGCCGGAGCCATCGCCCTGGGTATTTTGCTGGTTTCCACCGCGTTTCGGCTGTGGAGTCTGTGGCAATTCCGAAACCGTGGACAATACGGACATCACTAACCTTTGCCGCCTGTTTCCCTTCTGGGGAAATGGGCGGTTTATCCTTGCATTTCTCCTGGATATGTAGTATAATGACTGAAATGAACAAAATTGAAAGAGGTGTTTTCCATGGAAACCCAAGCCTTTGAAACATATGAGTCCCAAGTTCGTTCCTATTGCCGCCATTTCCCCACGGTCTTTACCAAAGCCGTGGGCTCTGAAATGTTTGACGAGGACGGCAAACGTTATGTGGACTTTTTCTGCGGTGCCGGTGCCGTGAACTACGGCCACAACAACCCCTATATCACTTCTCAGGTCATCTCCTACCTCCAGCAGGGAGGGATTGTCCACGGAATGGATATGTACACCGGTCCCAAGCGTGCCTTCCTCACCACCTTACAGGAGCGCGTCCTCAAGCCCCGGGGTTACAACTACAAGATCATGTGCTGCGGCCCCACCGGCACCAATGCCATTGAAGCTGCCCTAAAGCTGGCCCGGAAGTACACCGGACGAAGCAACGTCTTTGCCTTCATGGGATGCTTCCACGGCATGACCCAGGGTGCCCTGTCTTTGACCACTGAGGCCTATGCCCGGGATGCCGCCGGTGTGACGCTGGGCAATGTGACCCACATTCCTGCCCCCTATATGTTCCCGGAGCTGGACGTTCTGGCCTATATGCAGCGGCTGATTGACGACGACCATTCCGGCGCAGCCAAGCCTGCCGCCCTGGTGATGGAAACCGTTCAGGCAGAAGGCGGCATCTACCCCTTCACCAACGAGTTCTTGCAGGGTTGTGAAGAATTCTGCCGGAGAAATGGAATTCTGTTCATTGTGGACGACATTCAGGCCGGTGTGGGCCGTACCGGTACCTTCTTCTCCTTTGAGCGTGCCGGAATCCACCCCGATATGGTTGCCATGTCCAAGTCCATTGGTGGCGGCGGCTATCCCCTGTCCTTGCTGTACATCAATCCCGAGGAGGACATTTGGAAGCCCGCCGAGCATAACGGCACCTTCCGCGGATTCCAGCTGGCCTTTGTTGCCGGTAAAGCCGGAATCGACTATCTGGTTGACCAGGATCTGGAGGCTCAGGTTCAGCGTAAGGCCAAAATCATCGAGGACTATATCGTGCAGGAGATTCTGCCCCTGGATTCCCGTCTGCACCACCGTGGCATTGGCCTGATGTGGGGCATTGACTGCGACAAGCTGGGGGGAAATCCCTTCTCCGATGCCGTCACCATCGCCTGCTTCAACCGGAACCTGGTCATCGAGCGGGCTGGCCGGGACAGCAGTGTGGTGAAAATCATGCCCGCCCTGACCATTTCCGATGAGATTCTGTTGGAGGGTCTGGCCATTGTGAAGGAAGCCTTCCAGGAAGTCCTGGCAAGCCAGGGCTAAAGTTCCAATAAGCTGCATCCGTACCTAAGTCGGTACGGATGCTTTTTTACCCAAAAAAGGGAGCATCCCAACCGGGACGCTCCCCTTTGCACCTTCATTTGGCCTTCATGGCACGGAAAGAATTGAGGATACACAGCATGGCCACACCCACATCGGCAAACACGGCCATCCACATATTGGCATAACCGGGAATACTCAGCAACATCACCCCGAACTTGACAATCAAGGCAAAGGCAATGTTCTCCTTGGCGATGGCCATGGTATGCCGGGCAATGGATATCGCCAAGGGCAATCCTGCCAAATCATCCTTCAGAAGCACCAAGTCCGAGGCTTCCACCGCCGCATCGGAGCCAACGCCGCCCATTGCCACACCAACGGTTGCCGCCGTTAGAACCGGGGCATCATTGACCCCATCTCCCACAAAGGCCACCCGTTTTCCCTTGGCCAGCATTTGCTCCACCTGCTCCAGCTTATCCTGGGGCATGAGCCCACCATGGAAGTCCGTCAGACCCAATTTCTGGCTGACCTGTTGGGCCGCATCGGGACGATCTCCTGTGAGCATGGTCAGATTGGAAATTCCCATGGCCTTTAATCGCTCCAACGTCTCTTTGGCGCCGGGCTTCACCGTATCTTCCAGAACAACGGCTCCGGCATAGGTGCCGTTCACCACACCATAGACCAGGGTACTCCCCTCCACATGGGGCACTGGAATTCCTTGGGCCTCCAGCATCCGCTGATTTCCAGCCAAAATGGTATGACCCTTTACCGTAGCTCGAATCCCCTGACCGGGCAGTTCCTGAATATCCGTCCCCTGGGGAACCTGACCTCCAGACGCCCGAACAATGGCCCGGGCAATGGGGTGATGGGACACCTGTTCCGCTCCCCCGATCAGTTCCAGCAAATCCTCCCGGTCACTTTCCACACGAACCACCTGGAAATCTCCTGTGGTCAGCGTGCCGGTTTTGTCAAATACCATGGTGTCGATCTTCGCCAGATTTTCCAGCGCAATGCCACCCTTGGCGATCATACCTGCCTTACTCACCGCTCCCATGCCACTGAAATAGGCCAGGGGCACAGAAATCACCAGGGCACAGGGACAGCTTACCACCAGGAAATTCAACGCCCGATGGATCCAGGTTGCAAAATCAAATCCTGTGAACAACGGCGGCACCAAAGCCAGAGCCAACGCCCCATACACCACCGCCGGGGTATACACCTGGGCAAAGCGGGTAATCAGGCTCTCCACCCGGGAACGGCCCTCGCTGGCAGAATCCATGAGATCCAGAATCCGGGCCACGGTGGAAGAGGCATATTCACTCTCTGCCCGAATGGTCAACACGCCGGACAGATTGATACATCCGGAGATCACCGGATCCCCCACTGTTACATCCCCAGGAACGGATTCTCCCGTGATTTTGGAGGTATCCACCGAGGCAGAGCCCTCCACCACCACGCCATCCACCGGAATTCGCTCTCCGGGATGAACCCGCAGCAGGTCTCCCACCTGTACATCCTCTGGGTCAACTTCCTCCACCTGGCCATCCCGAAGAAGATTGGCCATGTCAGGGCGGAGATCCATCAACGCTGCCACACTCTTCCGGGAGCGTTCCACGGCGATGGATTCAAACAGTTCCCCCACCTGGAAAAACAGCATCACCGCTGCCGCCTCCACAAATTCTCCCAGCAGCAAAGCGCAAACCGATGCAACGGTCATGAGAAAGTCCTCATCAAAGGGCTTTTTGCCCCGGAGTTTTTCCCAGGCATTTTGCAATACTTCCCAGCCAACCACACTCCAAGAAGCCACCAGGAAACACGCCTCCAGAATCTCATACCAGTTTCCCAGAAGAAGTCCCACCACAAACAATCCACCGCCCAGGGCGATTCGCCAGGCAGCCTTTTTCTGCTTCCGATTCCAAGCCATGGTCATGCCCTCACCGCACAATGGTGCAGTCCTTTTCATAGCTCCGCATCACCTTCTGCGCCCGATCCAGCACATCGTCCAAATCTGCTCCATCCTCCAGGTTCAGACTCATGCGGCTGGTCATGAAGGTGATGGTACACTTCTTCACCTCCGGGAAAACGGAAATATCCCGTTCCATTTTGGCTGCACAGTTGGCACATTCCAGATTTTCCAATTCAAAGCTCTTTCTCATGATTTACTCCTCCAAATGTTCTTTTGCCATTCCCAGAATGGTTTTCACATGGTCGTCTGCCAGGGAGTAGCAGACCTGCTTCCCCTGCCGCCGGGCTCGAATGAGTCGAGCCTGTTTCAGCAGCCGTAATTGATGACTCACCGCCGACTGGCTCGCGCCAGTGGCATCGGTGATTTCCTGAACGCACCGTTCTCCCTCAAACAGCACAAACATGATTTTGATCCGGGTGGAATCCCCGAACATCTTAAACAGTTCCGCCATTTCGATCAGTTCGTCCTCGTCCAGCACGAATTCTTCTTCCATGAAATCCCTCCTTGTATTTTCATATGAGTGTTTGTTCATACGTTCATTATAGCAATCCATCTGTCCCATGTCAATAGGTTTTTTCCCTTTTCTGTGGAAATCTCAAAAAGCCGCCGGTTCTGGAACATCCAGAACCGGCGGTTGGTCATTTTCAAATAAGGAAAAAGGAGATTATTTCATCAAGCTGCACACCAGACGGGTGTACTCCACCGGATCCTCCACCGGCAGTTCTGCCATCAGGCAGCCCTGGGCATAGAGGAGCTTGGCATACTGCTCTGCCTTCTCCGGATTGGTGGTCATGGCATCATACATGGCCTGAACGGCTTCGTGATCCGGGTTCAGCTCCAGAATCCGTCCCACAGGGAAGGCAAATTCCGGGTTGACCCGCTTCATATACTTCTCCATTTCAAAGCTCATGCCTGCCTCCGGGATCAAGGACACAGGGTGATCTCCCAAGGTGCTGCTGAGCTTCACTTCCTTGACCTTTCCCTGGAGCTTTTCAGAGACAAAGGTCATCAGACTCTTCATTTCCTCTGCCTTCTGCTCTGCGGCCTGCTTCTCCTCTTCGGTTTGCAAACCCAGATCATCAGACAAGGCATTACAGAACGGCTTCTCCTCGTAGCTTACCAGAGTCTGGGGCACGAACTCGTCCACGTCCTCCGACAGCAGCAGCACATCATAGCCCCGGTTCAGCAGGGTCTCCACCTGGGGCAGCTTCCCGGTGCGCTGGGTGTTCTCGCCGGGAGCGTAGTAGATCTTCTCCTGGCCTTCCCCCATGGCATCCACATACTCCTTCAGGGAGATGAGCTTCTTGTCCTTGGCAGAGTAGAACATCAGCAAATCCTGGCACACGTCCTTGTGGGCACCATACTCCGCCACCGTGCCGTACTTCAACTGGAGGCCGAAGGAACCATAGAACTTCTCATAGCTCTCCCGATCTTCGTCCATCATCTTCTTCAACTCGGTCTTGATCTTCTTTTCCAGGTTCCGGGCGATGATGGTCAACTGGCGGTTATGCTGCAAGGTCTCCCGGGAGATGTTCAGGGACAGATCCTGGGAATCCACAATGCCCCGGACAAAGCGGAAGTGCTCCGGCAGCAAATCCTCGCAGGAATCCATAATCATCACGCCAGAGGAATACAGTTGCAAGCCGCCCTTGTAATCCTTGGTGTTAAAGCCGTAGGGGGCCTTGGCTGGGATAAACAGCAATGCTTTATAGGACACATTGCCCTCAATGCTGATATGGATGGTTCTCAGGGGCTTGGTATAGTCGTAGAACTTCTCCTGGTAGAAGTTGTCATACTCCTCCTGGGTCACGTCCTTTTTGTTTCTCTGCCACAGAGGCACCATGGAATTCAAGGTTTCTTCTTCGGTGTAGGACTCGTACTCCGGAGCCTTGCCCTCCTGCTTTTCTTCCTCCGTCTGGGCCACAGGACGGGACTTGCTCACCTCCATGCGAATGGGGTAGCGGATGTAGTCGGAGTATTTCCGAATCAGGTTCCGGATCTCATACTCCTCCAGATAGGTGCCGAAGGATTCCTCCTCCGTATCCTCTTTCAGGTTCATGATCACATCGGTACCAGCTGTGGCTCGAGTCGCAGGCTCGACGGTATAGCCATCTGCTCCGTCGGAAGTCCACTTCCATGCAGTATCGGAGCCATACTTTCTGGACACCACGGTGACGGAGGATGCCACCATAAAGGCGGAATAGAAGCCCACACCAAACTGACCAATGATATCAATGGCCTCATTCTTCTCCATATTCTGCTTGAAGTTCAGGGAGCCGGACTTGCAGATGGTGCCCAGGTTTTCTTCCATCTCCTCCCGGCTCATGCCGATGCCGTTGTCGGAAACGGTGAGCACCCGGTTCGTCTCATCCCGAGAAATGGTAATGGCAAAATCCTCCCGGGACAGGCCCACCTTCTCATCAGTCAGGGCTGTATAGGCC
>CAZSAZ010000009.1:0-19524 GCA_964604925.1 uncultured Oscillospiraceae bacterium | reverse complement strand
CTACGTATTCTTTATCGGAGATGTGGGACAGATCCACGAACTCCTTGTTAATCCATTCTCTGTTGAGTTTCATGGTTGTCTCCTCCTTAGAATTGGTTCAAAAACCGCATATCGTTGTCGAAAATCAGCCGTAGATCGTTGATCTTCAACCGCCCCATGGCGGTACGTTCCAGGCCGATGCCGAAGGCAAAGCCGGAATACTTTTCCGGGTCAATGCCGCAGTTGCGCAGAACCTCGGGATGCACCATGCCGGCACCCAACAATTCAATCCAGCCCTCTCCGTGGCAGGTGGAGCAAACCTGGCCGTCCACTTCGCCGGTGCCGTGGCACTTGTGGCACTGCATATCCATCTCACAGCTGGGTTCGGTGAAGGGGAAGTGGTGGGGACGGAAGCGAACCTGGGCATCGTGGCCGTAGATTTTATTCATGATGGTAATCAGCGCGCCCTTCAGGTCGCCCATGGTGATGTTCTCATCCACCACCAGACCTTCGATCTGATGGAACATGGGGGAATGGGTGGCGTCGGCTTCATCCTTCCGGAACACACGACCGGGAGCCAGCATACACAGGGGGGGCTTGTGGTTTTCCATGAAGCGAATCTGCATGGAACTGGTCTGCGTCCGGAGGAGAACCTGGTCATCCTCGTCAAAGTAGAAGGTGTCAGACCGATCCCGGCTGGGGTGGCCCTCTTCAATGTTCAGACGGGTGAAGTTGTAGTCGGCCAGCTCCACCTCGGGGCCGTCCACCACGGTATAGCCCATACCGACGAAGATATCCTTGATCTCCTGAAGCACCATATTCATGGGATGCTGGTGGCCCATTTCCACGGCCTGACCGGGAATGGTCACGTCCACAGCCTCAGAAGCCAACTTGGCCTCCAAGGCGGCGGCGTGGATGGCGGTTTTCCGCTCCTCCAGCTTTTTCTCGATTTCCCCGCGGACGGCGTTGGCCACTTGACCCATGACGGGACGCTCCTCGGGGCTGAGCTTGCCCATCTGCTTCAAAACGGCGGTCAGTTCACCCTTCTTGCCCAACAGACTGACCCGAAGCTCCTCCAGAGCAGTGGGGGTCTGGGCAGCATCCAGGGCAGAAAGGGCACGCTGCTTGATTTCTTCCAATTGCTGTTTCATGGAATTCTCTCCTTTAGAAAATGTGTTTGCCAGGGAACGGGGATCAAAAGCATGAAAAAAGGTCTTTCATCCCCACATTTGGGGACGAAAGACCTGTCAAAATCTTCCGCGGTACCACCCGCATTTCGTACCGGACATCGGTACGCACTCCATCAGGCACATATATGCCCTTGACCTGATAACGGCGGTCCAGCCGGCGAATCCTACTATACGGTTCAGATCGCAGCTCCCGGGGGAAAGCCCGCATATCGGTGCCAGACGTGTTTCACCAGTCACGCCCTCTCTGAAAGACACGTTGTGATATTTGGACAGCCCGTTCCATGCCTTTTGCATATCGAAGCCATTCTACCACGAATCTTCAGAAAGTGCAAGGATTTTTTATCCTTCCAGGTGTTTTTTCAAAAAAAGCAGAGCTTGATGGTAGCCTTCCAGCCCCTGACCCGTGATGGTGTGGATACAGGCCTGACCAGCATAGCTGATCTGGCGGAAGGACTCCCGGGCAGATACATCGGAGATATGAACCTCCACCGCAGGCAAAGCGACCGCCTTCAACGCATCCAAAATGGCGATGGAGGTGTGGGTATAGGCGGCAGGATTGATCACAATGCCGTCAAATACTCCGTAGGCTTCCTGAATTTTGTCCACCAATGCGCCTTCGTGGTTGGACTGGAATTGCTCCAACTGGAGATCCAATTCTCCGGCCCAACGCTGGAGCAGGGACAAAAGCTCCTGGAAGCTTTGGGAACCATAGACACCCGGCTCCCGGATCCCCAGCAGATTGATATTGGGGCCATTGAGTACCAAAATTTTCATATTACATCTCCTTCAAAGCAGACAGCACCTTCCCAAGACACGCTTCCTTCGTCCCATCGGAGACAATGGAGGCGTCGGAAAAGGAATCGTACAGCGGCTGTCGTTGTTGGAACAGAACCCTGGGGTCGGTTTTTTGGGACAGGGGCCGACCTGCAGTGGGTAAGATGGACGGATCCCGCTGGATCCAAAGAATCCGGCTGTTTTGGTGAAGAAGGGGGTAATTTCGGGGCTGCGTGACACAACCGCCACCAGTGGCGATGATTTGACCGGAGGCTTTGCCCACCTCTTCCAGAATCTGGGTTTCCAGGGCGCGGAAGGCCTCCTCGCCGTCCTGGGCAAAGATCTCAGGGATGGATTTTCCTGCACGCTGGACGATGCGTTGGTCAATGTCTACGAAAGGACGACCCAGATGCTTCGCCAGCATGGAGCCAATGGTGGTTTTTCCACAGCCGGCCATGCCAATGAGGGCGATGTTTTCCATTTCGTCCCGGAGCTGAGTGCGGATGGTGGGAATGATGGAATCGGCCAGGGGCTGATCCAGGAACCATTCTGCGCTTTTCTTAGCCTGGGCGACCAGCATCCATAGCCCGTTGAAGCCGGGAATACCCAATTGTTCCGCCTGGAGCAAAAGCTGGGTTCGGGCGGGGTTGTAGATCAGATCCAGCACGCCCTTCAACTGGGGAAACTGGGTCAAATCCACCGGAGACTGGCCTGTGTGGGGATACATCCCCACGGGGGTGGCGTTGACCAGGTATTTGGCATCGGCGTGAAGGTGGAGATTTCCGTAGTGGTTTTTCCCGGAACGGGAGATGATGACGACTTGGGCTCCCAAATCCTCCAAAACCGCACAAACGGTGACAGAGGCTCCTCCGGTACCCAAGACCAGAACCTTTTCCCCGGATACACGGAAGCCGCTGTGTTGCAACAGGGCGGAAAAACCATAGTAGTCAGAGTTGTGCCCGGTGAGATGGCCGTTGCGCTTGACAATGGTGTTGACACTGTGCAACCGCATGGCCAAGTCGTCCACCTCATCTAAATATGCAAAGACGTCTTTCTTGTAGGGAATGGTCACATTCAGTCCGTCGAATTCCTCTTCCCTCAGAAGGGTTTGAATTTCCTCCGGTTCTCGCTCGTATAGTCGGTATTCATATCCCCCCATCAACCGGAAGATCATGGGAGAGTAGCTGTGACCCAGCTTCCGGCCCAAAAGCCCAAAGGTCATTTATACCACCTCGCTGTAACTGCCCAGATATTTGAATTCCTCACACAGGTCATCCAGTTCGCACATGAGCTGGACGAACTCCTCGGAGTAAATGGAAGTCTCCAGATCGAAATAGAACATAAATTCAAAATCCCGGTCGGGCATGGGGCGGGATTCCAGCTTGGTAACATTGATGCCCAGCACGTACAACCGGGCCAGAACCTTGTACAGGGAGCCGGGACGGTGGGGAAGCACCATCATAATGCTGGTCTTATCGGCACCAGGATAAATCTCCAGATTCTTGCTGATGCAAATGAAACGGGTGCGGTTGTTGCCCTTGTCCTGGACAGAATGAGCCAGAACATCCAGACCGTACAGTTCCGCGCAGCTTCGGCTGGACAGGGCGGCTACATCCTTGCGGTGGGAGGAGGCCACCATTTGGGCGGCCACGGCGGTGTTCTCCACGGCGATGACCCGGGCATTGGGGAATTGTTCCAGGAAGGTGGCGCACTGATTGATGGCCTGCTCATGGGAGTAGATTTCCCGGATGTCCTCCCGACGGGTTCCCTTGTTTACTAAAAGATTATGGTCAACCTTTAGCCGGAAGGAGCGGACGATGGAGAAATTGTGGGTAATCATCAGGTCGTAGACTTGCTTCACAGAGCCGGCAGTGGAGTTTTCCAGAGGAAGGATGCCATATTGGCACAGACCCTTTTCAATGGCGGAAAACACCCCGTCGAAGCTCTTGAAGTAGAGAATATAGGGGTTTTTAATCATCCGTTCACAGGCAATTTGGGCATAGGAGCCTTCCACGCCCTGGCAGGCCACGGTGGGATTCTGGGGGAAAAGCTGGGCTGTGGCGTGGATGGCGTGGTCGATGGTTTTGTGAAGTTCTGATTCCCGATTGTTCCGCTTGCCCTGGTAGCTTCTGCTCAATTCAAAGATCATGGAGTAAAGCACCCGGGTATAGTTTCCCAGATCCTCTCCGGCCATATCAGCCACCTGCTGCAAAATTTCCCGTTCTCGGGCAGGAACCAGAATGGGCAGGTCGTTGGCTCGCTTATAGTCCGCAATTTGTCCGGAAAGGGCCATCCGTTTGGTGAACAGTTCCACCAGTTCCCGGTCGATGGTATCGATTTGTTCCCGAAGTTCCTTGATTTCCATGGTGAATACCTCTCTTTATTGTCTGGCTTTCCATTCCAGGAAAGCATCGTAAATGGCGATGGCAACGGCGGCTTCCACCACCGGAACCGCCCGGGGGACAATGCACGGATCGTGCCGTCCGGAAATGGTGAGGCGTTGCTCCTCCATCTGGCTTAAGGAAATGGAGGCCTGCGCCTGGGCGATGGAGGGAGTGGGCTTGAACCCAACACAAAGGGTCAGGGGGGCACCGGTGGTGATTCCTCCCAGAATTCCCCCGCAGTGGTTGGTTTTCTGGACAACGGCGCCTTGACAAATGCCATAGGCATCGTTGTTCTCGCTGCCCCGAAGGTGTGTGGCGGAGAAACCGACCCCAAAGTCCAATCCCTTTACAGCGGGAATTCCGTAGATGATTTGGGCGATGCGACTTTCCATGCCGCCGAACATAGGCTCCCCCAATCCCACAGGGAGTCCGGTGACGGCGCATTGCACGATTCCCCCTAGACTGTCTCCCTGGGCATGGGCCTGGGCGATGGCATCGATCATGGCTTCCCCGGCCTGGGCAGTCAAGGTGGGGAACAACATTCCCACCCGATCCAGCTCCGGATTCATGGGGTCAAAGGGCAGATCTTGAATTTCCGGGCCGATTTGGAGGATGTGGGCACCGATGCGGATGCCTTCCCGCTCCAGCCATTGCTTACACAGTCCTCCGGCGATGCACAGCGGCGCCGTCAGCCGTCCGGAAAAATGGCCTCCGCCGGCGGCGTCCTGGAAGCCATGGTATTTGATCTGGGCGGTGTAGTCCGCATGGCCCGGTCGGGGACAGTCGGATAAATTGGCATAGTCCCCGGAGTGGGGATTGGTGTTGGAAATCACGGCGGCAATGGGGGCACCGCAGGTGTGATGTTCCAGAATTCCGGAGAGAAACTCCGGACGGTCGGCTTCCTTCCGGGGGGTGGACCAGGGGTTGGTTCCCGGAGCACGCCGGGTCAGGAACTGGTTCAGGGCCTGCTCATCCACCGGAAGTCCGGCAGGAACGCCGTCCAGGGTCATGCCGATGGCGGCACCGTGGGACTGACCAAAAATGGAAAGGCGCAGCATGGTTCCGTAGTGTGAGCTCATCATCTGCCTCCTAGTTTTACATAATCCCGCCAAAAGCCGGGATAGGATTTGTTCACCGATTCTGCCCCTAAAATGGTTACATCCTGGGTGCAGACGGTGGCGGCAATGGCGGCGGCCATGGCAATCCGGTGATCGCCGGTGGCATCCACTGTGCCACCTGAATATCCCGTACCCCGAACCAAAAGGCAATCACCTTCCAACCGGGCATCCCCACCCAGATGATTGATCATATCTGCGGTGGTTTGAAGTCGGTCGGTCTCCTTAAACCGGAGACGTCCTGCATTGACGAAAGCGGCGCCCTTCTGTGCTCCGGCGACCACCGCCAAAATGGGAACCAGATCCGGAATCTGGGACGCATCGATGGTTTGAAATTCGCACAGTCGGGGGAACAGGTCGTTTGCAGCCCGATCGCCCTGGGGGGAAGTGGGATCCAGCCCCACGATGGTTACGTCATTGCCCAGGTTGGCAGCCGCCATCCAAAATGCGCCGTTGGACCAATCTCCCTCCACAGACAAAATGCCGGGACTTTGGAAATCCTGGGGCCGAAGGGAAAAAGTTCGCTGGGCCAGGGAAATACGCTGACCAAATTCCTCCAACGCCCGAAGGGTCATGTGGATATAAGGTTGGGATTCGATGTTCCCTGTCAAAGTCAGGGTGCTTTCCCCAGGAAGAAGGGATAGGGCAAAGAGCAGTCCGGAGACAAATTGGCTGGACACTCCTGCGTCGATGGAGTAAGCACCGGGGCGAAGGGTTCCGGTGGAACGGATGGTGTGGTTGCTGGGACGAGACAGGGTACAGCCCATGGCCTCCAATGTTTCCCACAGAGGAGACATGGGACGCTGGGACAGCCGTCCTTCCAGATGGAAGGTAGCATCCAGTCCTAACGCTCCCACCACCGGCAACAAAAACCGGAGGGTGGAGCCGCTTTCCCGGCAATACAGGTCAATCGGCTGGGAAGGTCGTGGGCCGGGGCAGATGGTATAGCCATGGGTTATTCGGGTGATGGTGGCACCCAAAGCCCGGAGACAGTCTGCGGTGGCCTCCATATCCTGGTTGGTTTCGGGACAAACCAGTTGGGTGGGATTTTGGGAGAAGGCGGCGCAAATCAAATACCGATGGGCCTGGGATTTGGAAGGAATGGCCCGGACGGTACCCCGGAGGGGTCGGGGATGAATGGTTTGCTCCATGTCAATACCCTCCTTGGAGGAAGGTTTCCAGATCCTCTACAGCCATGGGGTACAGATTGCAGCAGCCAATGGCTTGGGGGATAACCAGGGTGATGTGGTCTGCGGAACGTTTCTTGTCCGATAGGGCGATTTGTGCCAGTTCCCGGGGGGGAACGTTGGTGGAGGTGGGAAGGCCGAATCGCTGGAGAAGCCACTGAATTTGGGCGGAAACGCCATAATCGCATAGTCCGGCGTGGGCGGCGGCCCGAGCTACCATGGCAGTGCCGATGGCCACGGAAGCACCATGGGAGAGGGTAAAGTTGCTGTGGGCCTCCACACTGTGGCCGATGGTATGACCCAGATTCAGCTTTTGCCGCACACCCTGGTCGAATTCGTCGGCGTTTACAATGTCCCGCTTATGGCGGACGCACTGGGCGATGATGGATTCCCGGTCGAAGTCCAGGCCATCCCGGGCCAGGGTGAGGTACATGGGGTGGTCAAACAAAATGGCGGTTTTGATAACCTCGGCGCAGCCCTCCCGGAATACCTCCGTCGGGAGGGAAGAAAGGCAGTCCAGGTCACAAAGAACCAAGCTGGGCTGGTAGAAAGCTCCTGCCAGGTTTTTTCCCTGGGGCAGGTCAATGGCGGTCTTGCCCCCCACCGAGGAGTCCACTGCGGCCAGAAGGGTGGTGGGAACCTGGACAAACCGGATGCCTCGCAGGTAGGTTGCGGCGGCGAAACCTGCCAGATCACCCACCACACCGCCACCCAAAGCAACGATCACATCTCCACGGGTCAGGTGGTGCTCGGCCAGAAATCCCAGCAAATCAAGATAAGTTTTTCCACATTTCTGGGCTTCTCCTGCGGGAAAAACATAATGGCAAGGCTCTAACCCAGTCTGCTGGAGGCTCAGTTCAGCAGTTGAGCCATACAGGGGCCAGACATTGGTTTCCGATACGATACAGACCTGACTTCCGCCACCCAGGGCGGACACCTTTTCTCCCAAAGTGGACAACAGGCCATGGCCAATTTCCACCTGGTAGGGGCTGGATGTGTTGACATTTACGATGGTCATCCGTCTACCTCCTCTTTTCGTTTTCTGCCTTCCTCCAGAAGGCGGATGAGGGCTTGTTCGTCTCCTGCTTCCAGGGCATCCTGGTATTGGGTCAGGGAGTCGATGTATCCACGGAGTTCCTGGAGTAGATTCTCCCGGTTCTCCAAAAACAGTTCCGTCCACATTTGGGGATTGAGCCAGGCCACCCGAGTCAGATCCCGGTAAGAACCTGCGGAAAATCCCTTGTGTTCCAGGGCAGTGGGGGATTTAATGAATGCGTTGCTTATCACATGGGGCATTTGACTGGTGAAGGCGATCATTCGGTCGTGATCCTGGGCGGTGGTGACGGAGAATCGGCCAAAGCTGCAGGGAGCCAGTGCATCCTTGACACGATCCAGCAGGGCAATATCATCAAAACGAGGGGGAACCAATACCATGGGCTGACCTTGGAACAGGTTGGCCCGGCTGTATTTGAAGCCGGAAAACTGGGTTCCTGCCATGGGGTGGCCTCCGATGAAGGTAAAACCGTAGGTCTGCGCCAGGGGGAAGCACCGGGCACAAACGGATTCTTTTACGCCACAGCAGTCCATCACCAGGGTGTCGGAGCGGATCAGGGGGCCGTGGCGTTCCAACCAATCAGCAGCGGCCTGGGGGTAGACACACAATAAAATCAAATCGCATGTTGGAATCACGTCTTGGTTCAGGGTTCCGTCCACGGCCCCGGCCAGTTGGGCAAAAGCCAGCATATGCTCGTCCAGATCCTGGGCGTAGACCTGGTGACCTGCCAGGGCATAGGCCCGGGCGAAACTGCCACCGATGAGTCCCAATCCTACGATACCCAATATCATGCCATAACCTCCCGGATCTGACTCACCTTGCGGCTGACATCGGCAAACTGGTCAGGGGTCAGGGACTGGGCACCGTCGCACAGGGCGTGAGCGGGATCATTGTGAACTTCAATCATGATGCCGTCGGCACCGGCGGCAGCGGCGGCAGCAGCCATGGGGGGAACCAGGTATGCCTTGCCAGTGGCGTGACTGGGATCCACCACCACAGGCAGATGGGTCAGCTGATGCAGCACCGGTACACAGCTTAGATCCAGCGTGTTACGGGTGTAGGTCTCGTAAGTACGGATGCCCCGTTCGCAGAGGATGACGTTTTCATTGCCTTCGCTCATAATATATTCTGCACTCATCAGCAATTCCTGAAGGGTGCCGGCAATGCCACGCTTCAACAAAATGGGCTTTTTCGTCCGTCCGACTTCCTTCAAAAGGTCGAAATTCTGGACATTCCGGGCACCAATCTGGATGATGTCGATGTCCTCGAACAAATCCAGGTGGTGGATGTTCATCAGTTCGGTGCAGATGGGCAATCCGGTGGCGGCCCGGGCTGCCCGGAGAAGATCCAAACCCTGGGCTCCAAGTCCCTGGAAGGCGTAGGGGGAGGTTCTGGGCTTGAATGCGCCACCCCGGAGAATCTGGGCTCCGGCTTCTTTCACCCGGGTGGCGACCTGGATGATCTGATCTTCTGTCTCCACAGAGCAGGGGCCGGCGATCATGGCAAAGTACCCACCGCCGATGCGAACGGTGTTTTCGCCGGAGCCAACCTCTACCACGGTATCCTTGGGGTGGAACTTTCGGTTCACCTGCTTGAAGGGTTCACTGACCCGCTTGACACTTTGAACAATATCCAGAGAGGACAGCAAATCCAGATCCACCTTGCTGGTGTCTCCAATGAGGCCGAGAATGGTAACTTCCTTGCCTTCGGAAATGTGGACTTCCAGCTCCATTCGGCTCAGCCAATCCACCAGATGGGAGATTTGATCTGGGGTGGTTCCCTGTTTGAGGACTGCGATCATGAATAACAACTCCTTTGTGGGAGACAGAAAAAACGGATTTCCAATGAAAAAAAGCACCACACGATGATTCGTGCGGTGCTTGAAATCGGCTTTGACTCGTCACTTTTTGCAGCAGCACAAATCTCTATTACCCTTTGCGAAAAAAGTAATAGCAGCCAAAAAAGTATGCCTTTGCAAACTGACGATGGCTCATATCGGCTCTGCCTCCGAAATTCTACGATATTCGCAGTATAGCACAGGATGGAGCCTTTTTCAAGGCGCAAAGCAAAAAAAATTCCCATGTGCCAGGCAGACCCCTTGCCTGGGAGGAAAATGGGGTTCAAAGGGCAGTTTTTTCGACAGATGGTCAGGATTGTCGGCTGAAAAATCCATTGGGATTTCTTGAATTGTTCACATTTGAATGGTATGATACAGTCAAATTTTCTAGGATCTATGGAAGGAGCGTAGACAGGAATGGCGGGTGCCAACATCACCAAGCGAGCTCTGGCCAAGGCCATGAAGGAACTGGCGGAGGAGGTTGCCTTTTCCAAAATCACGGTGGAGGATATCTGTGAAAGATGTCACCTGAACCGAACCAGCTTTTACTACCACTTTAAGGATAAGTTCGACCTGGCCAACTGGATTTTTGACACGGACTTTCGGGATATCACCAGCCGTTTCCCGGCAGAGCCGGTGGGAACGGAGGAGGATGAATGGGAGCTTTACCGACTGCTCAGTGCCTATCTCTATGAAAACCGGGGGTTTTATCGCAATGCCCTGGCGGTACGGGGGCAGAACTCCATGACGGAACATTTCCGGGAACTTTGTCGTCCGGTGATCCGCAGCAGACTTTGCCAGGCCATGGGCGTGGGGAAGGTGCATCCATTCCAGGTGGAGTTCTTCACCGATGCGGTGTTGTGCGCCATTGAGCGGTGGATTACCGATCGGGATATTATGGCTCCAGAGAAATTTGTGGGACTGCTCCATGATTGCCTGACTCTGGGCGATGGGGGACAGCCGCTTCCTTCCGGGAAATCCGGTTGAGATAGGAGGATGACGATGGGTATTTTTCTGACCCTTGCGTATTTGTTTTTCATCGGTTCGGTGCTGGGATGGGTTTTGGAGCTGTTTTACCGGAACCTTACCGGCCGTCCCCGGGGAAAGAAATGGGTGAATCCGGGATTTTGCACCGGCCCGTATTTGCCGATTTATGGCTTTGGGCTGTGTGTGTTGTATTTGCTGGCAACCTTGGAACGGTTCAATTTCTTTGGCAGCCCCTGGGCGAATAAGTTGGCGCTGTTTGTGGCCATGGCTGTGGGTATGACGGCAATTGAGTATGTGGCAGGCATCTTTTGTCTGAAGGTGTTGAAGGTGCGTCTGTGGGACTATTCAGAGCTGTGGGGAAACATTCAGGGTGTCATCTGTCCCATTTTCTCTGCGGCTTGGGCCGTGCTGGGGGCGGTGTACTACTTCCTCATCCATCCCCACATTCTTCAAACGCTATACTGGCTTTCCCAGAATCTGGCTTTTTCCTTCTTCATTGGAATGTTCTTTGGCGTGTTTATCATCGACGTGGCCAATTCCGCCCAGTTGACGGTGAAGCTGAAGCGGTTTGCAGAGGAGAACCGGATCGTCTTGCGGTATGAGTCCATCAAAGACCACATCCGCAATGCCAACCAGGAGGCTGCGGCCAAGTATCATTTCTTCACACCCTTCCGGGGCGTCCGCTCCCTGAGTGAACATTTGAAGGAAATGCTGGAAGGTCTGGAGATCCCCAAGTGGGATCGGCACTAAATGGAAAAAATCCCGGCCCACATGGGGTCGGGATTTTTTTAGGTTCCGGTGGTGTCTTGGGGATTCTCCGTGGGAACGGAGCTGGCTTCGACAGGCAAGGTCGTCTCCTGGGGAGGCTGGGTCTCCGGAGGAATGTAGGATCCGTCATCACTGGGATGCTCCTGGATAAACTGGGCAAACTCCATGACCTTGTGATAGGAAACCAGGCACCAGGGGTTATCCCCCACCTGGAGATACTGATATCCCAGAAGGAGATAATGCTGGCTGGAGCCATCGACATAGGTTGCTGTGATGGTGTAGTAACTTTGGCCGCCATACAAATCCGGATCCTGCTCCGGAACCTCATTTGTGGCCATATCCCGCAACATGGTAAGAAGGGGATTGAGATTATCCTGGGTCACATAGCATCGGGTAAACTGGGAATCCGCAGGATGGAGCATTACGTCCAGTTGCTGAACCATCTGCCGGGGCGTCACCTGAACGGTGGGTTCGGGCAAGAAACGGTTCACAAGATGCTCCACCATGCCACAACCGCTTAAGGGCAGGGCAATGAGCAAGATTAGAGCCACACAAGCAAGGCTTTTTTTTATGGCGCAATCCCTCCCTCACTGAAACCGGAACCCAGCCAACAGAAGAATCTGTACTTCGGCATCATAGGTTTCCCGGGTGTCAAATCGCAGGTTGTCATAACCGATAATGGGATGGAATGATACGTCGGATTGGCCCCAGTTGATCCAAATCTGATACTGGGATGCAGTGGTGTTCATGAAGTTGTCCCCCTCAATTGTTTTTCCTCGCAATCCATTATACATCATTTTGTCGAAAATGGAATAGGGGGGGACATACATTAAGAAAAATTAAGAATCGCAGGCCTGACTTAACCGAACAGGAGCCGCCAATAGTCGTACTCCAAAATCCGGGCCGAAACGGTGAAGCGATTGTTGACCTCGGTACGCATGGTGTTCACATAAACATCGTTTACCGGTGTGTCGGTGAGGTTGGTGACTTCGCCGGTTTCGGCGTTGTACATGGCCTTGTCCGTGATCCAACTCCGGTTACGGAAGCAGACAAAGGGTCGGGCAGAGCTGAATACATCCCGCCCCATATAAAGCCGGGAGTCGAAGTCCAGACCGAACAAATTGGACAGCGTGGGCAGAAGATCCAGATGACTGGCAGGTGCATCCACCGTCTCTGGCTCCATGCCATATTTCCAGATGATGCAACCGTTTTTGTAGATCTCAAAATTTCCTTCGGGGGTATGGCCCAGCAATTCTCCCAGTTCCTCTGGTGTCAGGCCGTTGGGATAGTGGTCGGGGGTCAGGACGATGACAGTGTTTTCCAGCACCCCGGCGGCTTCCAGCCGCTGGAGCAGCAGAGTCATGGCCTGCTCCAATTCCAACTGGCAGGCTAGGTAGGCCTGCACCGGTTCGCTGTAGGGCAGATCCACCACAGCATCCCTGTTTTTGGCACTCATGGCGTTTCCAGCGAAGGTGAACTCCCGATGGCCGGAGATGGTCATGTAGTAGGTGGTGAAGGGGGTGTCGTGGACATAATCCTCGGTGGATAGGTCGATGACCTCTACATCCGACTCCGGCCATTGCCATGTTACATCTAGGCCCTTGCCGTAGGCTTTGTATTCGTAGCCCAGGTTTTCCAGGTACGAGTCCCGTTCGTAGTAGTCATAGGTATGGCCGTGGTAAGCATAGGCACTGTAGCCCTTGCGGATCAATTGCTGGGCCATGGTCAAGGGCATGGCATTGCCCACGGATGCTTCAAAGCTCCATTCCCCGTCCTTGGGGATGGTGCCGGTGAGGTGGGCGTATTCTCCGTCAGTGGTGGAAACGCCCCAGTCAGGGACATAGTAGTTGGTGAAATAGAACCCTTCATGGATGAGTTTGTAAAGGGTGGGGGTTCGCTGAGGATCCACCGCCAGGTCGCTAAAGGCCTCGGCGGTGATCAAAATCAGGTTGCAATCCTGGAACAAGCCTGTTTTGGCGTTTTTCATCGAAGCAGTTCGGTTGGAGAAGTATTGGTGGACTTCCCGGATATCTGAGTTGGTCTCCTGGGAAGCCAGAGCATCAAAATCAAGATCCAACTGATTGATTCCAAAGACCGGTGCCGACGGGATCTGTTCAGTTTCGGTGGGAGAGGTTTCCCCCGTCTGCATCGGCAGGGTCTCGTCATTCCCCACGGGCTGAGTCAGAACAATGGAGCCGGAGGCACTTTTTCCAGACATGGTTCGGGAAAGATCCAACCGGAAGGTGGTAAACAGTCCCAGTTGATTGACGCTGGCGTAGGAGTCGGCGGCATGGTGGTACAGACCATAGGCAGAGGTATCCCCGGTTCCACCGAACAGGGGCAGACTGACAACCAGCAGAAGGTGCAACACACAACAGGTAAGTATCATGGGAATATGATCCTGCCAACGCTTTAGTGGCAGAAAAGAAAAAGCCCGTTTTCCCAAAACCAGAAAGACCGCCAGAGGCAGAGCCATCCCTAAAATCAGCGGAAGACAACGGAACAGGGCTGAAAGGATGGTGGAGAAAAATTGGAAGGCGGCGCCACCGTTGACCATGGAGTAAAGGGTGTAAAAGGTGCCAAAGATCCGGTAATAGACCACTTGGGAGGCCGGGAAAACAAAGGCGAGGATGCTGTAGACGAGGGAAATGCCACGGTTAAGGCCGGAACGGGGCAAAGCGGTACATACCACAAACAGTCCCATGGCCACCGCCAAGGCAAACAGTGGCCCCAGAATCAATCCAGGGGAAAACAGGGACGAAAGGCTTTTGCAGGTGGCGCAATGGAGCACAAGTTCCGGTAATGCTCCGGCAACCCACAGGTACAGCAGCAACCAGAATCGATTTCGCCGCATCCGGCGAAAGAACCGTTGGGCGGGGGATTCGTGGCGTTTTCTGGGTCTGACATGGGGTGGATTCGAATAGGGGGATGTGTCATCCGGTGGGGTGGATGGGGTGGGGATATAAGCCATGATGGAGCCTCTTTTCTTTCGTTTCTTCCTATTTATTATAAAAAGGCAAAAATCAAAAAGCAATCAAACGGTGTAGAATTAAGAATTCTTATGAATTTCTTCGGCTTTTCCCGGAAAGCGGGAAATGTATTTGACATCATATGGGTTTGGGAGTAAAATAAAAACGATTTTGAAGAAAGGAAGATCCATTATGGCGAAATTTCGTTTTCATCTGGCGGTGATCGCAGCGAAACTCACTGGGAAGATCATCCGGCTCCTTGGTCGGAAGGGCAGTCACAATCCCGGCGTGGTGGCGTTGAAGATCTGCCCCAATTTTATGGATTTGGCTCCCAGAGCCAAACTGGTGATTTGTGTCACCGGAACCAATGGGAAAACCACTGTGTCCAATATGCTCAGCGATGCACTGGAGGTTACGGGACGGAAGGTGGTAAGCAACCGGGCTGGTTCCAACATCGTCCCCGGCTGTGTGACCAATCTGGTCAACAGCTTGAGCTGGATGGGAAAATGTGTGGTGGATGCCACGGTGTTTGAAACCGATGAGCGGGCAAGCCGGCTGATCCTGCCCCACCTGAAGCCGGACTATATGATCGTGACCAACCTCTCCCGGGACACCCTGAAGCGCAATGCCCACACGGACTATATTTTCAGCATCATCGACACCTATTGCCCCGAGACGGTGAAGCTGATCCTCAATGCGGACTGCACCTGTTCCAGCCAGCTTCGTCCCGGTAATCAGCGGGTATTCTTTGGTGTGGATCGCCAGCCCGGGGATCACACGGAGCCTTACAACCTGATTGCAGACAATACCCTTTGCCCCAAGTGCGGCGCAAAACTCCAGTATGCCTATCTGCGGTACAACCACATCGGTAAGGTTTCCTGCCCGGACTGCGATTTCCGTTCCCATGAGGCACAGTACCTGGCTAAGACCATCGATGGCGAGGGGAAAAAGCTCACCGTTTCCGTGGACGGAACCCAGCATACCTATACCCTGATTAGCGACATGATGCACAATGTGTATAACCAGATGGCCATTTTGGCCTTGCTGGATCAAATCGGCACTCCGGAGCAGACCATGGAACGGGCCTTTGATACCATCCATCTGCCGGATATTCGCTTTAATGAAACCAAGGTGGGAGATCTGAGTTTGGTCATGTCTATGGGTAAGGGCCAGAACTCCGTCTCTGTCAGCAGGAACTTCGATGTGGTGGCCAATTCGCCGGAGAACAAGACGGTGATCCTGGACATGGATGATCCCTTTGACCGGCGAAAGAGCGTAGAGTACATGGGCTGGATCTGGGATGTGGAATATGAGCAACTGTGCCGGGACAACATCAAGCAGGTGCTCATCACCGGCCCCAGATGCTATGACCACAAAGCGCGGTTAATGCTGGCCGGCTTCCCGGAGGAAAAGATTCTGTGTGTCATGGATGAGATGGAAGCCATGGAGCACGTCAACCGGGAAGGGGTGGAGAAGATCTACCTGATCTTTGACTGTACCACATTGGATTTGGCCAACAAGATGAAGGCAAAGCTCCTGGGGATTATGGAGGGCGACAAGTGAGAATTGAAGTGTTGTATACCGACCTGTGCTGCCTGTACGGGGACAAGGGGAACATGATGTTCCTGGAAAAGTGTTTGCCCCAGGCGGAGTTCCTCCATACCGGATTGAATGATCGTCCCGCCTTTTTGGATGGGGATGTGGATCTGGTGTATCTGTGCTCCATGAGCGAGCAGAGCCAGGAACTGGTGTTGTCCCGGCTGATGCCCTACCAGCAGACCATTGCCGCCATGGCCAAGGAGGGGAAAACCCTGTTCTTGGTGGTGGGCAACGCCATGGAACTGCTGGGACAGTACATCCAGCGGGAGGATGGGTCGAAGGTTCCTGCCCTGGGGTTGTATGATACCTATGCGGTGCGCCAGACGCCGAACCGCTTCAACAGCCTGATGCTCATCTCCTTTGAGGGGATGAAGCTACAGGGATTCACCAGCCGGTTCTCCCACACCTATGGCCTGACCGAGGACATTGCACTGGGTCATGCGTTGGTGTTTGGTGGGGAAAATCCCAACAGCAAGCTGGAGGGAATTCGCTCTGGCCGGGTGATTGCCACATATCTGTCCGGCCCTCTTCTGGTGGGCAATCCGGACTTTGCCCATTGGTTCCTGGGAACCTTGGGTGCCCCTGTGGAAAAGCTCCCCTGTGAGGAAGCACTGCGCCAGGCCTATGACCAGCGCATCCAGGACTTCGACCGGGACGATTTGGAGATGGCCTGATTGAGAATATGATAACCCCGGCATCCGTTTTGGATGCCGGGGGTTGGTGTTATTTGGGGGTGCTGCGGGTGAACCGGAAGGCTCTCTTCCGATGGAGCTTGGGCTGGGTCAAATGTTCCAGGCAGGGAATATACAGCAGGCACACCAGTGCAGCGGTGAAGCCTCCATTATACAGGCACATTCCACCGTGGAGAGAGGGAACCGTTGTGACCATGCAGAAGTGAAGCATGGCTGCCAGAATTCCGTATGCAAAACCGTACTCATCGGAAATCGGGCTCAGGCCGTTGGCGTAGCACAGGCCCACCACAATGGATTGGCTGTGAAGATATTGGGTGAACGCGCCTCCAACCTGGGGAGCGAGAAATTGGAAGAGCTTGGAGGCAAGACCATAGCCGATGTTGATGAGGAAGATATTTCCGGGATGGGAGCCAGAGTTGCAGGTGGCCAGCATACAGAAGATCACGCCGAAGGTGACGGCGTTGAATGTGGCACCGATCCAGTTGTAGTAGGCCAGGATGAAAAGCCCATATAGCCCTACGTTCATCAGCATGGCGGCATTGCCATAGGTGGCGGAGAAATTCGTTACCAGCTCCGGGTCAGCAATCAAATGCCAATAGTCCCTGGGCTTACATCCCAGTATCAAAGCCCACAGAATACAGCAAGCGAACAGAAGAACACAGAAGGTGTTGACAATCTGTGGAGAAGCGACGGAAAGATCCGAAACAGAGTCGGGAATGTCGATGCCCATGGAACGGTAGAGAAAACCCTGCATCAAAAATGCGGTCATGCCCACAGGCAGAGCGGCGGAATAGAGATCAAAGCCTTTGTGAACTTTGGGAGAATATTCTAGTCCGGCGGGAAGAAAAAATCCCACCACAAAGCCAACAACCAAAGCCCGGGCAATGCCATCAGGTGTAAATCCCACCACCACATCATGGGGATAGCGCACCAGAAGCTCCGAGATGAAGGGGGCAAGACCGGTGGAGAACAGCATGGCATTGGTTTGGGAA
Source organism: uncultured Oscillospiraceae bacterium (assembly GCA_964604925.1). Lineage (GTDB taxonomy): Bacteria > Bacillota > Clostridia > Oscillospirales > Oscillospiraceae > Faecousia. The sequence continues at coordinate 1,997 of CAZSAZ010000009.1, read as the reverse complement.
CCCAGGGGCTTGTGGCGAATCAAACAATATCCAGCCACGCCCAGTATGGTGGGCCACATATTTAGAATATGGATGCCCCAGGCACCGAATCCGGTGGTGAGGATGGTCACCAAAGTGGAAGTGGAGGTGGGCTTCTCTCCGGGCAGGGCATATAGTCCGGTGCAGATCATCCCCACCAGACCCATATTGAGGAAGGTGGCGGCATACCCACCAATGGAGAAAAAGCTGGTGGAAGATAGGGTGGGATTGGAACAAATTCGCCACAGTCCGGGGAGCATATCGGCCCGATCGGGCATGAAGCAGGCGGCAAGGAGAAAACTGCTGCTAAAGCAGAGAAAAAAGAGCTTCAGAAAGTTGCGTTCGGATAACTGGCGCAATCGTGTCATGGGATCAATTCCTCCTGAGAAATGGGTAACTCTATTAAACCACACCCTTGAAGTGTTGTCCAGTGGTTTCCGGAAAAATGCCCACCCGGTTTTTGCCGGGTGGGCAGGGGAAAACTGGGTGGGTGTGTCAGGACTGGGAGGTGGCTTTGGCGGAAACGAACCGCTCCAACTGGGGTACCAGGAGCACACAAATCACGGCTGCGGTAAAGCCGCCATTGTACAAGCAGAAACCACCATGAAGATTGGGAACCGAGGTGACCAAGGCATAGTGCATCATGGCACTAACCATGCCCCAGAACCAACCGTATTTGCTGGAGATGGGGCTAAGACCGTTGGCAAAGCACAGACCAACAGCGATGGCCTGGGCGTTGATAGGGGTGGCAAATGCGCCACCGGCCAGGCTGGACAGCCAGGCGCATACCCAGGATGCTAAGACGTATCCCAGCATAATGGGCCAAACGTTTCCAGGATGGGATCCGGAGTTGCAGGTGCAGACCATGCAGAAAAGGATGCCGAAGGTGACGGCATTAAAGGATGCCCCAATGAGGTTGTAGTATACCAGAATGAACAGACCATAAACACCCAGGTTCAGCAGAAAAACCTGAGGGCCAAAGGTGCTACTGACGTTTGTGACATGGTGGTCAGAACGGAGGAAGGCAAGATACTCTTTGGGTTTGCATCCCAGTGCCAGAGCCAAAATCACGCATCCCCCAAAGACCACCAGACAGAATCCGTTGACGATTCCCCGGGAGGCAATGGTGAGATCCGATGTGACAGCAGGCAGAGAAATGCCCAGAGTTTTATACAGCAGGGCGTTTAGGAAAAAGGCGGTGAAGCACACCGGCACGGCGGCAGAGTAGAGGTCAAACCCCTTGTGAACCGCCGGAGCATGGGTTAGCCCTGCGGGCAGGGTGAAGCCAATGAACAGCCCCACCAACAGAGCCACCAACAGGCCAGTCCAGGAGAAACCCACCACCGCATCCTGGGGATAGCGTACCAGCAGATCGGTGATCAGGGGGGCAATTCCGGTGGAGAACATCATGGCGTTGATGTTTTGATTCAGGGAGGCTTTCTTCACCAGGCAATATACCACCACACCCAGCACGGTGGGCCAGATGTTGACCACGGTGATTCCCCAGGAACTGAAGCCCAGGGTCAGCAGGAAAGCCAGAGTAGAGACGTTGTTGGCCTCTGCTTTCAGCAGGTAAAACAGCCCCGCAAAACACAGCCCCACCAGACCCATGTTCAGGAAGGTGGCACTATAACCGCCCAGGGCGAAGTCATTGGTGGAGATTTTGCCAGGCTGGCTGATGATTTGCCACAGCCCGGACAGCATCTGGCTCCGGTCGGGCATGACAAAGGCAGCCAGGACAAAGCTTAGACTCAGGCAGGTGAAGGTCAGCTTGAGAAAGCTGCTTTCTGAAAGTTGTTTCATCCGTTTCATATGAATTACCTCACAATTTAGGATGGGTGAAAAAAGGGCAATCCAGCTCCAAGGAACTGAATTGCCCAGACGGTCGGCACTCGTTCCTGCACTCCACGGCGGTATTCCGCCTTTGTTCCGTCAGTTATGCAGGAAGGGATGAAATTAGCAAGTGCGCTCGGCAGAGA
>CAZSAZ010000008.1:0-22409 GCA_964604925.1 uncultured Oscillospiraceae bacterium | reverse complement strand
GGTCATGCCCACTTTCTTGCCGATGATTGCTTTCTGCATTTTGGTTTTCTCCTTTATTATAGGTTATTGGTTGACGCGGAAGCATTGGGACTTCTTTGCCAACGTGACCCGTCCGCCCGATGCCAGACAGTGCGGGCAGCTGCAATTGCGTTGTTACGTATAATTACAGCTTTATCTCAATCTCAACGCCAGCAGGCAGATCCAGGCTCATCAGAGCCTCGACGGTCTTCTGATTGGGGTTGAGAATATCGATCAGTCTCTTGTGGGTTCTCCGCTCGAACTGCTCACGGCTGTCTTTGTACTTATGCACAGCGCGAAGGATGGTAACAACTTCCTTCTTGGTGGGAAGCGGAATGGGGCCAGAAACAGCAGAGCCGTTGCGCTTTGCGGTCTCCACGATCTTAGCAGCGCTGGAGTCGATCAGCTGGTGATCATAAGCCTTCAGCCGGATGCGGATCATTTCGTTGTTTGCCATGGTTTGTTTTCCTCCTTGAAAACGTACTCAGTTTCATTTGTGCCTGGGTACGGTCGAACTGTTTTGTCCGCGCCTCCGTGCGTATCACTCCGAGCCATGAAAAATGGCCGACCGAGGCCGACCTAAATCCAGGGCGCAGCGATATACGCGAACGCAAACTAGAACAGTTCAGCCGCCCGATGACCGGACATACTCCGCAGAAGTTACCGCCTTTCGACGCAATCTCCTGCATCATCGCATTGCACGCATAGCACTCCCACACGTGCACCCATATAGTACCACACCGTGCCGGGTATGTCAACCCTTTTTTCAGAAAAAACCACAAAAAAATCCATGTAAATTCGTCACTTTGCAGAAATTGACCTACTTTCCAATTTTAGCAAGATTTGCAATAGAAGATGCGCCCAGCTCTAAAAACTAGGCGCATCTTGCTCATTTTATTTCAGCTCCCACTCTTTGATCTGGGCAGCTTTGTCATACAGCCGCAGGTAGCTTTGGTACCGGCTTTTGCCGATTTTCCCCTCCTCCAGGGCTTGGGTGATGGCACAGCCCGGCTCCGCCCGATGGGAACAATCCCGGAACTGACACTGTCCCAAATAGGCCCCGAATTCCGGGAAGGCATAGGGAAGATTCTCTTTCAGAATCACATCCATCTGGTCAGTGTCGAAGCTGGAGAACCCCGGTGTATCCGCCACCAGCGCGTCCCCAATGGCGTAGAGCTGCACATGGCGGGTGGTATGCCGTCCCCGCCCCAGCTTTTCACTGACTTCTCCCACCTGGAGCTTCAAGTCAGGGGCAAGGGCATTGAGGATGCTGCTTTTCCCCACGCCAGAATTTCCGGTAAAGGCGGCAAATTTCCTCGACAGGATGCTTCGCAGTTCCTCCACCCCCAGACCGGTTTCTGCACTGGTCTGAATGACGGGATATCCTGCGTCCCGGTAGATTTTCGCCAAATCATCCCCTGGATCCATATCACATTTGTTCACGCACAGACACACCGGAACCTCCTGGTCGCCGGCGATGGCTGCCACGCGATCAATCAGGAACGGCTCCGTCACTGGGTTGACATTGGCTGCAAACACCACCAGAAGATCCAGATTGGCCACCGCAGGCCGCACAAAGCGATTCTTTCGAGGCAGGATGCGCTCCAACATTCCTTTTCCCTTTTCCACGCTAATTTCCACCTGATCCCCCACCAGAGGGTGCTCCCCCCGGCGCATATGGCCCCGGGCCCGGCAGGTAATCACGCCATTGTCTGTCTGGACATCGTAAAATCCCGAAAGGGATTTGATGATCCGTCCTTCTTGGGTTTTAAGCACTGAAATCCACCTTTTCCGAACGAATGTATTCTCCGTCGATATAAACCTCGTAATATGCCACCCCGGAACCGGTCATGGAAACCGTAATGGACTCGGTTCCCGGCTGAACTTCAAAATCGTTCAGCACCGTCACCCCGGATCCCAGCATGATGGTGAGTTTGTATGCCTCCGTCCGATCCGTGGGCAGGGACACCACCACTGACTTGGTCACTTCCACCGGCTCCGTTTCCTTCGGTTGGGTGGTGGGAGGTTCCGTAGGCTCCGGGCCCTTGGAGATGGTCAGAACAATGGTGGTATTGATCTCAATTTTGGTTCCCTGGGGAATGTTGGTACGGATGATATGCCCCTCGGGAATTTCCTTGTTGTATTCTTCCTGGGTGTCAATGTTCTGGAAACCAATCTCATTGAGGCGGCTTTTTGCGGTTGCATAGGTGTCGCTGGAGTTGATGGCAGGCATCTGGGCATACATCTCTCCGGAGGAATAGTAAAGGATCAATTCCGTGGTCACATCCAACTGGGTGTTGGGGGTAACGCGGTTGCCTTTGGCATCCTGGATACGCAACACTTCCCCTTCCGGCTTGATGCTGTCCTCTTCCTTGATGGAGGTGTTTTCGAACCCATTTTGCACCATGATGTCCAAAGCCTTGGTCACATCACTTCCCACCACATTGGGTACGCTCTTCATCACCTGCTCCGGGCCGGAACTGATGTAGATGGTGATGGTCTGTCCCTCCACCAATTGGCTTCCGGCAACAGGTTCTGTCCGGATAATCAATCCTTCCTTCACCTCGTCGGAATTTTCCTGGCGCACAATGGGGATCAATGTATCGCTCACGGCTCGAAGGTAGTTCTTCGCTGCCTCTTCGGTCATGTTCTTCAAATCCTCAATCTTGGGCAGTGCCTCCTGTTCCGGTCCCAGGCTGACCCAGACCCGAACCTTCGTTCCGGTCGCAACCTGTTCCCCGGATTTGGGGGTCTGATCCATGATCTGTCCCGGCTCATAGGTGTCGCTGTTGTCATAATCTGCCAACATGATTTCCAAGTCCGGATATTTGCTCACATCCATCTCCTGGTATACCTGACCCAAAAGGTTTGGCACTGGCACCGTGGTGCTGTCACCAGAGAACAACCCTCCATTCAGAAGGACGATGAGAAAGATGATGATGGCAAACACCGCAATGGCCGAGCAAGCCGCCACCGCAATGGTGATGGTGCGGTTCCGCTCCGACTCCATTTCCTCCTGCTGCTGACGGGTTTTGCGCCGTTGGCTTTCCACCGTCCGATCCGGACTGGTGCGATGCTCCACCATTCGCTCTCCATCCCGACGGGTCGTGTCAGACGACGCGCGGGGCAGGTTCGGTCTGCTGGCTTGACTGGTTCTGGCTCCAGCCACTCGCTCTGCGGTGGTTTTCGGTTGAGCCATTCCGGCAGATGCCGCCCCCCGCTGGGATGCCATCCCCCGAACCCGGTTCACGTCATCCAAAGGCGTGTTGTGAAAATCAAAAAGCATACTGGGATTCTTCCGAAACTCTTCCAAATCATACAGCAGTTCCGTGGCCGAATTGTACCGATCGTTGGGATCCTGGGCCATGGCCTTCATGATGATCTGTTCCAGGCCTCCGGGAATGTTGGGATTCAGCACCGAGGGCATCTGAGCCCCGCCATTGATGTGCTGAATGGCCACCGCCACAGGAGACTCCCCATCATAGGGCGGTCTGCCGGTCATCATTTCATACATCACCACGCCCAGGGAATACAGATCCGATCGGTTGTCCACCCGACCGCCCTTGGCTTGCTCCGGGGAAATGTAGTGTACAGAACCCAGTGCCTCCTTGGTCAAGGTGTTGCTCTTGCTCATGATCCGGGCAATGCCGAAATCCGTCACCTTCACCGAACCGTTTTTCAGCACCATCACATTATGGGGCTTGATATCCCGATGGACGATTCCCCGGCTGTGGGCGTGTTCCAGGGCTTTGGCAATCTGCATGGCAAAATGGAGGGTCTCCTTCCAATTCAGCACACCCTTTTTCTCCATGTACTGCTTCAAGGTGATGCCATCAATCAGCTCCATCACAATGTAATCTGCCTCATCTGTGGCAGAGGTGTCATATACCGACATAATATTCGGATGACTGAGCATGGCAACTGCCTGACTCTCCGCATGAAAGCGGCGACGAAATTCCTCGTCCTGGGACAGATCATCTTTTAGTATTTTAATGGCTACCAGGCGATTGAGGCGATGGCATCTGGCCTTATAGACCACAGCCATGCCGCCCGTGCCAATGACTTCCAATATTTCGTACCGGTTGTCCAACAGCCGGCCAATGTACTTATCGGTATCCATAATCCTTCTCCTTCCATATTCCGGCTGTCACGCCAGAGCCAAAATGCTGGTTACATTGTCGGGGGCCCCCCGCTTCTTTGCAATATCCAGCAATCTCTGGCAACAATTTGCCTTATTGCCTCCATGAACCACCTCAAACAGGAGCTCCTGGTCATCCAGGATGCCATGAAGTCCGTCGCTGCACAGCAGCAACGCATCCCCTCGCTCCAACTTCCAGGTAAAGATGTCGCTCTCCACCGTAGGCTCCGTGCCGATGGCTCGGGTAATATAATTCTTTCCGGGATAATACCTGGCCTGCTCCACCGTCAGTTCTCCCCGGCGGATCATCATCTGAACCAGGGAGTGATCCACGGTAATCTGTCGGATTCCCTCCCGGTTGACGCAGTAGCACCGGCTGTCTCCCACATTAACAATGGTGGCCTTTCTTCCCACAATATAGGCCGCCACCAACGTGGTGCCCATACCGCCGAAATCTTCCACCTGCTTGGATTGGTCATAAACCGTAAAATTCGCCAGTTTTGCGCCCCCCCGAAGCATTTGCTGAATCTGTTCACCGGTCATACCAGGCTTATGTACCCGTTTGACCTCCTGAACAAACACATCAATGGCCAGGGAACTGGCAATATTGCCAGATTTCGCACCGCCCATGCCGTCACACACCACGCACAAAACGGTGTTCCGATCCAACGAAACGATCTGGAATGTATCCTGATTCTGGGTCCGGACACACCCCGGATCCGATAGGCCCCAACATTGCATCGGGCGTGCCTCCTTTCACATGAAACTAGCTTCTGCCCTGCTGATATTTCCGGCGAAGCTGGCCGCAACTGGCATCAATGTCCCCCCCCAAGGTTCGACGTACCGTTGCGGTAATGCCCCCCTCTTCCAGCAACTTCTGGAACCGAAGCACCGCAGCCCGGGAGCTGGGCTTCAGGGGACTTTCTTCCACATGATTCAGTGGGATCATGTTCACATGGACCGGCAAACCCTTGAGCAGACTCAACAATTGCCGGGCGTGTTCTTCCGAGTCATTGACCCCATCGATCATGGCATATTCAAAGTGCATCCGCCGGGAAGTGGCGGCATAGTACCGGCGGCAGGCGGGAATCAGCTCCTCCAAGGGATATGCCCGGTTCACCGGCATGATCTTTTCCCGGATCTCATTGGTTGGCCCATGGAGGGATACCGCCAGGGAGATCTGGAGTTTTTCCTGGGCCAGCCGGTCGATCATGGGTACCAGGCCACAGGTGGATAAACTAATGTGCCGCATGGACAGATTCATCCCTTCTGGGCTGTTGACCAAACGCAAAAACCGGAGCACATTGTCGTAATTGTCCAGGGGCTCTCCAATGCCCATCAGTACAACATGGGAAATGGGCTGTCCGGAGTCCACTTGGGTAAACAGAACCTCATCCAGCATTTCCTCCGGCTCCAGCTTCCGCACCAAACCGCCAATGGTGGAGGCGCAGAAGGCGCAGCCCATCCGGCATCCCACCTCGGTGGAAATACACACCGTATTGCCATAGTGGTACTTCATCAGTACCGTCTCCACACAGTTTCCGTCGGAAAGCTGCCAGAGGTATTTGATGGTACCGTCCTTGGCAGACTCCTGCTTGCGCACCACCTTCGGGGTATAGAAAGGATGACTCTGGGCCAGTTTCTGACGAAGATCCTTGGATAAATTGGTCATCTCATCGTAGCTTCTGACCCCTTTGTGGAGCCAGGTATATACTTGTTTGGCTCGAAAGGCCGGCAGCCCCATCGCCTTACATTCTGCAGTCAATTCTGCCAGGGTCATGGCTTTGATGTTCATGGTTTTCTCCTGAGACGGCAGATGAAAAAGCCGTCGGTATCATATTCCCCGGGAACCAGGGTCAACATTCCGGTGGTATTCTTCGGGAACACCTCCGGAAGGGGCAAGGGTTCGGTCACAAAGTCCGGATTTCCCTTGAGAAATTTTTCCACCACGCCTTCATTCTCCCGGCGAACCAGGGTACAGGTGGAATAGATCAGCACGCCGCCGGGGCGGACATATCGTGCCTGATTGTTCAAAATTTCCAGTTGAAGCTGGGGCAAATTCCCCATGGTGTCCGGGTCCTTTTCCCGGATGTCCGGTTTTTTCCGAATGATGCCATAACCAGAGCAGGGAACGTCCACCAGGGCATAGTCCACCTGTCCGTCCAATGCTGGATCAAAGACCGTAGCATCGAAGGCTCTTGGATGAATCTGGGAAAAGCCCAAACGGGCCGCACCCTTTTTCAGCAGTTCCACCTTATGCAGGTGGATATCCGAAGAACACACCGTTCCTTCCGGGCCCAGGGCCATGGCTGCGGCAAAGCTCTTTCCCCCGGGGGCAGCGCAACAATCCGTCACCATAGCATTTCCAGGCAGGATTCCGGCGCAATCCACCGCCAGCTTGGCGGCAGCATCCTGAACATAAAATTCTCCCCTTTGGAAGGAAGGGAGCTGTTCCAAACTGCCCGTTCCCGAAAGCACCAGACAGTGCTTCATCCAGGGATGGGGCTTCGCCTCCACCCCCTCCTGGGCCAAATGGGCCATCAGTTCTTCCTGGGTGGTTTTCCGCAGGTTCACCTGAACCACCGTATCCGGAGCAGCATTATTGGCCTGAAGCATGGGTTCCAAGCGTTCTTCGCCCACATAACTCCGGAACAGGGCCACCAGCCCTGCCGGGTGGGAATACTTGGTGGGCAAATCCTCCGGCTCCACCCAATCGGTCTTGTTCGCTGCATTGCGCAGTACGCCATTGACCAGCCCGGGGGCCTGGGGCTGCTTTTTGCAGTACCGCTTGGCCAGCGCCACCGATTCATTCACCGCCGCACTGGCAGGAATTTTGTCCATCATACGGATCTGGTACAACCCCAGGTGGAGAATATCCCGCACCACGGGCCGCAAATCCTTCAACCGTCCAGTGAGCAGTTGGGTACAATAAAAATCCAGTTTGGCTCGATTTTGCAGGACACCGTAGGTCAGTCGTGTGGCCAGGGCAGCATCCCGTTTATCCAGATGATCCCGGGCGATCTGCCGCTTCATCAAGCCGTTGGACCAACCTTCTTCTTTGCGGCAACCAATGAGCACTTCCAGTGCCGTCTGTCTCGGGTTCATCTCACAGCTCCAGCGGATGGCCCCGGAAATAGTCCGGTGCTCCCATCCGTTTTCCGCCCTGGGCCTGCAAAGAACGGATCTCCAACACCGTTCCACCGCCGCAGGCCATTTTTAACCCCTGCTTGGTCAGCTCCAGGGGGGTGCCCGGGGCCTTGTCGGTTTGCTCCTCTACCAAAACCGTTTCGTGGATTTTGAAGGGCGTCCCGTCAATCTCTGTGGTTGCCACCGGCCAAGGATGAAGGCCCCGAACCTGGTTGTGAATCTGATGGGCCGTTTTCTCCCAACAAATGGGGCACATGGATTTATCCAGCATGGGGGCATAGGTTGCCTGACTTTCATCCTGGGCCACAGCAGAAACCTCTCCCTGGCTCATGCGAGTCAGAGTTTTGCTCAAAAGCTCCGCTCCCAGTACCGCCAGACGATCCAGTAGTTGCCCTGCTGTTTCATTTTCCCCAATGGGGGTCTTGGCCACATCGATGATGTCTCCAGCATCCATTCCGGCAGACAGGTACATACTGGACACGCCGGTTTCTGTCAACCCATCCAGCACTGCCCACTGGTAGGGGGCACTGCCCCGATACTTGGGTAGCAGACTGGTGTGGATATTGATACACCCCTTGGTGGGGATATCCAGCACCCGCTGGGGCAAAATCCGTCCATAGGCCACCACGGCACACACGTCCGGCTGCAAGGCCCGAAGCTGCTCCACCGTTTCATCCTCCCGGAAATGTTCCGGCTGGAATACGGGAATTCCGGCAGCCAGGGCGACTTCCTTCACCGGGGAAGCTACCAATTTCATGCCCCGTCCCTTAGGTCGATCCGGCTGGGTGTAGACTCCAACCACCTGGAATCCATTGGATAAAATCTGTTTCAGACAGGTTGCGCCGATGTCCGGCGTTCCCATAAAGACTACTCTCATTGGATATCCTCCAAGTTCCGTCCCCGAATTCGGTTACAGGGACTCGTATTCCTCGTCGGTGAGGAACCGATCCATCACCTGGGTATAGACAATGCCATCCAGATGATCCAGTTCGTGGCAGAAGCACCGGGCGATGAGTTCCTCCCCCTCTGCTTCAAACCAATTGCCATGGCGATCCTGAGCCTTCACCGTGGCATACATGGGCCGCTTGACCCAGCCGTATTTCCCCGGCACAGACAGACAGCCTTCTGCGCCGTACTGCTCTCCGGAGGTCTCCACCAATTCCGGATTGATCAGCTCCAGAATTTCCTCCCCCGTGTCCACCAGAACCACCCGGCGGAGAATTCCCACCTGGGGTGCTGCCAGACCCACGCCATTGGCGTCGATGAGGGTGTCTTTCATGTCGTCCAGCAGCTTATGCAGCTTCCAGTCGAAACTCGTCACCGGCTTGCACACCTTGTGCAGGCAGGATTCCTGATCTGTATGAATTCTACGAAGTCCCATGGTACGATACCTCTTTCTTCCATTTGATTCTTTAGTCATATCCATTGATATCCACAAAGGCCGACACGCCACGGTTGGCTCGGTCAGCCAAAAACATCCGCAACAGGGTTGCCAGCGTCCGCCGCACTGGGGGATCCGCTTTGCACCGCAAAGTCAGCCGATAGCGGAAGTGATAGTTGATTTTCATCACCGGGCAGGGAGCCGGGCCCAGCAAACTGTATGCCTCCGGCGGCGTTCCCGCATCCCGGAACCAAGCATCCAAACTTTCCCGGAAGGCTTGCCCCCCCCGCAGGACGGCTGCCTCATTTTCTCCCAAAAAGGTGATATTCACCCGGTCTGCAAAGGGGGGAGCCAAGGTCACCTGGCGCAGACCAATTTCCAAATCGTAAAAACTGTCATAGTCCTGCTTTGCCCCCAGGGTGATGATCTGATGCTCCGGTGTCATGGTCTGGATCACCGCCCGCCCCGGGGCGTTTCCCCGCCCGGCGCGACCCACCACCTGGGTTAGCATATCGAAGGTGGTTTCACCAGCCCGGAAGCCTTCGGCATAAAGGCTCATGTCTCCATCCAGCACTCCAACCAGAGTCACATCCGGCAAATTCAGCCCCTTGGCCACCATTTGCGTCCCAATCAAAATGGGAATTTTTTCCTCCCGGAATTGGGTCAGGAGCTTTTCATGGGTGTTTACAGCACTGATGGTATCTGCATCCATCCGCAACACCCGGGTGTTGGGAAATTCCTGTGCCAGCACTTCCTCCACCCGTTGGGTACCCAGTCCCACTGGCTTCATGGGCCCTCCACATTGAGGGCACCGACTGGGAACCGGCTGGGAAAATCCACAGTAGTGGCACATCATCCGCCCATTGGCACTGTGGTAGGTCAACCGGTTGGAGCATCGGGGACATTCCGGACTGGTGCGGCAATCCACACACACCAACGCTCGGGAAGCGCCCCGGCGATTGAGAAACAAGATGGATTGCTTCCCCTGGGCCAAATTATCCCGGAGAGAATCCAGGAGGAATTCGCTGAAGGGGGAATCATTGCCGTTTTTCAGCTCCTCCCGCATATCCACGATTTCCACCCGGGGCAAGGCCCGTCCATTGAATCGATTGTTCAGCCGATAAAGCTGATAAAGACCGGTTTTACTCCGGTACATACTTTCCACACTGGGCGTGGCAGAGCCCAGCAATACCAATGCTTTTTCCTTGTTTCCCCGGTAAATGGCCACTTCTTTGGCCGAATATCGAGGGGCATTTTCCGATTTGTAGCTATGCTCCTGTTCTTCGTCCAGGATCACCAGACCCAGGTTTTCACAGGGTGCAAAAACCGCCGACCGGGTTCCCACGGCGACCTTTGCCTCGCCGCTGCGGATCCGCTTCCACTGGTCATACCGTTCCCCTGGGGAAAGGCTGCTGTGGAGCACCCCAATCCCCTGGCCAAAATGAGCCGCCAGAAGATGGAGCAACTGGGAGGTCAGGGCAATTTCCGGCACCAGCAGCAAGGCACTTTTCCCTTGCTCCAAGCACCGGGCAATGAGTTTGAGATAGACAGCGGTTTTTCCGGAGCCGGTGACACCATAGAGCAGTGCCACCCCAGGGGTTTCCCCGTCCATTTGGGCGGTCAACCCGTCCAAAACCGCCGCCTGTTCCTCATTCAGCTCCAGGGGTTGTTCCGGAGGGACGACTTCAATCTCCCGGCACCGAAGCACCGGCCGCCGTTCCAGGGTCAGATACCCCAGTTTCTCCAACCGTTTCACCGTAGCCTCCGAGGCTCCGGTATAATAGCACAGATCCTTCACGGCACAGGAACCCACCTGGGCCATCAACTCCAGCACCGCCTTTTGCATTGCGGCACTTTTGGGGCGATGGGAGGCAAATTCCAGGGCTTCCTCCGCAGACGCGGCCAGCGTCGCAATGCGCTCTGACTTATCGCCGGTTCTGCGCAGAAAGTCCGATTCCCGGAGGATACATTTCTTTTTCATCATGGCCTTCAGAGCCTGCTCCCGCCGGGCTCCATCAGGCACCGCCTGTCTCAGCGCAAGCTCCTCCACCGAACCACCCAACTGTTCCAGCAGGGTACCCAGTGCCATTTGATCCGGCTCCTTTTGGCAAAGCTCCCGCCAGGAAACCCCGTCCCGCAACCGGAACCGTTCCGCTTCCCGGAACCAAAGCCCCGCAGGAAGCATCACCCGCACTGCTTCAAAAAAAGTGCAGAAATACCGTTCCCGGACAAACGCCGCCAGTCGCAGCATTTGCTCCGTTACCAAAACCTCATCATCCAGTGCCTTGAGCACCGGCTTTAGCTTTTCTTCCTCCCCTTCTTCCACGGCCAGCACAATGCCTTCGCAGTTTCGATTTCCCCGTCCAAAGGGAACCATCACCCGCATTCCGGGTCTCAAGGGGGCATCTTCTCCGAAGCGGTAGGAGTAGGGCTTGTCAATGGAAAAAGTTGCGGCGGAAACCGCGATTTTTGCAATCATAAGCCCTTGCTCCCTCCTCGGCGTTCCGGTCTTCTTCCGGCAACCAAATGCCAGGAATCTCCCGTCAGGCTTTTACTTCAGATACTCTTCTTTCAGGGTTGCCGTCAGCTTGCCATCGGCAACTTCCTGAATGGCCAGGGTAACCGGCTTCTCCGGCAGATTTTCTTCCAAAACCCGAGCCTCCGTAGCAATCTGGCGGGCACGCTTGGCCACCACATTCACCAGAAGATAACGTCCATCGACCTTGTCCAGCAGGTCTGCAATAGGGGGGTACAGCATAATTTTATTCCTCCAATATTATTCATGTTCCTTTTCGGAAATGATGTCTAAGATTTTCTGGGTGCAACGGTCCTGGTCGTCATTCACCAGAACGTAGTCGTACTGCTCCCGTTGCGCCATTTCCCATTTGGCCCGTTCCAGCCGCTGGCGGATCTGAGCCTCACTGGTGTCACCCCGTTTTCTCAGGCGACGCTCCAGTTCTTCCATGCTGGGGGGCATCAGGAAGATCATGGTGTTGTCCGGATATCTCTGACGAACCTGGTATGCACCCTTGGGATCGATGTCCAGAATCACATGGCCCTTTTCCCATTTTTCCAGCAACTGTTTGGTGGGGGTACCATAGTAGGTGGTGTTGTGGAAATCATACTCTGCCAGGGCATCCTGGGCAATCAACTCCTCAAAGGCCTGCGTGGTAATGAAGGAGTAGTGAACTCCATCCACCTCACTGGGTCTGGGATCCCGGGTGGTGGCAGACACCGAAAGGGACACATCCCCACGGGCCTCCAGCACCTTGCCGATCACCGTTCCCTTTCCCACTCCAGACGCACCGGATATGATAAACAGCTTTCCTTTGCTCATGCCTCTTCCTCCTCGTAAATCGTTCCCTGTTTGTCCATCGACCGCTCGGAGATGGATTCCGGGGCAATGGCAGACAGAATCACATGATCCGTATCCATCAAAATCACCGACCGGGTTTTTCGGCCGTAACTGGCATCAATGAGCATCCCCCGGTCCCGGGCCTCCTGGATCACCCGCTTAATGGGTGCAGAATCCGGACTGACCACCGCCAGCATCCGCCCGGCAGCTACCATATTTCCAAACCCGATGTTAATCAGCTTCATGGCATTTCCCTTTCCTGATTCCAGGTCTTACTCAATGTTCTGGGTCTGCTCCCGGATTTTCTCCAACTCTGCCTTCATCTCCACCACAATCCGGGCGATGTGGACATCAGAGCATTTCGAACCGGTGGTATTTGCCTCCCGATTCATCTCCTGAAGGAGAAAATCCAGCTTCCGGCCGATGGCACCGCCATTGGTGAGCATGGTGTTCATCTGCTCCAAGTGGCTGCGCAGACGCACCGTTTCTTCATCTACGGCGATCTTGTCGGCAAAAATGGCGGCCTCGGTAAGGATTCGGCTTTCGTCAATGGACTTGCTTTCCAGAACCTCCCGCATCTTTTCCTCCAACCGATGACGGTAATCCGCCACGGTTTTGGGACCGGCCTGTTCTACTTGGGACACCAGATCCAAAATGGTCTGCCCCCGGCTGCGCAGATCCTGCTCCAAAGCAGCACCTTCCACGGCACGCATCTGGTTGTAGGCCTTCAAGGCCTGCTGCACCACGTCCAGCAGGTCTGCCTTCAGCTGATCCTCGTCGGTTTGGGGCTTTTCCACCACAAACACGTCATTCATCCGGGCCAGGGTGGATACGCTGATGTCGTCCCGGACGCCATATTGCGCTGTCATCTGGTGCATTGCCGCCAGATATCCCTCCACCACCGGCTGGTTCAGGCTGATGCGAACATCGTCCCCGGCTTCAGAATTCATGCTGATGAACACGTCCACCTTTCCCCGGGACACCGCAGACTTCACCATCTGCTTGACGGCATCCTCCGCAAAGGAGATTGCCCGGGGCAGCTTCACCGTGCAATCCAAATATCGGTTGTTCACCGAACGAATCTCCACCGTGAACTCCCGGCCGTGTACCGTCTCCACCGCCCGGCCGTAGCCGGTCATGCTTTTCACCATGCTTTTGTCTCTCCCCTTCATTTGCCATGCCCCTGGCCCGGGGCATAGCCTGTAATGGTATATACCGTTTGCACCTTTTTCTGGGCGATTCGGTCCCCCAGAATAATCAGGACGATTCCCAGGACGAATCCCACTCCGCCGCCTAAACCGCCGCCGAATCCCAGCCACGCGCCCAGGCCATAGCCCAGGAAGAACAGCACTAGGGGCAGCACATACACCAGCGTTGCCATGCCCAGGATTTGCCCAGAGTCCGTACGGACATTGACAAAATCCCCAGCCACAGCCCCGATGGGGTTTTCCGCCACCTCGATCATGGTCTCCTTTGCAGCGCCGCAACCGGAACACTTGTGGCAGTCTCCGGAGCAGGCACTTTCCCGGATTTTGATGAATTCCGCCTTCCCATCCGGTAAGATCCGGCGGATCCGAACGATTTGATCCATAACGCTTTCCTTATTCCTCCGGTTTCGGTGCAGGTTCCACCTTCACGTTGACGCTGTATTTTCCCACAGCACCCACGCCCTCAAAGGCAGCAGGGAAGGTGATTTTTGCCTCCACAGCGGCAGTATTTTCCACTCCGGTCAAGTCCACCTCCACCGAAATCTGTTCCGCCGTCAGGCTGGACATCAGTTCCTTGGGGCCGCGAACGGTGATGGTCAACTGCTTGGTCAGCAAATCCGGTACCATTCCCTCGGGAACATTGGTGGTCTTGATATCCGTGATGGTAAATTCTTTCTTGGTCAAATCCGGGAAGCTGATGTGTACCACCGCTTCTTCCAGATTGCTCAAATTGGTCACGCCCTCAGGCATGGAAATGGCATAGGTTTTCTCCCATTCATCGGAGATGTCCCCCAGATTGATGGTACCCAGAACAATCTGCTCCAAGTCCTTCAGCGCACTTTCGCTACCGGAAACATCCACATAGGCCGGTTCCACCACAATGGAGCTGGTCTTTTCCGTAGCACCGCCGCCAGAATTGACGGTGAGCACCAAATTAACCCGCTTGGTCAAGAACACCGGAACCCGAACCTTGACCTGCTCCACGTTGGTGGTGATCATCGCCGCATCCACCGGATTCCCGTCTCCATCCCGGAGGCTAAAGCGATAGCTTTCCGTGATGGTCTCGGTACGGTCGGTGCAATCCACTTGAACATAGGCGTGGTCAATCTGCTCCACCGTCTCCCGGGGGCCGGTGATGGTAATTTCCTGGTAATCCAGTTCTGCCTGGGGCTTGTCCGCAATGAATCCCTCGGCCGTTTCTCCCACAAATTCCAACTTCACAGGAACGTTCCGGGAAATCCGCTCTGCCACCACCACCTTCACGGTGCTGGGCTCCCGGCGCATCACCGTCACCGCTCCGTTGGGAATGTTGCCGGGAGTGTTGATGGTGTAGCCCAAATCATACTCTCCTGCCTCAAAAATACCGCTTAAGTCCGCAGTCAAGGTCAGGTTGGCAGAATTCAGGTTGTTCAAATCCTGTCGGCTGCCCTTCAACTCCAGGCGCACCGTCAGGTCGGTATCGGAAACGATCATCAAATTCCGTTCCCGCAGGAGACTCTCCCCCTCCAAGATCACAGGCACGTTGTTATAGGGACGCTCCTGCTCCGGGCTAACAAAGGTGATGACATACATCCACGCGGCAAAAGCCACCATCAGGGACAGCAGGATCGAACCCAGACGATTATGCTTCATGGTTCGGTTCCTCCTTTCCCAAAATCTTCTGGATCAGTCTCCGTGCAGGATTTTCCGGCTGCTTGCCGCTTTCATCCTTCTTCCCCAGTTCCTTTTGCAACAGTTTTTCCAGAGTCTGGGGGGCAAGGTGCCGCTTGAGCATTCCGCCTACCGCCACAGAGATGGTTCCCGTTTCCTCCGAGACAATGACCACCACCGCATCGCTGGCTTCGCTCATGCCCACACCTGCCCGGTGCCGGGTGCCCAAGTCTGCACTCAGGCGGCTGCTGTCGGACAAAGGCAGCACGCATCCCGCAGCCGTCACCCGTCCGGAACGAATGATCATGGCTCCATCGTGAAGAGCGGCCTTGGGGAAAAAGATGTTCCGGATGAGCTGCTCCGATGCAATGCCGTCAATGACCGTTCCCGTTTTGAAGTATTCATCCAGCCGCTGTTGCCGCTCAAATACCATCAACGCGCCAATTTTCTCCCGGCTCATGACTTCACAGGCCTGCACCGTCTGGGAGATAACCTGATCCATCTGTTCCTGGTTCTTCTCCTGGCTCAACAGATTGCGAATACTCACACTGCCCAGACGATCCAGAATCCGGCGCAGCTCCGGTTGGAACAGCACCACCAAGGCAATGAAGCCCACCGCCAGTACCTGATCCAGCAGGAATTTCAAGGTATGCAGTTTCAAAACATCCGTTCCCCAGTAGACCACTACCAAGACACAGATCACCCGAACAATCCGCTTGGTTGCAGCATTTCGAACCACCCGAAGCAGGTGGTAAAACAGGAACGCCACCAGCATGATATCCAGGTAGTCCTGCCAGACCATGCTGGCAATCTGTTTTTGGAACTCCTGTAGGTATTCCATGGGCTTTTTCCTCGCCTTTCCAGGTGGTGAAACCGGTTTTTTGAAAAATCCGGACACCAACCCTATTATCCTTATTATTATAACGGACAACCCCAGCAATAGCAAGAGAAAAACTGCAAAAAAATCATCTCCGGAAGGGGTGCAAAGTTGTTTCCACCGCCTGAAGAAAGGCCGTCACCTCCCCGGTGGTGGTTTCCGGCCCCACACTCATGCGAATCGTCCCGGTTTCCACCGTCCCGGCAGAGCGATGGGCCAGTGGGGCACAGTGTAATCCACCCCGAAGGGCAAATCCCCGGTTTGCCAGAGCCTCCACCCCTCCTTCGCAGTCCTCTCCCGATCGAAAAGATACCGTTCCCATCTGTCCTTCCCCAGTATAGACATCCATCCCCAGTGCTTCCAATCCCTTTGCCGCCATTGCCCCCAGAGCCTTCTCCCGGACGCCGATCCGCTCCGGCCCCTGGGCCAATACCCGGCGAATCCCAGCATCCAGTCCGGTAATCCCCGGCACATTCAAGGTTCCCGCCTCCCCCCGATCCGGAAGGAAATCGGGCATGGACGGAAGCATGGACTGACTCCCTGTCCCTCCATAAAGAAGGGGCTTGGGCACCTGTCGGCACAGGAGCATCCCGGTTCCCATGGGCCCTTGTAACCCCTTGTGTCCCGGGACAGCCAAAAACGCAGCTCCCAGCTTTTCCATATTCACTTCCATCATTCCGGCGGATTGCGCCCCATCCACCACCAGCGGAATCCCCCGGTTTTCACACATCCGAGCCAACTCATCCAAAGGCAGCCGGTATCCAAACACGTTGGACACATGGGTGACAATCACTGCCCGAGTCCCTGGTACCAGGGCCCGGCGAAAGGCTTTTAGGGTATCCTCCGGGTCAAACAGCCGCCTTCCTGCCACCGTTACCCGGGCTCCCAGGGCGTAGAGCGGCCTGGTCACCGCATTGTGTTCAAATCCGGAGATGACCACCCGATCCCCCCGTTTCACCAGCGTCCGAATCGCCATATTCAGTCCGTGGGTACAGTTGGAGGTAAAAACCACCCCCTCCACTGGGCAGGAAAACAGCTTGGCCGCCCCTTCCCGGCACCGAAACACCACCTGGGCCGCCTGTTCCGCCGGTGCATGGCTTCCCCGTCCGGGGTTGGCACAGGTTTCCATGGCCTTTTTCACCGCCGCCACCACCTCCGGCGGTTTGGGAAAGGAGGTGGCACCGTGATCCAGATAGATCATGGCCTCAACTCCTCCATTCCTCCCCCCGGGCCCATAGCCCAGGTCTTGCGCCAGGGGATTCCCTGGCGTTTCAGCAGCCGAAGCCCCTCCTCCAAATTTCCCAGACTGGCCTCCACACCATATCCACATCCCCGTTCTTCCATCCACCGGGGTGTGCGCCGCAGACGGCATTTGATTCCTCCTTTGCTCAGAGCTTGCTCTCCCCGCTGGGCGTAGGTGATAGAACGAAATGTGATAAAATAAGATTTCATACGGCAAAACCTCCCAAGACAGCTTATGCCCCCATTGTGTCCCTGGTGTGCCGGATGGCCGAAAACCTTTTTCGTTCATATTGACCATATTTTTCTTTGAATTTCCATTTTCTTCTATTGAAATCCACCACAAACTCTCGTATAATAGACCCATGAATCCCATTTAAGGAGGCTTTTTCATGGAACACTACAATCCTCTGCTCACCAACAAGAGCTCCCACAAATTCATCACCATCGGTGAAATCATGCTCCGGCTGACGCCCCCCAATTACCAGAAGATCCGCATGGCCAACGAATTTGAGGCCACCTATGGCGGCAGCGAGGCAAACATTGCCCTGTCCCTGGCCAATCTGGGAATCGATTCCACCTTCTTTTCCGTGGTTCCCAACAACTCCATCGGAAAAAGTGCCATCCGGATGCTCCGTTCCAACGATGTCCACTGCACTCGTATAATAGACCCATGAATCCCATTTAAGGAGGCTTTTTCATGGAACACTACAATCCTCTGCTCACCAACAAGAGCTCCCACAAATTCATCACCATCGGTGAAATCATGCTCCGGCTGACGCCCCCCAATTACCAGAAGATCCGCATGGCCAACGAATTTGAGGCCACCTATGGCGGCAGCGAGGCAAACATTGCCCTGTCCCTGGCCAATCTGGGAATCGATTCCACCTTCTTTTCCGTGGTTCCCAACAACTCCATCGGAAAAAGTGCCATCCGGATGCTCCGTTCCAACGATGTCCACTGCACCCCGGTGATTCTCTCTACCCCGGAAGAGACCCCCACCCATCGTCTGGGCACCTACTATTTGGAAACCGGCTATGGCATCCGTTCCAGCAAAGTCACCTACGACCGAAAGCACTCGGCCATCACGGAATATGATCTGAGCAAGGTGGATATTCCTGCCCTGCTCAACGGCTACACCTGGCTCCATGTCTCTGGCATTACCCCTGCTCTGGGGTCCAAGTGTGCCGATTTCATTTTGGAATGTTTGAAAGTCGCCAAGGATTTGGGTCTGGTTACCAGCTTTGACGGAAACTTCCGTTCCAAGCTCTGGACTTGGGAAGAAGCCCGGGACTACTGTACCCAGTGTCTGCCCTATGTGGATGTGCTTCTGGGCATTGAGCCGTACCACCTTTGGAAGGATGAAGCCGACCACAGCAAAGGCGACTGGAAAGACGGCGTACCCCTTCAGCCCAGCTACGAAGAGCAGGATGAGGTATTCCAGCAGTTTATCCATCGTTATCCCAACATCCAGTGCATTGCCCGCCATGTCCGCTATGCCCACTCCGGTAGCCAAAACAGTCTGAAGGCCTATATGTGGTATGAAAGCCACACCTTTGAGTCCAAACTCTTCACCTTCAACATCCTCGACCGGGTTGGCGGTGGCGACGCTTTTGCCTCGGGTCTGATCTACGCCATGATGCGTTCCTACAAGCCCATGGATATGATCAATTTCGCTGTGGCCAGTTCCGTCATCAAGCATACCATCCACGGCGATGCAAACATCACCGACGACGCCAGAACCATCAAAGAGGTAATGAACCAGAGCTTTGACATTAAGCGTTAATTTTCCCCCTTCCACTGCAAAGAGGCAGCCGACCCCGGCTGCCTCTTGTTTCATGGTATGGAATTTGTTCTTACGCCTGGACGTCCCACCGCCAGCGCATCGCCAGTTCTTCCGGGATCCGATTCCACAGGACTTGGGCATCCTGCTGCCACGCCTCCTCCGTTCCGGGCTCCAACCGGATGGCATAACCATCTCCCTCCCGGGTCAGGGAAAAATCCATCTGCTCTGCCTTGATATAGGGGAACACAATGGAAAGCTGGATCCGCAGGCGGGCAATCAGGGTCTCAGCCACCTCGCCTCCCTGCTCCCATTTTTCCACCACTTCTTCCTCATGACTGGAAAACCACTTCCAGAAGGAGTCGACCCGTTCTTCCAGCGCAGGAAGGGTCTGCTCCGGCTCCAGGGAAAGATCCACATCCTCCACCGGTTCCTCCGGCTGGGACATTCCAAACAATTCCACAAAGGAATCCTCCCATTCCATGCGAGGAGATTCCGCCCAATCCCGGAAGCCCTTGACTTCCAGATTGTCCTTGTTGATGGCCACCTTCTTCCGGTCAAAGTCCACCACCGCCAGAATGTCACCGCCGTCCAGGAGCATGATCTCCGGGCTGTAGGCCGCTACCACAAATTTATTGGTTTTCAGAATTTTCTTGTCCCCCAGGGTAATCTCGCAATAGATCTCTCCACGCTGGAGGTTTGCCACATACATGGTAATGATGCCCTTATCCCGTTCCAGCACCACGCCATTGGTCTCGTACTCAAAAATGTTGGTTTTCTTGAAGCCCAGGAGAAACTGGGCCTTTCCGGCTTTGCCAATTTCCAGTTTCATTCCTTGCTCTCCTTTTCTTCCAGCAGACACACCGCATGGCAGCGCATCCCCTCCATTGTTCCGGTGAAGCCCAGATTTTCCTCCGTAGTGGCCTTCACGTTCACCCGGCTGGGGTCAATGCCCACCGCCTGGGCAATGTTCTGCTCCATTTGGGGGATATGGGGCCGGAGTTTGGGTTTCTGGGCGATCATGGTCACATCCAGATTGCTCACCTGATAGCCCTGCTCTTTTACCCGACGCGCCACCACCCGAAGCAGCTCCAAGGAGTCCGCATCTTTATAGGCTGGATCCGTATCCGGAAAATGTTTTCCAATATCTCCCAAACCTGCTGCCCCCAGAAGGGCATCAGACACCGCATGAAGCAGCACATCCGCATCGCTGTGGCCCAGCAGCCCCAGCTCATAATCCAGTTTTACACCGCCTAAAATCAGCGGTCTGCCTTCCACCAGGCGATGGACGTCATATCCGTGTCCAATTCTCATGTGTGTTCCTCCATCAGCATTTCTGCAAATTTCAAATCAATGGGGGTCGTGATCTTCAAATTCCGTTCGTCCCCCTCCACGGTCTGCACCAACACCCCCAACCGTTCCACAGCGGAACAATCGTCGGTGATTTCCGCACCATCCTCCCGGGTTTTTTTCAGTGCTCCCCGCAGCAGGTCAAAATCAAACGCCTGGGGTGTCTGAACCGCCCGAAGTGTGGCCCGATTCGGGGTTGCTGTCACCAGACCGGAATCTGTCACCTTAATGGTGTCCTTCACCGGGATCACCGGTACCGCGCCGCCATAGGCCTGAGCCGCCCGCACCACCCGGTCAATCACCTCCCAGGTCACCAAGGGTCTTGCTCCGTCCTGGATCGCCGCCAGTTTACACTCCGGAGACAGGGCGTTAAGTCCCAATTCCACCGACTCCTGCCGGCTGGCACCGCCCTTCACCACACACCGAACCTTGTTCATCTCGTGACTCAGATCCTGAATGGGGACAATGAGATCCTCCCGGGTGACCACCACAATTTCTCCAATGGCGTCGCAGTTTTGAAACGCTCGAAGGGTGTGGACGATCATTGGCTCCCCCTTCAGCGGAGCCATCACCTTGTCGATGCCACCCATGCGACTGGCCGAACCGGCGGCTACAATCACCGCTCCGCAATGTTCCAGGGGCAAGGCTTTCCGGGCAGCCCTGGTCAATGTTCTGATATTCATACTCACAGCTCCTGTACCAGTTTTTTGAATGTTTTTCCCCGAACCATAAAGTTTTTGAACTTGTCAAAGGCTGCACAGGCAGGACTGAGCAGCACCACATCTCCCGGTTCTGCACCAGCCGCGGCCGCCTGAACTGTTTGGGCAAAATCCTCCATGGTGATAATCTCCGGATGCCCCGGACGATAATCTTCGCAGGACACCACCGCCTGGTAGATTTTCTCTGCCGTGGCGCCGGTGAGGTAAAGCCGTTTTACATGACTGCAAACCTCCGGCCCGAGGACATCAAAGGGAATGTGTTTGTCATAGCCACCGGCAATGAGAATCACCTGTTCCGGAAAACTCCGCAACCCGGCAATGGTTCGGCTGGGGGAAGATGCGATCGAGTCGTTATAGTACCGGACACCATCCTTCACCCGTACCAACTCAATCCGGTGCTCCACTCCGCCGAAGGTCTTGGCTACGGTTTCCACCGTCTGCCGGGATACCAGCCCCTGGGTCATGGCTATGGCCGTCATGTAGTTTTCCACATTGTGTACCCCAGGCAAAAGGATATCCTTCACCTGCAACACTGGCTCCGCTTTTCCCTCCACCGTCTGGTAAATCACACCGTTCTGGCAATACACTCCATTTTCCACCGGCTCCTTCCGGGAAAAATACCGGGTCTGTCCGTTGCCCACCAAAGGAGCGGTAATGGCATTGTCCCGGTTGACCACCAGGATTCCATCCTGATTCTGGAACCGGTAGACATTTTTCTTGGCTTGGATGTACTCGTCCATATCCTTGTGAACGTCCAGGTGGTTGGGCGCCAGATTGGTGATGGCTGCCCGCTGGGCGCTGCGCTCCATATCCATCAACTGGAAGGAACTAAGCTCCACCACAGCATAATCCTCCGGCTTCATCTCCGGGACACTGGACAGCAACGGCGTTCCAATGTTTCCCCCCAGCCAAACCCGCTTTCCCTCTGCCTTCAGCAGTTCCGAAATCAAGGTCGTGGTGGTGGTTTTTCCATCGGATCCGGTAACGGCGATGGTGTGGCAGGGGCAGACCTCGAAAAACACCTCCATCTCCGAGGTGATCTTGGCACCCTGCTCCCGCAGATGGCACAAGACCGGATTCCCCGGGTGCATCCCAGGAGTACGGAACACCACCTGGGCATCCAGATGCTCCAAATAGGTCGGTCCTAAATGGAGTTGGCAGCCCAATGCCTCCAGTTCCAGCACCTCAGGCTCCAACTGTTCCCGGGGTGTTTTATCGCAGCCGATGACGCTGCACCCGTGGCTTAGCAGTAGCTTTACCAACGGCCGATTGCTGACTCCCAGTCCTAGCACTGCAATGGTTTTCCCCTGAAGGGAAGAAAAATATTGTTCAAAAGCAGTTTCCATGCTTCACACCTCCATTGGATGAAAGATTCTCTCCTTTATAGTATATCCTGCCAGAAAAGAATTTGCAAGACATTTGACAATCCAGCCCAAATGGAGTAGAATAGGAACGCTACCAGGTCGGACAGCCGCGGCTGGATGCTGAAAAGCGCCAGGTGAGGAAAGTCCGGGCTCCGCAGGGCAAGGATAACGGGTAACGCC
>CAZSAZ010000007.1:0-23015 GCA_964604925.1 uncultured Oscillospiraceae bacterium | reverse complement strand
ATCGTCGTCATGGACAAAGGACGGATCCAGCAGATCGGCAAGCCCGAGGATATTTATAACGAACCGAAAAACGCCTTCGTTGCGGACTTCATCGGAGAAAGTAACATTCTGGATGGCGTGATGCTGTCGGATTACCGAGTGCGGTTCTTCGGAAAGACCTTCCGCTGTGTGGACAAGGGCTTCCAGCCCAGCGAGCCGGTGGATGTGGTCATTCGCCCCGAGGATATCGACATCGTGCCTCCGGACGAGGGAAGCCTCACCGGTACCGTGGCCAGTGTGACATTCAAGGGCCTGAACTACGATATCATCGTGGAGGTCAAGGGATTCAAGTGGCTCATTCAGACTACGGACTTCCATCCCGAGGGGGCGGTTATCGGCATCCGTCTGAACCCGGAGGATATTCACATCATGCACAAGAGTGAGTATTCCGGTATGTTTGGTGACTACTCGTCTTATTCTGCGGAGTATGACGAGCTGACGGAGGACGCCGACGATGAAGAAGAATAACTCCTTGCTGCTGTCGGTTCCTTATCTGACATGGATGGTGGCCTTCACGCTGATTCCTCTGTGTGTGGTGGGGTATTATGCCCTGACCGATCCCACCACCGGCCAATTCACCTTTGATAATCTGAAAAACCTGGGGACGTATCTGCCGGTGTTTTGGCAGTCCATTCTCTATTCCGTGGTGGCGGCCTTTTGTTGCCTGTTGCTGGGCTATCCTGTGGCATACTACATCGCCCACCAGGGCCCTGTGGCTCAGAAGTTTTTGTATATGCTGGTGATGCTGCCCATGTGCATGAGCTTCCTGCTGCGCACCCTGGCTTGGGTGGGACTGCTTCAGGACACGGGAATCATCAATACCCTGCTCCATAAGCTGGGATTTGAGACGGTTTCCCTGATTCGCAAACCTTCGGCGGTGGTACTGGGTATGGTGTATAACTATTTGCCGTATATGATCTTGCCCCTGTATTCCACCATCGTCAAAATCGACCATCGTCTGGTGGAGGCGGCCGAGGACTTGGGATGCAATACGTTGCAGGTTTTTCTGCGGGTGGTGTTTCCCTTGAGTATGCCCGGCATCGTCACCGGTATTACCATGGTCTTTGTGCCTGCGGTTTCTACCTTCTATATTTCCCAGAAATTGGGAGGGACGGAGACGGTGCTCATTGGTGACGTCATTGAACGCCAATTCAAACAGGGCAACAACCCCAATCTGGGCGCGGCCTTGAGTCTGGTGTTGATGATTTTGGTCTTTGTCTGCACCGGCATCATGAACAAGTTCGCCGGAGACGATGAGGAAGGCGGTGTGATCGTATGAAACGCGCCAACCGAATTTTGACCATTTTGATGTTCATTTTCCTGTATATTCCCATGGTGGTGCTGATTGTGGCATCCTTCAACACGGGAAAGGACATTACCCACTTTGAAGGCTTCACCTGGAACCGGTATGTGGAGTTGTTCCGGGATCGGAATCTGCTGACCCTGCTGGGTAACTCGCTGCTGGTGGCCGTGCTGTCCACTGGCGTTGCAACGGTGTTTGGAACCGTGGCCGCCGTGGGCATCCACAACCTGAACCCCCGACTGCGGAAAGTAGCCATGACCCTGACCAATATCCCCATGACCAATCCGGATATTGTCACCGGTGTCAGCCTGAGCCTGCTGTTCGTGTTTGTGGGAACCCGGCTTATGGGCTATCGGGAGAGCCTGACCTTCTGGACGCTGCTCATTGCCCATATCACCTTTAGCCTGCCCTATGTGGTGCTCAACGTCATGCCCAAGCTCCACCAAATGGACACGTCTCTGGTGGATGCAGCAATGGATTTGGGCTGTACGCCGTTGCAGTCTTTCTTCCAAGTGACCATCCATGAGATTATGCCCGGTATTGTCACTGGTGCCATCATGGCCTTCACCATGAGCCTGGATGACTTTGTCATCAGCTATTTTGTCAGCGGTCTGGATTTTACCACACTGCCTGTGGAAATCTACTCCTACACCAAAAAGCCCATTCAGCCTAAGGTTTACGCCATGTTCACCCTACTGTTTGTGCTGATTTTCCTTCTGATGGTGATCATGAATCTGCTCCAGTTGCGTGGAGAGCAGAAGAAAAACCGTTCCAGAGGGGTCAGCGACCGTAACACGCGACGGATCGTCCGAACCGTGGCGGCGGCTGTGGCAGTGCTGGCTTTGGTGGTGGGTCTGGGCATTACGCTGGGCAATCGCCAGACAACCCCGGGAACCTACAGTGAGCATACGGTGACGGAGCTTCCTGCCGGACCGGAGGAGCAGGTGACCATCAACGTGTATAACTGGGGACAGTATATTGCCGATGGAAGCGATGATTCTCTGAACATCATCGAAGCCTTTGAGCAGGCATACCCCAATATCAAGGTGAACTACTCTACCTATGACTCCAACGAAATCATGTACTCCAAGCTGGTCAATGGTGGCATTACCGTGGATGTGATCATCCCTTCGGACTATATGATTGCCCGTCTTATCAGCGAGAATATGCTTCTGGAGCTGGACTATGACAACATTCCCAACTACCAGTATATTGATGAAACCTTCCGCAATACGTCCTACGATCCGGAGAACCGGTATTCCGTCCCCTACACCTGGGGAACGGTGGGCATCATCTACAACTCCAAGTATGTGGACGAGGTGGATGTGACCGGTTGGGAGCTGTTGTGGAATGAAAAGTACACCGATAAGATCCTGATGTTTGGCAATTCCCGGGATGCCTTCGGCATTACCCAGTATATGCTGGGCTATGACGTGAACACCACTGATGCCGGGGAGCTTACTGCCTGTGCCGACCGGTTGCGTCAGCAAAAGCCGGTACTCCAGCAGTATGTCATGGATGAGATTTTCGCCATTATGGGAAATGAGGAGGCCTGGATTGCGCCTTATTATGCCGGTGACTATCTGACCATGGCTCAGAGCAATCCGGATCTGAAATTCTACCTCCCGGAGGAACAGGGATTCAACCTGTTTATTGATGCCATGTGCATCCCCACCTGTTGTCAGGAGAAGGAGGC
The DNA here is from genome assembly GCA_964604925.1 of uncultured Oscillospiraceae bacterium. Taxonomy (GTDB): domain Bacteria; phylum Bacillota; class Clostridia; order Oscillospirales; family Oscillospiraceae; genus Faecousia. The sequence goes on along the minus strand of CAZSAZ010000007.1, from coordinate 19,977 downwards.
GGCGGAGTTGTTTATCAACTTCCTCTGCGACCCCAAAATCTCTGGCGCAAACATGGATTGGGTGAGCTACTCCACCCCCATTTACGAGGCGCGGCAGTATCTGGATCCGGAGGTGGCTTCCTCGGAGGTTTCTTACCCCGACGAGGAGAAACTCCTCAAGGCCAGTAGTTTTACCTTCCTGAACCCGGATACCACCCGATTGGTGGAGGCCCTGTTTATGGAAGTGCGAAATCAGCGGCAATAACGAACAAATCCGCCTAAACCGGAAGGTTTGGGCGGATTTTTTTACAATTTCGTCAAAACAGGGGGGATTGGAAACGGAAATGTGATAAGTATTTCACAAATCGTTCACCATTGTTCTGGAATCTATGATACAATGGGAGTACAAACAGAAAGGGAATTGGGGAACCGATGCCGGGGAAATATTTCCGGATGATCCGACGGTGTACTCGTGACAAATTTCCTTTCCGGGGCAGACACAGGGAGCGGGTTTGGTGCATCTGGCGTGGCTGGATCCCAACGACGTCCCTGAGTTCCCTTCCGATTCGCCACCCCATCATAAGACAACCACCGCATCCCGGGTTTGGGATGCGGTGGATTTTTTGTGGTATTACATCAGCTTCCGCAGTTCTTCGGTGAAGCGGCCATTGGTGGCAACAATGGCACTTTCCCGATCCAAAGGAGGACGGGAACCGTCCACAGAGACGGCCTCACCGCCGGCTTCCCGTAAAATAAGCCATCCTGCGGCAATGTCCCAGGGCTTGGTGCCGAACTCAAAATAGCCATCCGCTCGGCCGCAGGCCAGATAGCACAGCTCCAGAGCCGTACAGCCAAAACGGCGCACATCGTGACCAGCCAGATATACCCGCTGGATCCGCTGGAAGTTTTCGTCCATCTCGTTGCGGCGGTAGGGGGCCGTCCCCACAAAGACCAGCGCCTGACTCAACGACGGGACAGTGCTGACGTGGATGGGCTGGCCGTTGAGGTAGGCTCCACCACCTAAAACGGCGGTGAATTCCTCATCATAGTATGGGTTGTAGACCACGCCAAACTGGGGCTCATGGTGGATGACCAGGGCCAGGGAGATGACACTGTGGTGGAAATTGTGGATCAGGTTGGTGGTTCCGTCCACAGGATCCAGTACCCAGTAGGGCCGGGAAAAATCGATGTCCGAGTTGTCTCGTTCTTCTCCCATGAACTGAATCTCCGGCCAGGATTCCTTCAATGCGTCACAGATGGTCTGCTGAACGGCAAAATCCACCTCAGTGACAAAATCCTGGGGGGCCTTGACCTGAATTTGATCTGCACCCACCCGGCGTGTCAGGGCTTTTCCGGCCTGCCGGACGATGGGAAGAATTTCATAAAGGGTTGGCATTTGCATGGCTTAGTTCTCCAAATCCTGAATTTTTTTGTGCTTTCCGAAGTAGGCTCGGACATACTCCACAAAGGAAATTCCCAGGAACAGGGAACACACCCCCGTTATGAAGTTGGTCACAGATTCGTCCAGCCAGGGACACAGCACCATGATAATCAAGCTGATGAACAGCACGGTGGTGCAGACCTTTCCAATCATGAGGGCACCGTCCAGTGCCTTACCCTGTCCCAAAGCGAAGATCATGGCAAAAAGCTGAAATAGCTCCTTCGCCAAAAAGAGCACCAGCATCAGCCGCAGACTTTTGCGCTGGATGCTCAGGCAAATCATCAGCGACAGTTGGGTGAGTTTGTCTGCCAGGGGATCGAGAACCTTGCCCACCGAGGAGATCATGTTGTATTTTCGTGCAATTTTTCCATCTACCAGATCCGTCAAACAGCTCACGGCCAAAATTCCACCGGCGATCCAGTAGTGGTGGGGAGCAGTAGCGTGGGTGTACAGATACACATACACCGGGATCAATACCAGCCGGAACAGGCTGAGCAAATTGGGAATCGTGCAGATTTCTCGTTTCCACTCTTCTTTTTTCCAGTTGTTTATGAACATTGTTTTTCCTCCTGTGACCTTTTGTCACATATCTTGTTCTATTATATGACGGTTCCGGCTGTGAATCAAGTGTTCCGGCTGAAAAAAGATGGATTATTCACAGAGTATTCATGCTCCCTGGGGATGGTCTTGCTCCCATTGGTGGCTGAGCTGATCAAAGGCCAGGGAGGATTGGAGGGATAAATGCCGCCAGGTGATTTTGTCCAGATGTCCGGTGGGGGAAAGCCCGGCACTGAGCTGGAAGAAAGCTAGCGCTCGCTGGGTCGCTGGATCCAGAACGCCTGTGAAATCCAAATCGGGGAAGCCGGATACAAACTGTCCAATGGTATCCAGCAAACACTGGGCAAACAGAACAGCAGGGTGGGACTGCCCCGGAAGAATGACCTGGCCGGGTTGCAGGGTGATTTGGATGGGTTGCGCCGGAGCGGATTCCACCTGAGCCTGGCGGTAGACCTCCACCACCCGGTCCCAGGTGGCAAGATCCACCACGCCTGTGGCACCCAGGCCGAAGTTTCGCTGGAATGTTGCCACGGCATGGGCAGTTTTTTCACCGAAAATACCGTCTGGGATGGGACTGGGAAGTTGGGGATGGATCTGGGCAATGACTCGGAGCATGGTTTGCAGGGAGCGAATAGGCTGACCAACAAAGGATTCCTGGGGTTTCATCGTACCACCTCCTGTCGGACGGGATCCTGGGCACCGCTGCGCAGGGCGTTGCCCGGGAATTGTTCCAGTGTGGATGTGTTGGTATAGTCGGCGGCAAGACCCTGGGAATTTCCCAGGATGATGGAGGGAAAGCGCACCGTGCTGCGCAAGGCGGTGTTCTCAATGCCGGCGAATTGATCGTAGATTGCGTCCCAGGTTTCCTCGTCGGCGGCTCCGGTTTGAGGCAGACCCAGGTATTCCTGGGCGGCCAGAACCCCATTTCGGGTAGCCGGGCCAAAGATTCCATCCACCTCCAGGGGCGGAATCTCTGGGATAAACTCCCCTAAAATGGAGAGCATATATTGGAGCAGGCGAACTTTTTCCCCCCGATTGCCCTGTTGCACCGCGTCAGGGTATTCCCAGGAGACGGCGTAGTATTGCTGACCTTGACTGCGCAGCTCGGAAAGCCGGGTGACGGCGGTGTATAGTCGCACCAGAGCATACCAAGTGGCGTTGCCTACAACTCCGTCCACGTCCAGATCGAAAACCTGCTGGAAGGCCCGTATGGCTTGTTCTGTCCGGGAGCCAAAGATTCCGTCGATGGTCGGAATCTTCGGAATGGCTGGATAATCCTGGGAAATTCGGTTAAGTTCCGTCTGGATTACCACCACGTTGGGCCCGGAGGAGCCCCGGCGCAAGGGCGTACCGGGGTAGGAGGATTGGATGTCCCGAATGGGGGCGTTCACCACAATTTCCACATTGGTATAGTAGGTTTTCAAAATCCCCACATCGCTGTAGCCTTGCTGGGCCAGATTCTGACTTCCCCATTGACTCAAGCCTTCGCAGGTTACGGTGGTTCCGTTGCAGAATTTGGCGGCCAGAGGCTCCACAAATCCGGGCCTGCGGAGATAGTCGTTGAACAGGTCATCTACGATCCGGGAGACATTGGAAAAATAGCTGCGGCCGTTGACAAAATACTGGTCATAGGCCGTGGAGTTGGTGATGTCAAAAGGATAACCTCTGCTGCGGTAGAACTCGGTGTACACCCGGTTCAGGGCAAAGGAAACAATGGCGTAGATATTGGCCCGAAGGGCGGCGATCTCCCAGGTGGGGTAGATCTCGCTGGAGGCCACATTTTTCACATAATCCACAAAGGGAACGGTGACGTTGGGGGCATTGGAACTGGGGGAGCCCAAATGAACGGTGATGTTCTCCGGGACAAAGGGAATGACGGTGGGCACACAATTCCTCCTTTCACAAATTCTGGGGTGGGGTCAGAATGACTTGCCCTGGATTGTATTGCTCCGGTAACTCCGACAGGGGCACCAGGGGCAGATCCTGGACAGTGACGACATCAGCAAAAATCTGCACGTCCTCCACCAGAATCTGGGCATAGCCATCTAGTCGGGCATAAAGATTGACGGTGGCATCCACCGGTTTTCCGGTTTGTGGGGAAAGACTGTTGGATTTGTCCGGGACTTCAATGGTGATGGGAGTGGTCAGACCGCTGGAGTCTGTCAGACGCAGCCCCAGAAGCCGACCTGATGGATCCACTACAGTCACGGCGGTTCCTTCCAGGGGCAACTTCGCCCGGGAGGTATAGGCTCTGGCTTGCAAATAACCAATGGTACGCATGGGATTCCTCCTTTCTGGTTCGGATATAGGATATGTCCCCGGAGGGGGAAATGTGCCAGTGGAACGACCTGTGGCTCCTGGGCATATACTGGAAGCGAAGAAAGGATTGTGATGGATATGTGCGCAATTGCGGGAATGATCGCCTTGGCGGTTCCACCAGGAACGGTGGAGCGGATGAAAAAGACCATGGCTCATCGGGGACCGGATGGATTTGGACAATATGCCCAGGGGGATGCGACGCTGCTCCACGCCCGGCTCAGCGTCATTGATCCCTTGGGAGGGGCTCAGCCCATGAGCCTTTCCTTTGGACAGGAGCGGTATACCCTGGTTTACAATGGGGAGCTGTATAACACCCAGGAGCTGCGCCGGGAATTGCTTGCTCTGGGACATCAGTTTCTGGGTCATTCAGACACGGAGGTAGTGCTCCACAGTTGCGCCCAATGGGGCATGGATTGTTTGGAGAAATTCAACGGGATTTTTGCCTTTGCACTGTGGGAGGAAGGGAAGAAACGGCTATTCCTGGCCCGTGATCGCATTGGAGTCAAACCGATATTTTATAGCCTGTATCAGGGCGGGCTGCTCTTTGCCTCGGAACTGAAAACCATTTTGGCATATCCCGGGTTTCCGGCGGTTGTGGGGGAAGAAGGAGTGGCAGAGATTCTCCTGCTGGGGCCTGGACGGACACCGGGATGTGGAGTATTCCAGGGAATTGGGGAGTTAGAGCCCGGGTGCTGGGCCAAGTGGGAAGGCGGCAGGCTGACCACGCGACGGTATTGGCGTCTAACCGACGGGGAACATACCCTGAACTTTGGGGAAACGGTGGAGTGTGTCCGGGCTTTGATGAAGGATGCCATTGGCAGACAGTTGGTGTCCGATGTGCCCATTGGATGTTTCTTATCCGGAGGACTGGATTCCAGCTTGATCTGCGCCGTGGCGGCAGGAGAAATGGCAGGCAAGGGGGAAAGACTCCAAACCTTTTCTGTGGATTATCGAGACAACCAGCGGTACTTCGTGCCAGGAAAGTTTCAGCCCAATTCCGATTCGGACTATTTGGGAATCATGGAGGAGTTTCTTTCCTGCAACCCACATCGGGTTGTCCTGACACCGGAAGAACTGTTGGAAGCCATGGAGGAAGCCACGCTGGCCCGGGATTTGCCTGGGATGGCAGATGTGGACGTTTCGTTGCTGCTGCTGTGCCGCCAAATTCGCAAGAAAGTGACCGTTGCCCTGAGTGGAGAGTGTGCCGATGAGATTTTTGGGGGATATCCCTGGTACCGGGATCCCGAGGTGCGGCAACGGGAAGGGTTTCCCTGGGCTCAGTCTACCACCCAGCGAGGGGCGTTGCTTCATCCGGGGTTGGCAGAAAAACTCCACCCCCAGGAATACCTGATGAGTCGGTATCACCAGACTTTGGAGGAAAGCGACATTCTTCCGGGGCAACCGGCGGAGGAAATCCGGATGAAACAGATGGTGAATCTGAATTTCCGGTGGTTTATGCAAACCCTCCTGGATCGCAAAGACCGGATGAGTATGGCATCTTCTTTGGAGGTGCGGGTTCCTTTCTGTGATTGGCGGATTGCAGAATTTCTGTACCGGGTTCCCTGGAGCATGAAAGACCACGGGGGATATGAAAAGGGACTGCTTCGCCGGGCAGGGGAAGGCTTGCTGCCCCGGGAAATTCTCTGGAGAAAAAAGAGTCCCTATCCCAAGACCCATGACCCAGCCTATCTCCAGGGGGTGATACGCCGGATGGAGGGGCTACTGCAACAGAAAAATGCGCCCCTTTGGGCTTTGGTTGCTCCCCGGGAGGTGGAAAAGTTGATGGAAGGGGAGATGAGCTGGCCCTGGTATGGACAGCTCATGGCCAAACCCCAGACCCTGGCCTATTTGTTACAAGTGGATTTCTGGCTTCGGGCCTATCGCGTGGATCTGAAAATTTAGGAAAGTGCCCTCCATTGATTGACAAATCCCTTTCGCCCCTTTACAATGGAAGGGAATCTGGCGAGAAAGGGGACAGAATGGAACATTCCTTCCCCCGGGAAAAACTTTGCCGTTTTTCATTTGACACATACCGTCGAATGGAGTAAAATAGCGACGCAACCGATTTGATAAACCAATAACGGAGGAACACGTTATGAGAAAAACCAAAATTATATGCACCATTGGCCCCGCCAGTGAAAATGAAGAAACGCTGACCCAAATGTGCCTGGCTGGCATGAATGTGGCTCGGCTGAACTTCTCCCACGGTTCCAACGAGGAGCATGAAAAGAAAATCGAGCTCATTAAGCGGGTTCGCCAGAAGTTGAATCTGCCCATTGCCATTTTGCTGGACACCAAGGGCCCGGAGTACCGGATCAAGACCTTTGCCCAGGGAAAGACCACTGTCAAGGCTGGACAGACCTTTACTTTTACCACCGATGAGGTGGAAGGCGATGAGACCAAGGTCAGTGTGAATTATCCCAACCTCCACAAAGAAATGGCCCCCGGTGGGGAAATCACCGTGTGCAACGGCATGGTGAAGTTCCAGGTGGAGTCTGTGAAGGGACACAATATCATCTGCAAGTGCGTGGTGGGTGGTGAACTGTCCAACCGGAAGAGTATGTCCTTCCCCAACAAGGTTATGTCCGGCCCCTACCTTAGCGAGCAGGATAAGTCCGATATCCTCTTCGGTATCAAGCACGGAGTGGACTTCGTGGCAGCATCCTTTGTCTCCACCCGACAGGACGTCCAGGACATCCGGGATCTGCTGGATGCCAATGGAGGCAACGACATTGAAATTGTCGCCAAGATCGAGAACCAGGCCGGTGTGGACAATGTGGTGGATATTTGCCAGGTTGCCGGGGGCATTATGATTGCCCGGGGCGATCTGGGTGTGGAGATTCCCTTTGTTCGTCTGCCGGATATTCAGAAGAACCTTACCCGTACCTGCCGGATGCTGGGCAAGCGTGTCATCACTGCCACGGAAATGCTGGAGTCCATGATCCAGAACCCTCGTCCCACCCGGGCGGAGATCTCGGACGTGGCCAACGCCGTGTATGACGGTACCTCCTGCGTGATGCTCTCCGGCGAGTCTGCTGCGGGCAAGTACCCTGTGGAAGCGGTGCGTACCATGGCAGAAATCGCAGAGTATACCGAACACCACAATGACTATGTCACCCGTTATCGCAACACCCCCTATGAAGGGGCGAACAACCTGGATAAGCTGTCCCATGCGGTTTGCTCCATGGCACTGGACGTGGATGCCAAGGCCATCGTGGTTTGTTCTGTCTCCGGCAAGACGGCAATGCTGGTCAGCCGGTTCCGTACGCCTGTGAACATTGTGGGCATGACCACCGATGTGAAGATCTGGCGGCGGCTGTCTATGAGTTGGGGCGTCACCCCTGTTTTGGCGGAGCAGTTCCCCAACATGGACGTGATGTTCTACTATGCCAAGAATAGTGCTAAGGCTGTGCTGAGTCTTCAGCCTGGTGACAACATGATTATCACCGGCGGCCCGGTCAATGGCCCCCAGGGAAATACCAACACCATCAAAATCGAGACGGTGTAATGCCAAAGGACATTTGAATCTGATCGAGAAGCCGCCCGGACAGACCGTGTTCGGGCGGTTTTTGTGGAAGTGGGGTTCGGATTCTTTCTGGATAAAAAGTGGAGCGTATCTATGGCGATACGCTCCACAAATTTTGGTATGCTCAGGTGAGATCTACATAATCCACATCAATGGGGGCTGTGGCCCGGATGGTTTTCACAATGTGATGGAGGAAGGTCAGCCCCTGAATCCCCTCCACGATCAGGCTGATCCCCAGATAAACCATCAGACTCATGGAGCCTTCAAAGGGATTGAGCAAAAGGAACAGGGCCAGAAGGATGTTTACCAACGCCAACGCCAGCACGCTCCACCAGTTGCCCTCGCCCAACTGGCGCAATTCCAGAGCCGATTGGAGCTTAAAGACGCTGTCCACCAAAATGATGATTCCCACGATCACTGGGAGCAGGAGCAATACGTTGCCGGGACGGGAGAGAAAATACAGTCCCAAAATGCCGTCCAGGATGCCAAGAGGCAGTTCATACCGGCGTAGCAGCATGGCAAATCCCCGGCGGAAGTAGCTCCGGATCTGGATGACTCCTGCCACCAATAGCACCAGGCCAAAGACATAACAAAGAATTTCACCGGAAATGCCCGGCCACAGCACCAGGCAAAGTCCCAGCCCCATAGCCAGGATGGTCAGTGCCCCATAGCCCCGTTTCCATTTCTTTAGTTCACTCATTGCATTTCCGCCCTTTTATTTGGTATGGTGGGGGAGCCGGGGAGCCCCCAGGAAAAAGACGGCCACCGTGCCCGGGCCACAGTGGGAGGCGATGATGGTGCCAATGTCCAGAATGGGAATTTTTCCCACCAGGTGGGGAAACTGTTCTTCCAGAGCCAGACGTAGCATATTGGCATCGTCAGGACAATTGGCATGGCAAATATGGCATTTTCCCTGGTATTCGGTGCCGCCCTGGGCGTGTTGAGCCATGGCCTGAGCGGTGTAGGCGATGGCCTTTTTCTTTCCCCGAACCTTGTCATAGGCAATGATATGGCCGCCGTCATCCAGACGCATGATGGGACACAGATTGAGAACCGACCCCAGCATGGCAGCAGGGCCGAAAATGCGACCGCTGCGACGGAAGTATTGGAGATCGGTGGAGAAAAACTGGTGATGCACCAAGGTTCGGTGTTCCAGAATCCATTGGGCGGTTTGCTCCAAGGTTTGTCCCTCGTCCCGCAGGTCGGCACCGTACTCCACCAGCAGGCCGTAGCCCGAAGAGCTGCACAGTGAATCGATCACCTGAATGGTTCGGTGGGGATATTGTTCCCGGAGACGGGCGGCAGCTTTCTGGGCGGTGTGAACCGAGCCGGTCATGCCGGAGCCAAAGGCAATGTGTAACACATCTCCCCGTTGCAACAGCTCTTGAAAGAAGGCCTCATACTGAAACTCGTTTAGCTGAGAGGTGGTGGGAATGTTTCCCTGGGCCAGCATTTCATAGAATCGGGGCAGGGCTTGGGGATCCCGCCCCATGTCGTCGGGGTATTCGGTTTGCTCCACCAGATAGGAATAAAACAGCACCGGGATCTTTCGCTCCACCATCTGGGTGTACGGCAGATCCACGGTGGATTCACAGGACAGAATAAAGGTTGGTTCCATCGTTTGCTCCCCTGTCTTGAAAAATTATGGATTGGAAACAATCCATGGTTGATATTCCATATTATATCGGATATCCAGGGAAAAATGCCATAAACACCTTGGACTGGATGATAAAAAATCCATCAAACCAGACAATGTGTCGAAACGGAGAAACGGGACAGCAGGGAACCGACGGTGTCGCAAAGGGCAATGCCCAACTTTTCTACAATTTCCTCAGGTGGAGTTTGCATATCATCCTTGATCCAGTCCAGCATGGCACCCACCAAAACATAGCAGTAGATTCGGACAATGAAGTCCTTGTCCGCTTCCGAAGTCTGGGAGGCAATGGGGGTGAGATTGATCTCTCGTCGCACCAGATGCTCCACCTGGGGACGGAGGTATGTTTCTACCCGTTCCTGGTGGATACACCGGTAGACATTGAGGAGAAAGGGTTTGTTTTCCCTGGCAACTTCAAAAATACGGAGCAGTTCTTCTTGCCAGGTGTCATAGGACTGTTTTGCTTCCAGGGCTTGCCGGGCATCTTCAGCGCAGGACCACTCCACCAAATCGTAAATGTCCTTGAAATGATAGTAAAAGGTCATGCGGTTGATGCCACAGTCCTCGGTGATGTCGCTGACGGTGATTTTGGTCAAGGGCTTTTTCAGTAGCAGATTTTTCAGTGATTGTTCCAAAGCCTGTTTGGTGATTTGGGACATGGGATTCCCCTCCTGATTCTACAAATGGGAGCCGGGATGCCCCGGCAGGATAAATCTAAGAATACCATGGATTTGTGAACATTTCTACCGGGGAATCCGGGAGAAAAACCCTTCCGGCGGATGGGTTTGGCCTTGTGCCAGGGAAAAACCTGTGGTATAATGATGAAACATGACGAAATCATAAAGCAGGTGAATCCATATGAATGTGACGGAAGTGTATCTGTCCCGGGAGGATGCCAGAAAGCTCCTGGGTACCTTGAATGGCGATGCGACAATGCTATATTTGTACATCCAGTGCGGAAACGATCCGGGTTTGGCGGCCCAGGAGCTGAATCTTTCCGGGGGACGGCTGGACTGCGCTGCGGCAACGCTGCGGCAACTGGGACTGTGGCCCACGGAAAAGAAAACCATGCTGCCCACAGGGGAACGACCCAACTACTCTCAGCAGGATGTGTACCAGGCCATGGATGCTGACCCCTCCTTCCGCTCCCTGTACGGGGAAGTGCAGCGGGTGCTGGGGAAGGCGCTGAACACCGAGGAATTGAAAATATTGCTGGGCTTTACCCGGTATCTGGGCATGACGCCGGATGTGATTGCGGTGCTGGTGAACTATTGCAAGGATCGGGCTCGGCAAAAGGGAAGCAGGGCTCCGTCGTTGCGTGCCATTGAAAAGGAAGCCTATGCCTGGGCAGAGCGGGGAATTGATACCTTGGAGGAGGCTGCCGCCTTTATCCAGAGTCAGAATGCCCACAATTCCCGCATGGCTCACATCAAGCACCTGCTCCAAATCCGGGGACGGCGGCTTACAACGGCGGAGGAGAAATATGCCTCTGTCTGGGCGGAGATGGGATTTGAGGACGGCGCAATTCTCATGGCCTATGAAAAGACCTGCGTCAATACCGGGGGACTGAAATGGCCCTACATGAACAGCATCCTGAAACGGTGGCACGAAGCAGGGCTTCATACCGTGGCGCAGATAGAATCCGGAGACCGAAAGACAACGACCAAGACGGATCGCAGAGAGCTGGACAGCGACGAATTGGCGGCAATTGCAAGAATGATGCAGGAGGAGTGACACCATGGCATACAGCAGTGAAGTGGTGCGCCGGGCCCGGGAACGGCTGGCGGAGGCCAAATCCCAGCGGGATCGGGAAAATCGGGAACATCTGCGCCTGGCCTATGAGCAGGCCCCCAGATTGAAGGAAATTGACCGGGAACTTCGCCTTACCATGGCCAAGGCTGCCCAAGCGGTTTTTGCCGGTGGAGATGCCCAAACCTTGATGGCCAAGGCGCGAGAGGAAAATCTGGAGCTGCAACGGGAACGGGAGTGGATTTTGGAGACAACCTTTGAAGAAGGGTTCTTAGATGAGACCCCCATCTGCCCCGCCTGTGGTGGAAGCGGATATGTGGGAAGCTCCATGTGTGAATGTTTGCGGGAGCTGTGCCGTCAGGAACAGAAAAAAGAGCTGACCCTTCTGGGGGCAGGCCGGGAGAATTTTGACCAGTTTCGGCTGGACTACTATCCCGACCGTATGGACAGCAAAACCGGCTATTCCCCCCGGGCGGTGATGGAGCGGACATTCCAGGTTTGTAAACGCTATGCCCAGGGGTTTAGTATGAAGGCAGGAAATCTTCTGTTTTCAGGCAATACCGGTTTGGGCAAGACCTTCCTTTCTGCCTGCATCGCCCGGACGGTGGCGGACAACGGCTATTCCGTGGTGTATGAAAGCGCAGGACATTTGTTCACCACCCTGGAAAAAGCCAGGTTTGGCGGAACGGAGGAGCAACGCCAGGAGGCAGCCAGATATACCGGATGTGATTTGCTCATTGTGGATGACCTGGGGACGGAGCTTCCCGGGCAGTTTGTAACGGCGGCATTGTATAGCTTAATCAACGACCGCCTTTTGGAAAGCAAACCCACCATCATCTCCACCAACCTTTCTGAGGAGGAACTTCTGCGGCGGTACAATCCCCAGATTGCCTCCCGGCTTCGGGGAAGCTACCGTCGAGTGGCCTTTGTGGGAGAGGATATTCGGTTGCTGAAAAATCGGGGGATGTGATATGGCACCAGTTGGAATTTTGTTCGACCTGGATGGAACGCTTCTCGATACCCTGGATGATTTGGCTGACAGTACCAATTGGGTCCTGGGGCAGTTTTCCTTTCCAGCACGGAGTCGGGAACAGGTGCGGCAATTTGTGGGAAATGGGGCCAGAAGGCTGATTTCCCTGGCGGTACCAGAAGGGACAACGCCCCAAGAAACAGAGGCGGTGTTTGAGGCATTTCAGGAATACTACCCGTCCCATTGCCGGATCAAGACCAAACCCTATGACGGGGTGATTCAGGCGTTACAGACCCTTAGCGACCGGGGCTATGTCATGGGCGTGGTGTCCAATAAGCCTGATGAGGCGGTAAAGCAATTGGCGAAAGAGTATTTCCCCGGGCTTTATGCAGTGGGAGAGACGGCGTCCATCCCGCGAAAGCCGGCCCCGGATATGGTCTGGGAAGGAGCAAGGGCACTGGGCAAAACCCCTGAGGAATGTATCTATGTGGGAGACAGCGAGGTGGACATTGCCACGGCAAAAAACGCCGGGATGGTTTGCCTGTCTGTGACATGGGGCTTTCGGGAGGAAGCGGTTTTACGGGCCCAGGGGGGCACAGCTTTTTGCCCTTGCCCGGAGGAGCTGGTGACGGATCTGACCCGATTGGAGGAAATGATGGATGGCAAATGAGTTTTATGCCCTGCTGGGGCGGATGCGCAACATCACCCGATGGGGATTGATGCGCAACACCTTTTCGGAAAACGTCCAGGAGCACAGCCATCAGGTGGCGGTGCTGGCCCATGGTTTGGCTCTGATCCGCCGGGAGATTTTGCATTTGCCCGGCCCTGACCCGGATCGTTGCGCAGTGGCGGCGTTGTACCACGATGCTTCGGAAATTCTCACCGGAGATTTGCCCACCCCCATCAAATACTACAATCCCTCCATCAAGGAGGCCTACAAGCAGGTGGAGCGAATTTCAGGGGAGAAGCTATTGTCCATGCTGCCGCCGGAACTTCGGGGGAGTTATGAGCATTTGGTGCTGGAGGACGACGAAACCCTCAATCCCATTGTAAAGGCCGCCGATAAGCTCTCGGCCTATATCAAGTGCGTAGAGGAGCAGAAGGCGGGAAACAGCGAGTTTGACTCCGCGGCTCGGCAAACCATGGAAGCCATGAAAGCCATGGAGCGGCCGGAGTTGGACTGGTTTTTGGAACACGCCCTTCCGGCGTTCTTCCTGAATCTGGATGAATTGGAGTAAAACTTCAGAAAACTTTCAGTTTTCTTCGGGAAAGCCAGGAAAAACCTTCCAATTGTAAACTTTCTTGGAACAGGGGAAACTTTCCCTTGTATTGTCCGTCCCTTCATGGTAAACTGGGCGGGAACGACATTCCGGCATGACCGGAGAAAAGAGGAGAATGAACATGAATTGTAAGAATTGCAACGCAGAGCTGGAAGAAGGGGCAACAACCTGTCCTGCCTGCGGCGCAGAGGTGGAGCAGAAGCGTTCCGGTAAAACCGCCCTTCTGGTGGTGCTGGTGGTGGCGGCTGTTGCCGTGATTGTGGCGCTGATTTATGGAATGGCAATCCGAAAGGATCCGGTGGACTCTGATGTTCCGGCGACAACACTTTCTGACAGTGCCACGGAAGAAAGCCAGGAACCTACCATTCCCGCCGACGGCAACCCTGATGATGTAACCTGCAAGGGGAGCTACACCGTATCGGATGAGGAACTGCTGGCCAATGTCTCCAATGTGGTGGCGAAGATGGATGGAGTCGAGATGAACAACGAGGACATTCAGATCTACTATTGGATGCAGTTCTACGATTTTGTGGACAGCTACAGCAGCTATTTGTCTTGGCTGGGGCTGGATGTGAACCAGTCCCTGGACACCCAGGTGAGTCCTGAAGGCACCAACACCTGGCAACAGTATTTCCTGGATAACAGCATTTCTGCCTGGCACAGCTATCAGGCGTTGAATCTGGAAGCCCAGGCAAACAATTTTGTCATGGATGAAGAGTACCGGGATTATCTGGATGGCTTGCCTGCTACCCTGAATGACAGTGCTGTGACCGCCGGATTTGAAAATGCCGAGGAAATGCTCCAGGCAGATATGGGTTCCGGTGCCACGCTGGAGGGTTACCTCCGGTTCCTGGAAGCCTACTATAACGGTTACTTGTATTACAACCATTGTGTGGAGCAGATCACCCTGACCGATGAGGAAGTGGAAGCATACTTCAACGAGCATGAAGCGGAGTATACGGAAAATGGCCTGACCAAGGACACCAAGCTGGTGGATGTGCGCCATATCCTGCTGACCCCCGAGGGCGGTACCACCAATGAAGATGGTTCCGTAAGCTATTCCGAGGAAGAATGGGAAGCCTGCCGTGGGGCGGCCCAGCAGATCCTGGACGAGTTCCTGGCCGGAGAGCAAAGCGAGGAACGGTTCGGAGAACTGGCCAATCTGAATTCTGTCGATGGTGGTTCCAACACCAACGGTGGCCTGTACACCAATGTGTATGTGGGTCAGATGGTGGAGCCTTTCGAGACCTGGTGCTTCGATGAAAACCGCTTCTACGGCGAGACAGGTTTGGTTCAGACTCCCTACGGCTACCACATCATGTTCTTCGTGGAAGCCAAGGATGCCTGGTATGAAACGGCATGGAGCGATCTGGTGGCTGACCGGAGCGATGAGATCGTAATGTCTGCCATGGAGGCTCACCCTATGGAGGTGGACTACAGCGCCATCTATCTGGGTGCTGTGGATTTCACCGCAACGGAGTAAGAAATCACAATGGCGTGTCCCTTGGGGCACGCCATTTTTGGGAAAGGAGCTTGAAATCATGGATTTTATGGAATTGGCAACCATGCGCCAAAGCTGTCGGGCCTATGATACAGAACGGCCGGTGGAGGAGGAAAAGCTGAATATGGTGTTGGAAGCGGCCCGGCTGGCGCCTTCGGCCTGTAACGGTCAGCCTTATTTTCTGACGGTCTGTACCGGTCAGAAGGCAACCGAGGCGGCAATGGCCACCCGGGGAATGGGAGGCATGAATCAGTTTGCGGTCCAGGCACCGGTGGTGATTGTGGTGTCGGAGGGGCCATATGTGAAAAGCGCAGCACTGGGAGCGAAGCTGAAACACAACGACTATCGTTCCATTGACATTGGCATCATGGTGGCCTATCTTACGGCAGAAGCTACGGCCCAGGGCTTGTCTAGCTGTATCCTGGGTTGGCTGGACGATGGACGACTGCGGGAGATTTGTGGTACAGACAGCCCCACCCGGCTGGTAATCACCCTGGGCTATGCTGCGCCAGGGGAGAAAATCCGTGGAAAAAAGCGGAAGGCCAAGGAAGATCTGGTGAGATTTTGCTAAAACGGTTTCCATCAAATGGGTTGTGAAGAAATTATGAATTTTACCCTCGGGTGCTTGAAAAAAAGGCCACCCGGGGGTATACTGTCGGGGAAAATATAAAGAACTGTGAGGTGAAGAACATGGACGGTGGTAGTTGTGACAAGATTCAGACAGACATGGAATCTTGGTCGGATGCAAATGGGATATGCTGCCTGCTGATCCGGTTCTGACCCTGCTTCGGGGAAACCATAAATGGGATGCCATTGTCTGTTGTTTCACAACGCCATTCCACACAAGGTGGGCGTGGGGAAAATGTGGAACCGGATGATGGTATTTTTATGCCCTTTTTCGGGAAAACCAGGTGACATTCCATGCCCTCTGCACAAAAAAACGTGCAAAGGAGGCACAGTGTATGAGAAACAACCATGTGACCGGGGTATCTCTGCCCCAATTCCGGGAGGAAATCACAAACATTTTGACCATGGGTTATCCGCCCAAGGTGCTGAAAGAAAAACTGGAGGAGTACCACGAGCGGGATCTTGCCCATGCATTGCCCGATCTGACCCGGGAGGAGCAGATGCGTCTGGTGAATGTCCTGGATGACGAGATTTTGGCCGCTGTTGTGGAACAGGAACAGGGCCTGGAGGCCTTTTTTCTGCTGGGATTGCGGCGCAGAGGGGAAGTTCTGTCCCGGATGGAACCGGCAGAAGCTTCGGAATTGCTGGGCAAACTGAGTCGGGAGGAACGGGAACATCTGCTGGAATTGGTGGATGAAGTCCATCGCCGGGAGATTCGCCTGGTGGCGTCCTTTGACGAAGATGTGATTGGTAGCCGAATGTCCACCAATTACATCCAAATTTCCCAGGGTGCCACGGTCAAGGAGGCCATGAGCCTGCTGGTTCATCAGGCAGCGGAACATGATAACATCACCACATTGTATCTGGTGGATGAGGAAGGGGCCTTTGCCGGTGCTATGGCGTTGAAGGATTTGATCCTGGCCCGGGAGGGGACATCTTTGACAGAGATTTCCATGGAATCCTACCCTTATGTCTATGCCAATACGCCGGTGGAGGATTGCGTCCCCTTCCTGCGGGATTATGGAGCAAGCTCCATTCCGGTGCTGGATGAGAAAAACCATCTGTTGGGGGTCATCACCGGCCAGGATGTGCTGGAGCTGGTGGATGATGCCATGGGGGATGACTATGCCAAGCTGGCAGGTCTTTCCTCGGAGGAGGATTTGGAAGAGAAACTCGTCACCAGTGTGAAAAAACGCCTGCCCTGGCTGGGTATTTTGCTGGTGCTGGGATTGGGAGTCTCGGCTACCGTGGGGCTGTTTGAGTCCATCGTGGCCCAGATTCCCATTATCATGTGCTTCCAATCTCTGATTCTGGATATGGCAGGAAATGCGGGAACCCAATCTCTGGCGGTAGCCATCCGGGTTTTGATGGATGACAGCCTGGGTCGACAGAACAAGGCGGCTCTGGTATGGAAAGAATTGCGGGTTGGAATCGTCAATGGTGGAATTCTGGGACTGACGTCGGTTGGAGCCATTGGTGTGTATTTGCTACTCAAGGGAAATACATGGGTATTCGCCTTCGGTGTGTCGGGCTGTTTGGGCTGTGCCATGGTGTTGGCCATGGGCATTTCCTCCCTGTCCGGGACGCTCATCCCCGTTTTCTTCCCAAAGATTGGCGTGGATCCTGCGGTGGCCTCCGGCCCACTGATTACGACGGTGAATGATCTGGTGGCCGTGGTGAGCTATTATGGCCTGGCGTGGCTGGTGCTCCTGAAGTGGCTGAATTTGGGGTGACAAGATTGAAAGGGGAAAAATCCCAATTTTTTGGTGAAAAAACCCTTTGAAAATCCCAGGAAAAAGGACTATAATGAAAGAACAACGTGTGGCTCGTTTTGGCGTAATTCCAGTTGCGGAAACGAACCACACGTTATTTTTATGAAAACGGAGGAGCAAACATATGAAACGGGTAAAGGCGGCGTGTATTTGCCAGACCCTCCATTTTATGCTGAAGGAGGATGTGGATCACGATTATGCGGTGCAGTTGGTACAGCAGGAGGTTGCCCAGTATCAGCGCACCCTGGACCGAAATCACACCCAGTACAAGATTCTGGAGCAAATCCAGCAAAGCGATGGTTCCATTGTGGTGAAGGTCATCAAGCAGTACAATACCAGCCCTGTGGGAAACTACCTGGACTGAGAATATTTGATGAAAATGTTTATGGTCTTGCAACCACGAACATGCTGATTCACTCGGATGGTAATTCCAACATTAGACAAGGCAGTTGTTTTGCTTTAGCTGATTGGATCAAAGAAGCTAAACCTAATATTATTTTGATGAACCCACCTTACAATGGGCAGCGAATTCATCTTCCAGCAAGCTATGTTAATACTTGGCCTAAAGACAAAAAGGAAGATCCGTCTAAAGGTTTTTATTTTGTAAAATATATTGCCGATGTTCTTAATTCTATCAATCACCAAGCAACATTAGCAGTTTTGCTTCCTATTGCATGTGCGATTGGTACTAAAGGTGTTATTAAGGAAATCAAAGAGCAGATTCTTGAGGAGAATACGCTTGATGCGGTGTTTACACTGCCTAATGATATTTTCCATCCCGGTGCTACAGTTCAATCATGTTGCATGGTGTTCAAAATAGGAAAGAAGCATTCTGATGTTTCCACCCCCAATACTTTTTTGGGTATTACAAAGATGATGGCTTCAAAAAGAAAAAGAACATTGGGCGAATCGAACAGATGGATCCTGTTAGCAAAAAAAGTCGATGGGCAGATATTGAAACGGAATGGATTGATTTGTATCGAAACAGAAAGGAGAAGCCTGGTCGATCCGCAACTCATACGGTAGATGCATCTGACGAATGGGTATGTGAAGCCTATATGGATACGGACTATTCAGTTCTTTCCGATTCCGATTTCGTCAATACTATCAATGGCTACTTCTCCTATTTGGTCAGCATTGGCAAGCCCTTTGATAATCGTTTTGTAGCAGATTCCAAGTATGTCATGGACTATTTCAACTTCCTTCTAAACCGAAAGGACATCAATCAAAAGATTGATACCTCGACTTGGAAAGAATTCGTTTATTCTAAAATATTTGATGTAAAAAAGGGATTCTATAATAAGAAGCCTGAGCATACTGGTCCCGGCGAAATTCCTTTCTTGGGGGCAACTGAACGCTGCAACGGTGTTACAGAATACTATTCGATTGAAGATATTGAAGTTGCATCTAAGACAGGTGACGACAATAACGTAGGAATTGAAGAAAAGATTTTTGATGGCAATGCGTTGTGTGTAACGAATAACGGATCCGTAGGTTGTGCATTTTTCCAGCCAATCGAATTCACATGTAGCCACGATGTTAATCCGTTATATATCTTAAATGGCACATTTGATATGTATATTGCTATGTTTGTTGCAACTGTGATTGAAATGGACAAGTACCGCTGGGCCTATGGTCGCAAATGGCGTCCTGAAAGAATGGTTAAATCAACAATTCTTTTACCTGCAAAACAGCATGATGGTGAATATGTCCCAGACTGGGAATATATGCGAGAATATATTAAATCGCTGCCATACAAAGAAAATTAAGGAGGCGTTATGATGGAAAATATGGAAGTGGTTCAAACTCCGACATTAACAGAGAGCGAACATCAGGAAGATGAGCGGCTTCAACTTGCTGAAAATACAGAAATTGAGCAAGAGCAAAAAGAAGTTGTTGAGAATGAATTTGTCGAAAAAAGGAATCTTCTCCAGAAGACGAAAATCGTTCGCCAAACATGGTCTATCGCTGAGATATACCAGAAAATTAAAGATAGAAAATTGATTCTTGATCCCGACTACCAGCGACGTGCAATTTGGGGCAATGATAAAAAGACAGCATTCATCGAGTCGCTTTACATGGAGATAATGATCCCTCCGATTTATGTTGTCGAAATACCTGGCGAAGACATTCTCGATGAAACAAAATATGAGGTAGTTGATAAGGATTTGATTGAATTATTAACATTTGACCAACTCGAAGCTCACAGTTTCGAAATACTGCAAAACTATGATGTTCGAAAAATGGATAATATGACACAGTATATCGCAAGTAACATCGTATATATGCGTAAAATAATAGCTGAACTTGAACCTGCAGGGACAAAATAGACTTTTGAGTGGCTACATATTAAAATCAGAACCACCAACTGAATCGGTGGTTCTGATTTTATACTTTATTCTTCCATGACCTCCAGCATCATCCTGGCACCCAGCTTAAAGCCATTTTGAAATACCAGACAATCTGAGATGGTTTGATGCTCTCGCACACAATCCGTGTACTTCTCGAACAATTCTTTTTGTTCGTCCGTCATGGTAGCTTGGAGTTTTTCTTCGTTCCTGCAGATTAGCTCCACCAATTTTTTGTACTCCTTACAGGAAG
>CAZSAZ010000006.1:0-23287 GCA_964604925.1 uncultured Oscillospiraceae bacterium | reverse complement strand
GCCAGGATCGTGGAGTATTTTGGGGAGCAGACCCTGGCGGTGTTGGAGCGGGAACCGGAGCGGCTGGCGGCGGTTCCTGGGATTTCCCGGGAAAAGGCCCGCTCTTTCGGAGAGGAGTTCCGGCTGCAATCCGGGATGCGGCAACTCATGGAGTTTTTTGCGCTGCACCATTTGCCTACGGAGTTGGCGGTGCGGGCCTATAAGCTCTACGGCGGCCAAACGGTGGAATTACTGTACGACGATCCGTATTTGCTTATGGACAACGGTTTAGATGCCCCCTTCAGTGGGGTGGATCGATTTGCCATTGAGTTGGGCGTGGCGGCAGATGACCCCAGACGGGTGGAAGCGGGACTGCTGTTTGAACTTCGGTATAATCTATCCGGAGGGCACAGCTTCCTGCCGGAGGAAAAACTGGTGTCTGCCACGGCCCAACTGCTCACCGTGGAACCGGAACAGGTGGCCCAGGGGCTGGAGCGACTGGCCCGGGGAGAACGGATCCAGCGCTGCCGGCTGGCTGGAATCGACATTGCCTATTTGCCGGAAATGTATGAAGCGGAATTATACAGTGCGTATCGGCTGCTCCAATTGGCAAACCAGACCTATCCCGAACCGGCGAACCTAAATGGGTTGATGGCCCAGGTAGAGGGGGAAACGGAGGTTTCCTATTCCCCACGCCAGGCACAGGCCATCCGCAGTGCCGCCACCAATGGAGTGTTGCTGATTACCGGTGGGCCGGGTACGGGAAAAACCACCATTTTGCGGGGGATTTTGTCCCTGCTGGGACATATGAATTTGCGGTGTGTGCTGGCTGCGCCCACCGGTCGGGCGGCGAAACGCCTGGCAGAGGTGACGGGGGAGGAGGCCTCCACCATCCATCGGCTTCTGGAAGTGGGAATCGATCCTGCCACAGGGCAGATGGTATTTGGGCGGGACGAAGATTTGCCCCTCCGGGCTGATGCGGTGATTGTCGACGAGATGAGTATGGTGGATGTGGTGCTGCTGCACCATTTGCTCCGGGCCGTTCCCCAGGGGAAGCGATTGATTCTTGTGGGGGATCCGGATCAGCTTCCTCCCGTGGGGCCGGGATTCCCCTTTGGGGATATGCTCCGCAGCGGGATGTTGCCCACAGTGCGATTGACGGAGATTTTTCGCCAGGCTCAGGAGAGTTTAATCGTAATGAACGCCCACCGGATCAACGCCGGAGAATTGCCGGAATTGAAGCGGGTGGATCGGGACTTTTTCTTTCTGCGCCGGGGTACGGAAGATGGGGTGTGCCAGTTGATTTGTCAACTGTGTGCTCAGCGGCTGCCCCAGAATATGGGGATCCCTGCCGACCAAATCCAGGTGCTCAGTCCCACCCGAAAGGGCTCGGCGGGTACAGCGAATCTGAATCGGATGCTACAGCAGGCCCTTAATCCCCCGGCTCCAGGAAAAAAAGAGCGGCAATATGGGGATTTTTCCTTCCGAGAGGGAGATCGGGTGATGCAAATCCGAAACAATTATGATATAATGTGGCGCAAGACCGACGGCAGTGGGATTGGAAGCGGCGTATTCAATGGGGACGTTGGCGTAATCACCCAGATTGATCCCCAGGCCGAAGTGCTGACGGTGGTGTACGATGACCGGGAAGTGGAATACGATTTTTCCATGCTCCAGGAACTGGAACCGGCCTATGCCATGACGGTTCACAAAAGTCAGGGCAGCGAATACCGGGCAGTGATTCTGGCGGCCTGGAATGGTTCGCCCTATTTGCTCAGCAGAAGTGTGCTGTATACCGCAGTGACCCGAGCTCGGGAACTGCTGATTTTGGTGGGACGGGAGGAGGTCGTTGTGACCATGACTCAGAATTCCAAGCGGAATCGCCGGTACACCGGTCTGAAACTCCGGCTCCAGGGGAAAAGCGAATGAGGTTATTTGACTGGCTCCAGGAACTGCTGTTCCCAAGAAAATGTATCTTATGCGGCAGCGTTTTGTCCCGGGATGAGACCGACTTTTGCAGAACTTGCCGAGCCCAAACTCAGGCTCATTCCCACCGAAGGCAAATCCCGGGAATCGATGGGGTTTGTGTAGTGTGGAATTATGCAGGCCCGGTTCGGGATAGCCTGTTGCGCTTTAAGTTCCAGGGCAGGCGGGACTATGGGCCAGGATACGGACGGCTCCTTGCCATGGCTCTGTTACCAGAACGGGAACGGGTCGATTGTGTCACCTGGGTTCCGGTCAGCCCACAGCGGAAACGAACCCGGGGCTATGACCAGGCGGAGCTTTTGGCTCGGGCCGTGGGGAAGGAGCTGAATCTTCCAGTGGTGTCCACCCTGGAAAAAGTCCGACATAATCCTGCCCAGTCCGGACTTTCTGCACCAGAGGCCCGAAGAAAAAATGTGGTGGACGTATACCAGGGATGCCGGGAAGCGATCTGTCGCCATCCCCGGATAATTCTCATAGACGATATTTTGACTACCGGCGCCACAGCTGGAGAATGTGCCAAGGTTTTACGGGCCATGGGCGCAAAGCGTGTGGTGCTGGGGGCAATGGCCGGAAGCGGCTACCAAGAACCAACAACCATCCTCCCGGAGCAACCGGAATGAGGACAGGAATCCAATAAAGCAGGTGTGTATCATGGGTAAGAAATCCAAGAAAAAGCTGAATTTTCATATGAATCTGTTCACCAGTGACCTGGGCGTGGATTTGGGCACGGCGAATGTGCTGATCTACGCCGAGGGCAAGGGCGTTGTTGTCCGGGAGCCCAGCGTGGTGGCGGTGGACAAGAACACCGGAAAGATTCTCCAGGTGGGTGCTGATGCCCGGAATATGCTGGGCAGAACCCCCGGAAACGTGGTGGCCATGCGGCCGCTGAAGGATGGTGTAATCTCCGACCACGAAATGACGGTGAAGATGCTCCAGATTCTGTTCCGCAGAGCCATCTCATCTTCTCTGTTTAACCCCAAGCCCAGAGTGGTTATTTGCGTGCCCAGTGGTGTCACCGAGGTGGAAGAACGCAGCGTCATCAATGCCGCCATCGAAGCCGGTGCCCGACGGGTTTATTTGATTGAGGAGCCGCTGGCAGCGGCCCTGGGGGCAAAGTTGCCCATCGAAGAAGCCAATGGACATATGGTGGTGGACATCGGTGGCGGTACCACAGACGTGGCAGTGCTGAGCCTGAACGGTGTGGCCGCTTCCTCCTCCGTGGAGGTGGCAGGCGATGCCTTTGACGAGGCCATTGCCCGGTATATCCGTCGGAAACACGGGATTATCATCGGCCAGGTTACGGCGGAAAATGTGAAGATTCAAATCGGTTGTGTCTACCCCCGACCGGAAGAAATCAGCATGAATGTGAAGGGACGGGACGCAAAAACCGGTCTACCCCGGGAGCAGACCATTTTCTCCGGGGAGATTTTGGAAGTGCTGATTCGGCCTGCCCGTCAAATTGCCGACGAGGTGCTCCATGTGCTGGAAGAGACCAGTCCGGAATTGGTGGGCGACATTGCCCGCAATGGCATCACCCTCACCGGTGGCGGATGCCAGATCTGGGGCATGGATCAGCTTCTGAGCGAACGAACGGGCATCCAGTGTACCATCGCGGATGATCCGGAGTTGTGCGTGGCCTACGGTTGCGGCAAGAGCCTGAGCTGGATCAATACCATGCAGGAAGGCCCCATCAATCTGGCCAGAAAGCGCGTGATGAAGCGGGAGTGACAGAATGAAGATCTTGCACTTAACCTCCGGCGGCGATGTGGGCGGAGCCAAGACCCATGTGCTCAGTTTGTTGCAGGAAATGGGCAAACAGCATCAGGTTATGCTCTGTTGTTTTGTGGAAGGAGCCTTTGCAGAGGAGGCCCGGCAAATGGGCATCCCCACCCGGGTATTCCCCAGGAAAAATCCCATTTATCTCCGGCGGGCGATTTTGAAGATGGTTCGTCAGGGAGAATACGACTTGATTCATTGCCATGGAGCAAAGGCCAATGTCTACTCTGCCTGGTTGCGGAAACGTCTGGCGATCCCTCTGATTTCCACGGTACATTCCGATCCCCGGTTGGACTACCTGGGGCGGCCCATGGCCAATGTTACCTACGGTGTTATGAACCGCATGGCCCTGAAACACCGGGACGGCTGGGTAGCGGTGTCAGATCCTATGAAGGATCTGCTGATTTCCCGGGGGTATCCTGGGGATCAGATTTGGCCCATTTACAACGGAATCGAATTTCCGGAGCATTTGCCCCACCGGCCCAGAAGGGAATATCTGGAAAGTCTGGGGTTGCGCTGGGGAGACGACACGGTGATTTTCGGCATTGCCGCCCGGATTACCTCGGTGAAAGATATCCCCACCCTTCTTCGGGCCTTTTCCATCGTATGCAAGCGCTGCCCTCAGGCACGACTGCTCATCGCCGGTGACGGAGAACAGCGGGAAGCGGTGGAACAGTTGGCCCGGGAGATGTGTCCGGAGGATCGGTACTTCTTTGCCGGCTGGCAGGGAGATATGAATAGTTTTTACCACAGTGTAGACGTGAATATGCTCACCTCCCTTTCTGAGGCGTTCCCCTACGCCATACCGGAGGGAGGAAGAATGGCTTGTGCCACCATTTCCACTGCTGTGGGAGGCGTTCCCCGAATTTTGGAGGACGATGTCAACGGATTTTTGGTGGAGCCGGGGGATACAGAGCAAATTGCCCAGCGGATGATCCGTCTGGTGGAAGATCCCAAGCTCCGCAGCCGTTTGGGGATGGCTCTTCGGGAGACCATTCGTCGAGATTATACCGTTTCTGCCATGGCTCAGCGGCAGGAAGCCATTTATGAAGAAGTTTTGTACCGGAAGCAGCGGCAGACCCAGGGCAGATACGGCGCGGTGATTTGCGGAGCCTATGGCCGGGGAAATGCAGGAGACGACTCCATTTTGATGACCATGATTCGTCAACTTCGACAGGAGGATCCCTTCTTGCCCATTTGGGTCATGTCCCGGAAGCCCCGGCAGACGGCTTCCATGACAGGGGTCAGTTCGCTGCATCTGTTTGACTTCCTGGGAGCAGGACGGGTGATGAAGGGGTGCGGCCTTTACATCAGCGGTGGCGGCAGTCTGATTCAGAATTCCACCAGTAACCGGAGTTTGCTGTTTTACCTGGTCAGCATCGTCCAGGCCCACAGAGCCGGGTGCCGGGTGATGATGTACGGCTGTGGTATTGGCCCGGTGAAGGGTAGCAAGTACCAGCGGATGGTTCAGCGTGTGCTGGAAGGAAACGTGGAGCTGATTACCCTCCGGGATCCAGAGTCCCGGGAGACGCTGAAGGAGTTTGGCGTGACCAAGCCTGCCATCCAGGTCACGGCAGATCCTGCCATGCTGATGGTGGCGGCTCAGACAGAGGCGGATCGATACCTTCGCAACCATGGATTGGATCCCCATGGGAAATATGCCATGTTTGTCCTCCGTCCATGGGACAACGCCTGGGATAAACTGGATGCGGTGTGTGATGCAGCAAAGGAACTGTGGGAAACACAGGGACTACAGCCGGTGTTCTTCTCCTTCGAGCCCCACCGAGATCAGCAGATCAATGCCCAGGCGGCACAACGGTTTGGGGGATGTGCCGCGGTGTTGCCTCCGGTGGAGGATGGGGGTGTGATCTGCGGCATCATCGCCCGGATGGAGCTGGTGGTCTCCATGCGGCTCCACGCCTTGATTTTTGCTTGCAGTCAGGGTACCCGGGTTGTGGGCATTTCCTACGACCCGAAGGTGATGGGCTTTATGAACTATCTGGGGTCGGATCATTGCGTTCCTCTGGAAGATGTCACGGCCCGGAGCCTGGGAGAAAAAATCCACAAGGCCCTGACGGAGGAAGCCTTGACCCAAAACCTGAATCATCTGAAGGCTCTGGCAGAGGAAAATGGCCATCTGGCCGGTTCCCTGCTGGAACAAGATCAATAAAGAACAGCCGGAATGGGGCCTATGCCACCATTCCGGCTGTTTTCATAGATTAAAAAGGGGGATTCACACCTGACGGATGACGCCACCACCAAGAACCACGTCCTCCTGATACAGCACCACCGCTTGCCCGGGGGTCAACGCCCGTTGAGGTTGGTCAAAGACCACCTCCACCTGGTCATTTTCTAGGATGGTCACGGTGCAGGGAGCCTCCGTGGCTTGATAACGGGTCTTTGCCTTGCAACGAAGGGGTTGGGAGGGAGCATCAATGGCACTCCATACAAAGGTGTCCGCCACCAGACGATCGGAAAACAAAGATGCGTTGTCCGACAGCACCACCCGATTGGTTGCCACGTCCTTTTCCTTGACATACATCCGTTGGGACTGACCCAATCCCAATCCACGGCGTTGGCCGATGGTGTAGCGGACGATGCCGCCATGAGCTCCCAGATATCGTCCCTGGGGATCCACAAAGTCCCCGGGGGGATAGGTCTTTCCGGTGTATTGCGTCAAAAAGGCACCATAGTCTCCATCCGGGACAAAGCAAATGTCCTGACTGTCGGATTTCCTGGCGTTGAGAAATTCCAGTTCCTGGGCGATGGCTCGAATTTCTTCCTTGGAGGAAAAAGCGCCCAAAGGAAATTGGGTGTGACGAAGCTGCTCCTGGGTGAGGAAGTACAGCACATAGCTTTGATCCTTGGCCAAATTCTTGGCCTTTTTCAGTTGATAACGCTGGGAGACTGGATCGAATTCCACCCGGGCATAGTGTCCCGTGACAATGGTATCACATCCCAGAATCTGGGCCCGTTGATAGAGTTTGGAAAATTTCATGTATTTGTTGCAGTCGATACAGGGGTTGGGGGTCAACCCTTTCTCATAGGCGCAAACAAACCGGTCAATCACTTCTTTGGAAAAATCCTCGGTGAAATTGAACACGTAGAAGGGCATCCCCAGCTTGCGGCAGACACTCCGGGCATCCTCCGCATCGGTGAGGGAACAGCAGGTTTTGCTCCCGGGGGCATCTTCCACGGAACCGTTGTGGAGTTTCATGTTTACACCGACACAGTCGTATCCGGCTCGAACCATCAATGCGGCGGAAACGGAGCTGTCCACGCCGCCGCTCATGGCAATCAATGCTTTGTTATTCATGGTAGATGACATCCTTTGTAATCTCTTCCAGGGTGGCACAGCTGCACATCTCCATGGCGTCGGCCAGCTCCCGTTGGAGTTTGTCCACATAGACGCCCACTGCGTCCTTTCCACCTCCGTAGACCATGGTGACAAAGGGGCGGCCGATGAGCACGCCCTTGGCACCCAGAGCCAGGGCACGGAATACATCATAGCCGGTACGGATTCCACCGTCCACCAGGACGGTTATATCTTGTCCCACAGTTTGGGCGATGGCGGGGAGTACCTGGGCGGTGGCAGGGGTGTGATCCAGTACCCGACCGCCGTGGTTGGAGATAATGATTCCCGCAGCACCGGCTTCCAGAGCCTTCTTTGCGCCGGAGACAGTCATGATTCCCTTGAGGTAGAAGGGAAGATCCGCATAGCGGATGATTTGAGACAGTTGCTCCACCGTTTTGGGGCCGGAGGGGGGATCCATTTGTTTCAAAAAGGGCAGGCCGCTGGCATCAATATCCATGGCGATGACTTTGGCTCCCTGGGCCTTGGCTTCGTCGATTTTTTGAAATACCAGATCCTGATGCCAGGGTTTTACCGTGGGAATGGCAAAGCCTTGGTGGGCCATGGCCTGGCAACCGGCCTGGAAAAAACGCGGCTGTAGACCGTCACCGGTGAAGGCGGCAATGCCGCTTTGGGCGCAACCTCCCACCAGGGTCTGGGTATACTCCTCTTCTTCCAGCTTGGAACCGTAGTGGTTCTGTACGGCACCAATAGGGGCGGCAAACACGGGGATGCGCCAGGACCTGCCAAACAGATGGGCAGAGGTATCCACCGATGTGACGGACGTAATGGTGTCCATATTCAGCAGCAGCTCCTGCCAGGCTTGGTAGTTCCGGGCGGCAACGGTGCCGCTCCCTTTGGCACCAGGGCCGGGGATAGTATGTTTACAGCCCAAACCGTTGCATACGGGGCAGGCTTTGCACGGCCCCATTTGCCCCCGGGCAGCGGCCAGAATCTGTTCGTAGGTCATGGAAACGTCCTCCTTGGTGGTGTTTTCCCCATTATAGTATGAACTGAGGAAAAAAGCAAGAAACACTATAATCCCCTCCGGAAAACCATTTCCGGAGGGGAGAAGATTAGTAGAACAACAAATCGGAATAGGTGGGGTAGGGCCAGTAGGCCTTGTCGGTGAGGGACTCCAGAATGTCCCCCTGAGCCCGGGCCAGTTCCATATCCCGGACGATGACCTGACTGTAGTAGTTGGCGCAGGCGGTGGTATCCCCGGTGGGGACAGCCTTCAGATCTTGATCCAGGTTCCCACAACACTCGAACAGGGCGTCGCAGGCTTGGCTGAGGGTCTGGGCAAGACTGGTCTCGGCCTTACAGGGCAGCCCCAGGGCGTGTTTGTTCACGATGCCTCGAGTCAGATGCTCGGTGTATTTGATGGCAGCCGGGAGAATTTGGTGGCGAATCATGTCCAAAGAGGTCAAAGCCTCAATGTTCACGATTTTAATGTAGGCCTCCTGCTGGATTTCGTATCGGGCACGGAACTCCGCTTCGGTAAAAATTCCATGCTTGGTCACCAGGTCGATGTTTTTTGGGTTGAGGAAGGAGCCCATGGCATCCGGGGTGGAAGGATGATTGCTTAGCCCTCGGCGGGCAGCTTCCTGTTTCCAGGAATCGGAATAACCGTTGCCGTCGAAGATAATCCGTTTGTGCTCCCGGAAGGTTCGAACCACCAAATCGTGGAGGGCGGTGTCAAAATCCTCTGCTTGTTCCAGCTCGTCGGCAAACAGCTCCAATTCCTCGGCCATGATGGTGTTCAAAACAATGTTGGGATCGGAGACCGACTGGCTTGCGCCGATCATGCGGAATTCGAATTTGTTTCCGGTGAAGGCCAGAGGGGAGGTGCGGTTTCGGTCGGTGGTGTCCTTGGGAATGTTGGGCAATACATCCACCCCTACCCGCATAAAACTACTTTCCGGGCCGCAGTAGCTGGAACCGTCGATCATGGAATTGACGACGGCGTTGAGATCGTCTCCCAGGAACACAGAGATGATGGCGGGAGGGGCCTCGTCAGAGCCAAGACGATGGTCGTTTCCGGCGGTGGCGGCGGTACACCGAAGCCAATCCTGGTATTCGTCAACACCCTTGAGAAATGCAGCCAGAAACAGAAGAAACTGGGCATTCTGGGTGGGGGTTTGGCCGGGACTGAAGAGATTTTTTCCGGTGTCCGTGGACAGGGAATAGTTGTTGTGTTTGCCGGAACCGGTGATGCCCTGGAAGGGCTTTTCGTGGAGCAGGCATACCAAATTGTGCTTGGCGGCACATTTTTTCATGATTTCCATGACCAACTGGTTGCTGTCACAGGCAGCGTTGGCGTCGGTATAAATGGGAGCCATTTCATGCTGGGCCGGGGCAGCTTCATTGTGTTTGGTTTTGCTCAGAATCCCCAGACGCCACAGCTGCTCATCCAGATCCTTCATGTAACACGAGACACGGGTTCGGATGGTGCCAAAATAGTGGTCATCCAGTTCCTGACCCTTGGGGGCTGGAGCACCGAACAGGGTTCGGCCTGTAAGTCGAAGATCTTCCCGCTGGGCATACAGATCCCGGGGAATGAGGAAATACTCCTGTTCCGGGCCAACGCAGGTCATTACCCGCTTGGTTTGGGTGTCTCCAAACAATCGCAGAATCCGGATGGCCTCACGGCTCACCTCGTCAATGGAACGGAGCAAGGGGGTCTTTTTGTCCAAAGCGGCGCCGGTATAGGAAAAAAAGCAGGTGGGGATGTAGAGAGATCCATCTTTGACAAAAGCAAAGGCGGTGGGATCCCAGGCGGTGTAGCCCCGGGCTTCGAAGGTGGCACGCAGACCGCCGGAGGGGAAGGAGGAAGCATCCGGCTCTCCCCGAACCAGTTCCTTTCCGGAAAACTCCATAATGATCCGTCCTTCTCCCACGGGGGTGAGGAAGGAGTCATGCTTTTCGGCGGTGATGCCGGTCATGGGCTGGAACCAATGGGTATAGTGGGTGGCACCTTTTTCTGTGGCCCAGTTTTTCATGGCCTCGGCAATGGGATTGGCTACTTCCAGATCCAGGGGGGTTCCGGTTTCGATGCAGGTTTTCCAGGCCCGGAACACCTCTGGGCTCAGTCGCTGGCGCATGGTGGTTTCGTTGAATACGTCACTGCCGAAAATGGCAGGCAGATTGGTGATTGGTTCCATGGGACTCATCCTTTCAAAATGTGGCTTTTCAGGAGAAAACCAAACAAATAGAGGCTTTTTTAGGAAAAACCCGAAAAAAGCAGAAAGATTCCGGGACAATATACTGCAATTTTATATCAGGGATCATGCAAATGCAAGGTGTGATTTTATATAAAGTTCACGAAATGAAGCACGGTGTTTTATGCAAGGAGGACAAAATAGGGGAGGAAGGAATCAATATCTGGATGCGACTTGCATTTTTGCCGTCGGTGACATATAATAAGGAAAACAGAAGATGGATTTTTGGAAAGGATGATGGATATGGCCACCTATGCTTGCAGAAGCCGTGCTGAACAAAAACGAGAGTATGAGTCCCTGCTCCAAAGATACCAGGAGCTGAAACAGCAAGGGCTCCATCTGGATATGTCCCGGGGAAAGCCCAGCCGGGCGCAGTTGGACATGGTCAGCGATATGTTGACGGTGCTCACCGATCCGGCGGAATGTATCATTGACGGAGCCGATGCCCGAAATTACGGCGATCTGGCGGGATTGAAGTGCGCCCGGGAATATTGGGCAGATATGCTGGGGTGCAAACCCAGTGAGACCTTTGTAGGTGGAAATGCCAGTCTGAGTTTGATGCACGATTTGATTTCCTGGGCCTATACCCATGGCTTGAAGGACAGTCCCAAGCCATGGTCCAAAGAAAAGCGGATCAAATTCCTCTGCCCCAGTCCTGGATATGACCGGCATTTCCGGATCACCGAGAGCTTCGGTTTTGAACTGATTACCGTTCCCATGACTCCCTACGGGCCGGACATGGATGTGGTGGAGGATTTGGTTCGGGATCCTATGGTAAAGGGTATCTGGTGTGTGCCCAAGTATTCCAATCCCCAGGGATATTGCTATTCCGATTTGACGTTGGAGCGGTTTGCGAATTTGAAGCCTGCGGCTCCGGATTTTGTCATCATGTGGGACAATGCCTATTGCGTTCATGAATTTGTGGGGGAATTCCAGCCCTTTGCGGACATTATTTCCCTGTGCCGGGAGGCTGGACGGCCCAATATGGTCTTTGAGTTTGCCTCCACTTCCAAAATCACCTTCCCGGGAGCCGGCATTTCTGTGATGGCATCTTCAGAAGAGAACATCCAGTACATGACAAAGCTGATTTCAAACCAGATGATTTCCTATGACAAAATAAATCAGTTGCGCCATGTGAAATATTTGAAGGATCGGGAACATACCATCGCCTTGATGAAACGGCACGCCCAGATTATGGCACCGAAATTTGACCTGTGCCTGCACATTCTCCGGAGTCAGGTTACAGCCAAGGGCATTGCCCATTGGCACCATCCCACCGGGGGCTACTTCATCTGCGTGGCGGCTATGCCTGGTACCGCACGAAGAACCCTGGAACTGTGCAAGGAAGCGGGGGTTGTCCTTACCGAGGCAGGCGCAACCTATCCCTACGGCGTAGATCCTCATGATTCCATGATCCGCATTGCTCCCAGTTTGCCCCCCATCGATGAACTGGAACAGGCCATGAATGTTTTTTGCACCAGCTTGAAGATTGCTGCCCTGGAAAAATACCTGGGCATTCATCCTTGACGGGAGGAAGGGTCAATGGAACAGGCAAAGAAACAGTTTTATGAAAAACGCGGAGTGGGCTTGGTGAAGCAACTCCAAAGCCGGGGCTTTGATGCCTACTATTGCCCGGATCAAGATGCTGCCCGCAACAAAGCCCTGGAACTGATTCCCCAGGGGGCAACGGTGGGCTGGGGCGGTGCTTATAGTGCCATCCAAATTGGTCTTTTGGAGGCCTTGGATCAAGGAAACTATCATACCCTGAATCGGGAGAAGGCAACCTCCATGGAGGAACGTCTGGCCATTCAGCGGAAGTGTTTTGATGCGGATGTGTTCCTAACCGGAGCCAATGCCCTGAGCATGACGGGGGAAATGGTCAACATCGACGGCATGGGAAACCGGGTGGGGATGATTGTTTACGGCCCCAAGCGGGTTTTGGTGATTGCCGGAATGAACAAAGTGGTGGACACCCTGGATGATGCGATTCGTCGGGCCAGAACCATTGCGGCACCTCAAAACGCCCAACGCTTTGGCCCCAATCGGCCCTGCGCCATCACGGGGGTCTGTGCCGACTGCAAGGGGGAGGGGAGCATCTGCAATCAAATGCTCATCACGCGAAATTCTATGCCGGTCGGCCGGATTCAGATCATTCTGGTGGGAGAAGATCTGGGATATTAAAACAAAATGCCTCCCTTCGGTGCCAAGCACCGAAGGGAGGTTTGTTTCTCGGTTATCAAATGTGAACGTGGTTGGAAATATGCTCCGAGCAGTAGCAGTAATAGCCCTTGCATTTGGAACAATATCGGAATTCCAGATTGGGGTCAGACACATCCGTTCTGCCGCAGACGGTACACTTGTGGGTATAGGGCGTCTTGGGTTTGGCGTGGGTGGCTTCGTTGGAACCGACCGGGTGGAAGGGAATGGTTTTGTGCCCTTGGGATTTTTGGGGGGAAGCCTTGCGGAACAGCCGCCGGGCGTTGTACCGCCAACTCATGGGGATGACATTGGCAACATCCTTGCCAAAAAACAGAAAATAATTCCCCAGAGCGATGATGGGATAAATGTTCATGGGGAAGGGGTTGAACAGCCCCAAAAAGACCACTGCAAGATCCAGAAGGGCGAAAATCCAGGCCTTCACGGGGATGATGAAGAACAGCAAAAACTGGGTGTCGGGGTACATGGTGGCATAGGCCAGGAACAGGCTCATATTTAGATAGTATACGGTGGCTTGTCCACCGAAGATCATGCACCACACGTCCATGAGCACTACGCCGGTGAGATAAAACAGGTTGAACCGGAAGGTACCCCAGGTGTTTTCGATGGCACGGCCGATGGAATAATAGCACAGCAAGGAAATGGCCGTGGTGAACAGACTTCCGGCAGAGAAGCACAGGGGATAAGTCACCAGCCGCCAAATCTGTCCCTGCAAAATCGCTACACGGTTGAAACAAAGCAGATTGTACAGGGCATTGGTGGGGTCAATCATGGTCATGACTGCCAGCAATCCGGCACCTGCGCTGAGGTAAAGCATCAGGTTCGGGATCCCTTTGTTCCGATTGGCAAAGCAGAATCGGTCAAAGCGTCGTCGAAGATCTTTCAAATTAGAACACCTCTTCAGGATGATTTGGAGCTATTTTACCAGTTTTTCCCGGAAAAGTCTATAGACCAATTGTAAACAATGATTCAAAATCCTCCAAAGGAGGAAAAAAGCCTTGACATTTTTCCAATTCGAGGTAGAATAGGAAGGAATTTAATAATGCCTTATCAAGAGTGGTGGAGGGAACGGCCCGATGAAACCCGGCAACCTGTTTATTCAAGGTGCCAAATCCGGCGGCGAAACGAAAGATGAGGGTTCTGAACGTATGATGACACGCTCCGAATCTGGGAGCGTGTTTTTTGTTGATTTGCCGAACGCCGCGGCAGAAGAATTTGTCAGAAAGCAGAAAGGAATACGACGATGGAAAAAAGATTGTTTACCTCTGAATGTGTCACCAATGGTCATCCGGATAAGGTCGCGGATACCATTTCCGATGCAATTTTGGATGCCTGCCTGGCTCAGGATCCCGGCTCCCGGGTGGCCTGTGAGACCATGGTGACCACGGATCTGTGTGTGATCTGCGGCGAAATCACCACCAAGGCCCAGGTGGATTATGAAGCGGTGGCACGGAAGGCCATTCGGGAAATTGGCTACACCTACGAAGGGGATGGGTTCCATGCCGATACCTGCCAGGTGATTTGCCGGATCCACACCCAGTCTGCGGATATTGCGCTGGGTACCAATGACGTGGTGGGCGGTGCCGGTGATCAGGGCATGATGTTCGGTGGCGCCTGCAATGAAACGCCGGAATTGATGCCCATGCCGGTGGCTCTGGCCCGGGCGCTGTCCAATCGACTGACCCAGTGCATCCAGTCCAACGATTTGCTTCGAGCCGACGGTAAGACCCAGGTTTCTGTGGAATATGACGAGGCAGGTAATGTGGTGGGCATTGACACCGTGGTGGTGTCGGTGATGCACAGTGCGGATTTTGAGATTGAAGAACTTCGTCGGTATATCCGGGAAGGCGTGATTGCTCCGGTGCTGGAACAGTACGGTTTCCATTTGGATCAGGTGGCGCACATTTACATCAACCCCACGGGTCATTTTGTCATCGGCGGCCCCAATGGTGACACGGGTCTGACGGGACGGAAGATCATCGTGGATACCTATGGCGGTTATTTCTCCCATGGTGGCGGTG
Organism: uncultured Oscillospiraceae bacterium; assembly: GCA_964604925.1. Classification (GTDB taxonomy): domain Bacteria; phylum Bacillota; class Clostridia; order Oscillospirales; family Oscillospiraceae; genus Faecousia. The sequence goes on along the minus strand of CAZSAZ010000006.1, from coordinate 8,735 downwards.
CCTTCTCCGGAAAGGATCCCACCAAGGTGGATCGTTCCGCAGCTTATATGGCTCGGTATATAGCCAAGAACCTGGTGGCGGCCGGCCTGTGCCAGAAGGTTCAGGTGCAGCTGGCTTATGCCATCGGCGTGGCACAGCCCGTTTCGATTCGGGTGGATACCTACGGCACGGGGAAAATCTCCGAGGAGAAGATGATCGAACTGCTCCGTGCCAACTGTGACCTGACCCCCGGTGGCATCATCCGGAAGCTGGATCTCCGGCGGCCGGTGTACCGGAATACGGCAATGTATGGCCACTTCGGCGTGGCGGAGCCCAGCTGGGAGCAAACCGACTTGGCGGAGGTTTTGCGCCGGGAAGCTGGAATGAACTGATTTCGAGGGAACGAATATGAAATATCGGAAATGGGGAAGCATATTCTGCGGCCTGATCTGGGCTGTTCTGGCTCTGGGGGAAGGAGCGGTGATTTGGGCGGTTTGGCGTTTGAATATGCTGCCCAATGGATATTTCGCCGGAATGTCAGCCGGACTTGCGCTGGTGTGGCTTCTGGTGGGATTGCTCCTGAGGCCGGGGAAGAAAAAGAAGTCCGGTGCCTATGCCAAGGTAAAAACCACGGGACGGTGGCGGCGGGTGCTGGGAACGGTGCTGGCCTTGGCCATCACTGCCGGGTGTGTCCTGGCCTATCATGCCCTGAACCAGGTTCAGGATACGGTAGATGGGATCACCGGTGCAGATCAGACGGTCTGTGTGCCCATGAGCGTGTATGTTATCGATGACCATCCGGCGACTCAACTGAAGGACTTGGAAGGATGCGTTTTGGGACTGCTCAATGGATTTGATGAGGAACGGACGAACCAGGCTCTGGCGCAAATTCGGGAAATTCTGGGAGACACCATCACAGAAAAACGGTACCAAACCCTGGAAGCGTTGATTGCCGGTCTTTCCTCCGGAGAATGTGATGGCGTGATCTTTCATGGCGCATATGTGACCATTTTGGAGGAAATGGATCAATTTCAGGATTTCACCCAACGGATTCGAGTGGTGTACACCGCCGTGGTGGAGGAGCAGGTTCCGGTTTCGGAGCCGGAGCAAACCCAGGAATCTCTGGAGGAGACAACCCAAAAGGAGGAGCCTTACTCCATCGTTACCCATCCTTTTGTCCTTTATATCAGCGGCTCAGATACCCGGGATTATTATCTCACCACCAGTCGCAGTGACGTGAACATTTTGATGGTGGTCAATCCGGTGGCAAAGCAGGTGCTGCTGGTGAACACCCCCCGGGACTACTACATCTCCAATCCAGCCGGACACGGGGCCAAGGATAAACTAACCCACTGTGGCATTTACGGCCCAGCCTGTTCCATTGGGGCATTGGAAGATCTCTATGGGATGGATATCCGGTATTACGCCCAAATCAACTTTACAGGCGTGGAGACATTGGTGGATGCCATTGGCGGAATCGACGTGTATTCCGATGAGGGATTCTATGCCTTCGGACGATACTGGATCGACCAGGGAATGAACCATCTGGATGGGGAACACGCATTAATGTTCGCCCGGGATCGGCATCATGTCACCGGTGGTGACAATGGTCGTGGCAGACATCAGATGGCTGTGATCCAGGCGGTGATTCAGAAGGTAACCTCCGGAACGACCATCGTGGAAAATTACGCACAGATTCTGGAAAGCATCCAGGGAATGTTCAAAACGGATATTACCTCGGAAGAAATTGGAGAATTGGTGAAAATGCAGCTGTCTGATCTGGCTCAGTGGAATGTCCAGTCCTTTGCCGTCACAGGTACGGGAGGCAGCGACATGACCTACTCCATGCCTGGATTGTACTGCTATGTCATGTACCCCGATGAAAGTCGGGTGGCCTATGCTTCGGAGCTGATGGAGCGGGTGATGAATGGGGAGATCCTCACAGCCGAGGATATGAATCCCTGACCATTTTGAATCCCATACTGGACGGCGGGTGATGCCTGCCGTCCAGTTTTTTTCCATGGGCGGATTGCATTTTGCATCAAAATGGAGTATGATAAGCAAAAGTGAAATAAGGGGGAATCCTTTATGCTGGATTTTATTCGTATTGCCTGTTGCGTTCCGGATACCGTGGTGGGAGACCCGGAGAAAAACGCCCAAGCCATTTGCCGTTATATCGGGGAAGCTGATGAGCAGAAGGTGGATGTGGTGGTGTTCCAGGAGCTGAGCCTTACGGGAGCCAGTTGTGGCGACCTGTTTTTGGAGGATGCGCTGCATGATGGCGTGGCAAAGGGGCTGCGGAAGATTGTGGAATGTTCTGCCGAACACGCCGAGATGATTCTGGTGGTGGGTCTGCCTTTGCGTTTGGGGAGCCGGTGTTACAACTGTGCTGCTGTGGTGGTGGATTGCCATGTGGTGGCGTTGGTGCCTAAGACCAATCTTACAGCCAGAGAGTCCCGGTGGTTTGCCCCTGGGAAGGGACAGTGCACCTTAACGGCTTCCCAGTTGGGGATCCAAGGCGTTGTGGTGGAAGAAGATTACACCATTCCCATGGGGAACGGCATTTGCACCGTGGGGAATAAGACGGCCTTTGCTTTGGGCTTTGGCACCGATTTGACAGCACCGAAGTCTGCTTATCCGGAACAGGCTCTGGCAGGAGCCGAGGTGCTGCTCTGCCTGGATGCTGCCGGGGAAGTGGCAGGCAGTCGGGACAGACGGTGGGATCTGGTAAAGAATCAATCTGATCTTCTGTCCTGTGTCAGTGTTTATACCTCTGCCGGTGCCATGGAATCCACCCAGGACGGGGTCTATTCCGGTCATAGCCTCGTGGCCGAGGCGGGACGGGTTCTGGCGGAGAATGAGGACTTTACCGACAGCGGATATCTGCTGGTGATGGACTGCGATTTGGGAAAGGTTCGGGCTTTGCGCCGGAGAAACGATGCGTTCTTCTCTGGGGCAGAGGAGAAAGTCCAGCCGATGGCTCGGATTCCCTGGCGGGATCTTCGTTCCGACGGGATGCTTTACGAGCGAAACAAGCTGCCATTCATTCCCCAGGAAAAGGCAGAGCGGGAGAGGTATTGCCGGGAGGTGTTCCAAATTCAGGTGGCGGGACTAAAACGCCGCCTGAAGGCCATTGGAGCCAATCCGGTGATCGGCATTTCCGGTGGTTTGGACTCCACCTTGGCTCTGTTGGTGGCGGTGGAAGCCGTGCGGCAGTTGGGTCGGGAGAGTACCAGCGTATATGGCGTGACTATGCCCTGTTTTGGCACCTCTGACCGAACCTATCGCAACGCCTGGGATTTGATGAATCGATTGGGAATCACCAGCAAGGAGATCTCCATCAAAGCAGCGGTGGGCCAGCATTTTGCAGATATTGGACATGACCCAGAGAATCACAATGCCACTTATGAAAATGCCCAGGCGCGGGAGCGAACCCAGATTTTGATGGATTACGCCTCCTTGGTCAATGGCATCGTGGTGGGAACCGGAGATTTAAGCGAGCTGGCATTGGGATGGTGTACCTACAACGGCGACCATATGTCCATGTATGGTGTCAATGGTTCGGTGCCCAAGACGCTGATCCGCTGGATTGTGGAAGCGGTGGCAGATCTTCCTGCCTTTGCCCCGGCGAAGGAGACGCTGATGGATGTGTTGGATACCCCCATCAGCCCGGAGCTCCTTCCCCCTGATGCCTCGGGAAAGATTGCCCAGCAAACCGAGGATATCGTGGGCCCTTATGCCCTCCATGATTTCTATCTGTATCATATGCTGCACTACGGATTTGCCCCGGACAAGATCTACGAACTGGCTTGTCGAGCCTTTGAACGGGATTTCCCCCGGGAGACGGTGAAGAAGTGGCTGAAAAACTTCTATCGCCGGTTCTTTACCCAGCAGTTTAAGCGGAGCTGCCAGCCCGATGGGGTGAAGGCTCTGCCTGTGTCCCTCAGCCCCAGAACCGATTGGTTCATGCCCAGCGAGGCCAGTGCCCAGGCTTGGTTGCGCCAGGTGGAGGAACTGTAACATCCATCTGCCGCATCACAGCGGATGAGGCACGGAAGATCAAAAAACAGAATGAAAATCCGGCCTATGGTCATATGCCATAGGCCGGATCTTTTGTTTTAGACAAAATCGGAAAACCTTAGGAGGATTTGAAATCAGCAGTTTGCCAGAGCGGCGCCCAGGTTGCGGCAGGCAGTTTCTGCCTCGTCATCGGGGGCTTCCATGGTGATAACACTGTCGCAGACCAGGTTAGCTCCATCTGCACGGCAGGTCTCCTCCCAGGAGCGCATCCATTCGCCGTCGCCCCAGCCGTAGGAGCCGAACAGTGCGATGGATTTGCCGGAGAGCTTGCTTTCACAGGCGGTGAACATGGGCTCAAATTCGCTTTCCTCCAGTTGCTCGGCACCCATGGAAGGGCAACCGAAGGCAATGGCATCATAGCCATCCACCTGATCGGGGGTGAAGTTGCCGCAGGGGATGACGGTGACAGAGGCACTGGCCTGCTTTGCGCCTGCTTCCACGGCGGAAGCCATGGCCTCGGTGTTTCCGGTGCCACTCCAATAAACAATTGCAATCTTACTCATTTTGAATCAACCTTTCTTGTTTTGTGGTATATCAACCGGCTACGGTGAGCCGTTCAATATCTTTTCCCTTGGCCCACTGGTCGGAATAAATGCGGGTGCATTTTCGGTAGAGGGCGAATTTCTGCTTTGCGGAGGCCTCATCTCCATAGACCTTCCAATATCCGGTGCATTTGCTCCTGGCAGGGCCCTGTTCCATAAAGCCCCGGACATCTTCCGGGGGATAGCCCAGGAACAGCCCAATTTCGTGGGGAAACTCCCCCTGGGAGCGGAGCTTGTCCATCAGCGCAGCGACACATTTTTCCCAGGAATCGGTGGGATAGCCACATTGGGTCAGCAGAGCCGATGCCCGGGCATCAGCCAGATCCTGCCGCAGGCGAGTGGGACGGTAGAGATACACCAGAACTTTGTCCTGGGAGAACCGACAGGGAATTATCCGAAGCCCCTTGGATTGAAGCCGCCGATTCATCTCCCGGATGGAGGCAAGGGCCTGAGCCTTGGATTCGTAGGGAGTGGTGAACAGGCTGGCGGTTTTGATCCCTGCCAGGGTGGGGGCGCAATTTCGAATGACGGATTCATCGGACATGGGAATACCTCCTTGTTGGATGGGTTAAGGATACTCCAAACAGAGCAAAAGAACTGGAATAATGGTTAGCTAAAACTAACTCGTACAGGGAAACAAAAGTTAGCTAGAACTAACTGACAGCATCATACTTCATTCTTCTGGATTTGTCAAGGACTTTTTCATTGACGAAGGGAAAAATTGGTGATACAATGACATGGGAGTTAATTAAGACTAACTAGAGAAAGGGCGTTTCATCATGGAAAACGGGATTGTCATTGGCGTATTGGCGGCCATTTTGGCCATGGCGGTGTATAGCCTGGTCAAGAAGAGAGGGAAGAAAGGATGCTGCGGCAGCAGCGACTATCGTCCCCGGAAGAAGAAGCTGGATCATGTCCAGTACAAAAAGGTCTTTGTGGTAAATGGGATGCACTGCGATCATTGCAGCGGCCGGGTCATGGAGGTTATCAACGATATTCCTCAGGTATCCGCTGTGGTAGATTGGAAGCGGGGCATTGCCACGGTTTCTTATGCCCAGAACGTGGACGACGAAATCATCCGCAGCAATATCCAGCGGGCGGGGTATGAGGTGGTGGAGATTCGCCCGGAATAATCACGCTGACCTTTTCGGGGGAACGGTCTTGGAATTCAGGCGGTGGACAAGGATATTTCCTTGTGGTACAATGGGACAAACGCCACATATAAGGAGGTCACACCATGCGTCTTGCCAAAATCCAGGAGCACCTGAACCGCCGGGGGATCCGCTTCCAATACATCGAAGAGGAGGTCTGCGGCACCATCAACTTCATTCACAATGGCTTGAGCTATCACATTTGGGAGTTCCCGGCACCGGAGCGGGGAGCGGAGAGTAATGTGCGTACCGCTGGACGAACGGAGGAATTTGATGGGGATTATGAGGAAGAAATCTTGAAAATTCTGGAGACCTGGTAATGGTTTCATCCGTTTACAAGCAACGACCCAGGGGCATCCCGCTCCTGGGTCGAAGATGTTCTTAAGCCGGTGCGCCGGGAGTGGCGTCTCCACCACAGCCCATGGGAGTGAAGGAATCTGTGGGGAAGGGAATTCGGGAGAATACATCGCAGGGATCCTCCGCAGACCCCGGGTCGTCCTGACATTCCTTGGAGGGAATGGCGTAGTCCAGCACCGGGACGATGATTTGGGCATCCCGCTCCAGGCGAATAATGGAAAACTGCCCCAGGGTGACAAAGAGATTTTGTGTGCCGCCGGTGTAGACCAGTTCTTCGTCAAAGGATTCTTGCACACAGGCCGGGAGTTGGAAGGGGGTCACCTCCGGCACGGTCTCTGCGGACAGCCGGGAGGACAGAACGATGGGATCCAGCACCTCAACCACAGCGGTGGGGAGATTTCCGGTGCAGGGGCAGAACTCCTCCTGACTGGAAAACAGATGCACCTGGGAGCCGGCACCGCAAAGAACGGCTCGCTTGGAAAACAGTGCCAGGCCAAACAGGGCCCCGGGACGGCAGGTGCTTACAGTGGAGTCGGCAACAATGCGATAGTAGAATGTCAAATCAATGAGATAGTGATTTCGGTTGAATGCCACGGGGCTGACATCCACCGAGGTGTACAGCAGTTCCGCAGAACGAACCCGGGCCCCTGCGGCGGCGTTGAGGCTATCCTGGGCCTCTCGGGTGAAATATACCCGCAGATCCTCAATACAGTCCTTGTCCCGACAGGAATCGGTGATTTTTCGGGTGTGGATGGACAATGCCCGGGTCAGGTCTTCCGGCTGACAGCACAGGGCGTCCTGACAGTATTCACTCATGGCGTTTACCTCCTGATCCAATAGATGGTTACAGGACAGTTTATGCGAAAGCGGAGCCGGGGTGACAAAAAGCCGCCCTCGGAAGAGGACGGCTTGGGTTTTTAGAATTGGAATTGGGTCTGGGAGTGGTAGATTTGTCCGGCAGGAACCACACTCTGGGGCCACTGGGGATGGTGGAGGCAATCTGGGGGGAACTGGGTCTCCAGGCACACACCGCTACGGGCATGGTATGGGATATGGCCTTTGCCCACCACATGGAGAAAGTTGCTACTGTAGACCTGCAAGCCAGGGCAGTCGGTGGTAACGCGCATGGTTCTTCCGGTTCCTGGAGCGGACAAAATGGCGCATTGGGGGCAATCCACCACAAAATGATGGTCATATCCCCCCTGGAGATGGAGGGGCTCATAATCTGCCCCAATGTCCCGCCCCAGAGCCTTGGGCTGGCGGAAATCAAAGGGTGTGTGTGCTACATTGCGGATTTCTCCGGTGGGGATATTCTGAGCATCGTCAGGAAGAAAATGGGAAGCGCGGAGTTCCAGCTCCTGGGACATGGCCAAGTCTGGATGATCTGCCCCAAACAGATTAAAGTAGCTGTGATTGGTCAGGTTGAACACCGTGTCCCGGTCAGCCTTGGCTTCATAGGTGATGGTCAAGGCATCCTGTTCCAAGGCGTAGGTGACTCGGATTTGGGCTTCCCCGGGGAATCCTTGATCCCCATGATGGCTTGCCAGGCTGAGGCAGATGGCGTTTGCCTGGTGGGATTCCACCGTCCAAAGCCGGGTATTCCAGCAGTCCGGGCCGGAATGAAGATTGTTTCCCCCTTCGTTTGGGGTCAAATGAACGGTCGTTCCCTGGAGGGAAAACTGGGCTCCCTGGATTCGATTGGCGTTGCGCCCCACGATGGCACCGAGAAAACCGTCATGTTCCAAGTACCCCTGGGCGCTGTCATACCCCAGTACCACGTCCACTCCGTCCACCCACAGGCTCACCAGGGTGGCTCCCAGATCCGTCACGGCGGCTTTGACTCGGCCGGAAGATATGGTATAGAGGAACGAAGTCGCTCTGGAGGGCAATATGCCGAAAGATTGCTTCATCATCAAAACTCCTTCCCCAAACCCGGCGGTGATTGTCCGGGTTTTGTTTGGAACCATTATATACCATTCCCGGGAAAATAGCAACAGACCCGGCCAAATACCCGAAGTTTGGCAAGTTTTCTGTCACAATGGCCGTTTTTATGTAGACCCGAGGTGACGAAAAAGTTCTAAAAAACCTTCACAAAGAACCGACTACAATATTTGGGGACAGCCCCTTGCATTTGAACACAAGATGTAGTATAATGAGCCCCGAACGAAAAAATGAGACACAGAAGCGTAGCAAAGGAGGACCAATCAATGAAGATCATCAAGCGCAACGGCGCAGAGGAAGTCTTTCATATCAGCAAGATCCGCCGGGCGGTGGAAAAGGCCAACAACGCCGTGGATGAGAAATATAGAATGACCCAGTTGCAAATCCAGCGGATTTGCCAGAACGTGCAGATTAGTTGCGAGGACATGGGCCGGAGCCCTGCCGTGGAGGAGATCCAGGATCTGGTGGAAAAGGCCATCATGGCCCACGGTGCCTTCGAGGTGGCCAAGCAGTATATCACATACCGCTATACCCGCACCTTGGCCCGGCAGACCAATACCACCGACGACCGGATCCTAAGCCTCATCGAGTGCAACAACGAGGAAGTCAAGCAGGAAAATGCCAACAAGAACCCTGCGGTCAATGCCGTACAGCGGGACTATATGGCCGGTGAGATTTCCAAGGA
>CAZSAZ010000005.1:0-24692 GCA_964604925.1 uncultured Oscillospiraceae bacterium | reverse complement strand
TCGCTGGGCTCGATGGTTTCCACAAACTCGCCGTAGCAGTTATCCACCATCACAATCACATCAGGCTTGATGTTTTTGCAGAAGGCGATGAGTTCCCCAATCTGGGTCACGGAGAAGGTGGGACGGGTGGCGTAGCCCTTGGAACGCTGGATGGTGATGAGCTTTGTCTTGGGGGTGATGGCCTTGGCGATGGCGTCGTAGTCAAAGCCGCCGTCCTCGGTCAAATCCACCTGGCGATAGCTTACGCCGTATTCTGCCAGGGAGCAGGGGCTGGGACGGATGCCAATAACCTCCTGAAGGGTGTCGTAGGGGGCACCCACTGGACTGAGCAGTTCATCTCCAGGGAGCAAATTGGCGCTGAGGGCAACGGTGAGGGCGTGAGTGCCACAGGTGATCTGGGGACGCACCAGAGCAGCTTCGGTGTGGAATACGTCGGCATAAACCTGCTCCAGGGTGTCCCGGCCCATGTCGTTGTAGCCATAGCCGGTGGTGGCCATGAAGCAAGTGGCGTTCACATGGTTGCGCTGCATGGCGTGGAGAACCTTGGCCTGGTTGAACTCTGCGATTTGGTCAATATCAGAAAAACGCTGGGAAATCCGGGCAAGGGTCTTTTGTCCATATTCATAAACGGCAGGGGAAATTCCCATGAGCCGATAAAGGGTCTGTAACTGTTCCATAATGGTTCCTTTCTTACATTCTGAAAATAAAATATGCTTGGATACCATAACAAAAACCGCTCCAAATGTCAAGGCTGGAGCGGTTATTTGCATTTCAACGGGTGCTTTCCCGCAGCTGAATCTCATAACCCAGCAAAGGCTTGGGATCATAGGATTCTCCGTTGAGGGCTTTGAGCAATTCCCGGCAGGTAATGCGTCCCAGTTCTGCGGCATCAAAACGCAATGCTGTGATGGGGGGATGGGTTTTGAGCAGTTGGTCACAGTCGGACAAGGAGGCCAGCTCCACATCCTGGGGAATGGAAAGCCCCTGTTCCTTCAAGGCCTGATATGCTCTGAGACATACGTCCTCGTCCATGCAGACGAAACGCTTCACGCCCATGCGCAACAGCTCATCCACCACGTTACGACAGATATCCACGCTCCCCACCCCCATGCGGATGGGAGTCTGCTCCAGAGGAAGGGACAACTCCTGACAAGCCTTCCGGAAGCCGGACAGACGGCTTTGGTTGACGATGTAGCTTAAGTCATTGCCTAACAGGGCGGTTTTTCCCTGGCCATTGCTCAGAAGGGCCATGGTCAGAGCATAGCATCCACCGGTCTGATCGTGGTCAGACTCCACAACGGCAGCATCGTGATTCCGGGCAGGCAGGGAGCCAAGGGTTGCAAAGGGCATCCCACAGCTGGTGAGGATTTGGATGAGGGAGTCGTTTTCCACCGTCCGGGACAGAATAACCCCATCTACCTTCCGGTAGTCCAGGGTACGAATGAGGGAAACTGGCTGGTCGTTGGTGGACAGACACAGCAAAATATTGTAATCGTGGAAAAAGGCCTCCTCACAGATGGCACTCATACTCTGGCGAAAGAAGGGAAGATCCAGGTTGATAAAATCCTTGGGAAGCACCAGAGCCAAATTGTAGGTCTTGCTTTCGGCCAGACCCTTGGCTGACGCATTGGGTCGGTAATTATGCAGTTCAATAAAGGCCTGCACCTTCTCCCGGGTGGCGGCGCTGATGCGGCCCTTTCCCGAGATGGCACGGGAAACGGTTGTTTTGGAAACCCCCAATTCCCGGGCGATATCATCAATGGTGAGATTCGGTTTGTGTGTCATAGAATCTCCTTTGTGGAAGAAGTATGGAAAAAGAAGTTGAAAAAATGTGCGCAAATTTGCGCAACTCTCATTCTAACAGAACTGGAACAAAATGTCAATAGTAAAATGTTGGATATATCTTGGAAATATTCGGGTTTTCCCTGAATTGGGAAAGGTTTCAACCTTCTTTTTGGGACATTTTTTCCTTTTTGTGAAAATCCGTTGCAAAGAAGGTTTTCCCATGATACAATCAGAACAATACATTTGGGAGGTTTTGTTATGAGCAAAGCGGATGAAATTTACAGAGCCAATTGCCTGGAGATTCTGGAGCATGGCTTTTCTGATGAGGCCCTGGAGGTACGTCCCCACTGGGCCGATGGAACCCCTGCCCATACCATTAAGAAATTTGGCGTGGTGAATCGGTATAACCTCAAGGAGGAGTTCCCTATCATGACCCTCCGGAGAACCTACTGGAAAAGCGCAATTGATGAATTGCTGTGGATTTGGCAGAAAAAATCCAACCGGATCGCAGATCTGGGCAGCCACGTCTGGGATGAATGGGCTGGAGAAGATGGCACCATCGGCAAGGCCTATGGCTACCAATTGGGGCTGAAACATCAGTATCCGGAGGGAGAATTTGACCAGGTGGATCGGGTAATTTATGATTTGAAGCACAATCCTGCCTCCCGGCGAATTATGACCAATCTCTATAATTTTCAGGATCTGCACGAGATGAATCTCTATCCCTGTGCCTACTCCATGACATTCAATGTAACGGGAAATACCCTGAATGCCATTTTGAATCAGCGTAGCCAGGATATGCTCACCGCCAACAACTGGAATGTGTGCCAGTATGCCGCTCTGGTTCATATGATGGCCCAGGTATCCGGACTGGAAGCGGGGGAACTGGTTCATGTCATTGCTGACTGCCACATTTATGACCGTCATGTGGATCTGGTGAAGCGGATGCTGGATCATCCTGGCTATGATGCGCCGGAGTTTGTGATGGATCGGTCTGTGACGGACTTCTACGCCTTCACCAAAAACAGCTTCCAGATGAAGGATTACCGATTCCATTCCTTTGATGTGGAAATTCCCATCGCCATTTGAGGGTCTTGCCATGGATGCCATTGTAGCGGTTTATGACGATTGGGGCATTGGTCGGGACGGAGATCAGCCGGTTGCCTTGTCTGCCGACCGGAAATTCTTCCGCATTACCACCGCAGGAGCCACGGTCATCGTGGGACGAAAGACCCTGGCGGCGTTTCCAGGGGGACGCCCTCTGACCAAGCGGAGAAACATTGTCCTGTCCCGGCAAGATTGGGCTATGGAAGGGGCGGAAGTTGCCCATTCTCCCCATGAGGCGTTGGAACTGACCCAGGGGGATGAGACAGTCTTTGTCATTGGTGGCGGCAGCGTGTATCGCCAGATGCTTCCCCTGTGCCGTCGGGTGATTGTGACAAAGGTTCACACCACTGTGGATTGTGATACCTTTTTCCCCAATCTGGATCAAATGCCTGATTGGGAGCAGGGGGAAGTGCTTCAATCGGGAGAAGAACAGGGCATTGCCTATGAAATGGTGATGTATCATCGAATCTAAGAAAACCCCCGTCTTGCCGAAAGCAAGACGGGGGTTATGTTTTGTCCTGTTAGAAGGAGAATACGATGCCGACTACGGCGGCAATGGCGATGTAGGCGATGGGATGAACCTTCCATTTGCGCATCAGCACAAACAGGAAGGCAGCCAGTACCAGTCCCTTCCAATTAACGATGGACAAAATGGTGTTCAGTCCAGCATAGTTGTCCAGAACCAGCAGGCTTTCCTGCACCACGCCGATGAAGGCGGCGGTAATCAGGCCGATGGAAGCGGGGCGCAGACCCTTGAAGATTCCCTCCACCAGGGGGGAACCCTTGAATTTGTCCAGTACCTGGATCACCAGTAGAATCACAATGATGCTGGGGGCAACCAGAGCGCAGGTGGCGATGATGGCACCGGGAATCCCGGCGGTGATGAAGCCCACATAGGTGCTCATGTTCACACCGATGGGGCCAGGGGTGGACTCGGAGACGGCCAACAGATTCAGCACATCCTGATTGGTGAACCATCCGGTCTTTTCTCCCATCTCATACAAAAAGGGCAGGGTTGCCAGACCACCGCCGATGGAAAACAGGCCGGTCTTAAAAAACTCAAAAATCAGACGAATCAGAACACTCATGCCTTAGCCCTCCCGAGAACATACAGTAGATAGCCCACCAGTCCGGTGCCGATGACAATGGCAACGGTGGGGATGTCGGTGAGCACAGCCAGGAAGGTGACCACCAGGAAAATGGTCCAGGACACGCCGTCCTTGATGCTCTTTTTGCCCAGCTTCAGCACCGCATCCAAAATCAGCACGCACACGCACACCCGAATTCCAGCCAGGGCATGGGCGATATAGACATTGGAGGAAAAATTCTCCAGGAAAGCGGCGATGATGGTAATCAGGATCAGGCTGGGGGTGATGAAGCCGAAGGTGGCAGCCAAAGAGCCGGGAATGCCACCCAGTTTATAACCGATGAAGGTAGAGGTGTTCACGGCGATGACGCCGGGGGTACACTGGCCGATGGCGTAGTAGTCCATCAGTTCCTCCTCCGTGGCCCAGTGGTACTGCTCCACAATGACCCGCTGGAGCAACGACAGCATGGCATAGCCACCGCCGAAGCAGCAGGCACCCATCTGGGCAAAAACCCAGAAGAGTTTCACAAGTTTCTTCACAAAAATGCTCCTTTCTGTTTGGTGGGAGTTGCATTTTACCCGGGGATACGGTATAATAAACAAAAATATGTTCGATGTTCCCCGGTATTTTACCTGGGATATTGTATCGCACTTTCCTGAAAATGTAAAGCGAAAAGAGAGTAAAGGACATGGAATGGACACGCAATCAGTTGAATGAGGCCCAGCGTCAGGCCGTTACCACCACCGAGGGCTATATTCGGGTGGTTGCCGGTGCAGGCTCCGGAAAGACCAAGACATTGACCTCCCGGTATGTCTATCTGGTGGAGGAATTGGGTATTTCCACCGGGAATATTCTTTGTGTCACGTTCACCAACAAAGCGGCATTGGAGATGAAAAAGCGGATTCGACGGATCCTGCCCGATGGGGATCTGGGGATGATTACCACCTTTCATGGTTTTTGTGTCCGGCTATTGAAGGAGGACTGCCATGTGGTGCAGTACCCATCCACCTTTATCGTCCTGGACGAGGAGGACAAAAGTGCCATTCTCAAGACGGTATTTGAGGATTTGGGGTTGACCAATCGGGATTTGACCATCCAGGAAGCCATCGACTACATCGGTTGGCGCAAAGGGGGGCGGGGGTATGTCCGGACGCTGATTGATATGGATGTGTCTCATTTGCTCAACCTCACCCAGACAGCCACTACCCTGAAGGACAAGGTGATGTACCGTTATTTTTATGAACAGCGAAAATGCTACGGCCTGGATTTTGATGATTTGGTATACTTTGCGCTGTATATTCTGGAGCGGGATGAGGCAGTTCGAACCAAGTGGCAACAGCGGTTGGAATACCTGATGGTGGATGAATTTCAGGACATTGACAAAGATCAGTACGCCCTGGCGGAGATTTTGGCCGGATACCACGGCAACTTGTTTGTGGTGGGAGACCCGGATCAGACCATTTATTCCTGGCGTGGGGCGGATGTCACCTTTATTCTGGAATTTGAAAGTCGTCACCCTGGGGCTCAGACCATTTATCTCAACACTAACTATCGTTCTATCCCCCAAATTCTGGCGGCCAGCAATGCTCTGATTGAAAAGAATCGGCAACGGTTGGATAAGAGGCTTTCTGGGGTTCGGCCAGATGGGCCCAAACCCCTGTATTTCCATGGAAAAACCACCCAGTTGGAAGCTGACTGGATCACGGCCCAAATCCGGGCCATGATGGACGGCGGGCGCGGCCTGGGCCAGATCGCTGTGCTGTACCGAGCGCACTACGTTTCCCGGGCGTTGGAAGAATCCCTTATCAAAAACAAAATCCCCTATGTGCTTTATTCCGGTGTGGAATTTTATAAGCGCAAGGAGATTAAAGATGTGATTTGCTATCTGCGGATGATTTACGCTGGGGACGATGTGAGTTTTCTGCGCACTGTCAACGAACCCCGCAGAGGGGTGGGACGAACCCGGATGGCACTGATCAAGGGCTATGCCCAGAGCCACAGGTGCAGTTTGGCCATGATGGACGGCGGGCGCGGCCTGGGCCAGATCGCTGTGCTGTACCGGGCGCACTACGTTTCCCGGGCGTTGGAAGAATCCCTTATCAAAAACAAAATCCCCTATGTGCTTTATTCCGGTGTGGAATTTTATAAGCGCAAGGAGATTAAAGATGTGATTTGCTATCTGCGGATGATTTACGCTGGGGACGATGTGAGTTTTCTGCGCACTGTCAACGAACCCCGCAGAGGGGTGGGACGAACCCGGATGGCACTGATCAAGGGCTATGCCCAGAGCCACAGGTGCAGTTTGTATGATGCGCTGAAGGCCAATTTAGATCAAGAACTGTTGAAGCGCAGCCAAGCCATGGACTATGTCCGACTGATTGAGAAATACCGGGCAATTTACGATCAAATGGAACTGACAGAGCTTCTCACGGCGGTGCTGGGAGAAAGCGGTTATGAAGCGATGCTTCGCTCCACTGGGGAAGAAGATAGGCTGGACAACCTGGCGGAGTTGAAACAGGCCATTTATGATTTTGAGCGCAAGGCCGGGGAAGAAGTAACCCTGGGGAATTATCTGGATCATGCGGCACTGTTTACCAACATGGATCAGGCAGAACGGGTGGATGGAGTGAAACTTATGACCATCCACGCAGCCAAGGGAATGGAGTTTCCGGTGGTGTTTCTATGTGGACTGTCAGAGGGAATCTTCCCAGGCCGTCGGGCGGATACCCGGGAAAAGCTGGAGGAGGAGCGGAGGCTGGCTTATGTAGCATTCACGCGGGCCAGGGATCGTCTGTTCTTATCCGATGCGGCGGGGAACCATTATGATGGCACCAGCAAGTGCCCCAGTCGGTTCCTGTTCAATGCGGAGCGGGAAAATCTGGATTATGTGGAGGAGTTGCCCCCGGAACTGTTGGAGGAAGCCCAATATCAAATCAGCAAAACTGAACCTGTCACCCCTAAGGAGGAAAAAAAGCCCGACTGCGTGGGAAAACGGGTGAACCATCGAATTTTTGGTTTGGGCACGGTCATTGGATTGCCTCGGGATAAGGAGGGGGTCATCATCCAGTTTGATGCCGTCCCAACCCCAAGAACCCTGGCAGACAACGGAAAATGGGAATATGTGGAATAAAGAATCCCCGGCGAAGGCACATGGTAATGCGTTCGCCGGGGATTTTCTTTGGAGTTATTCGTGGATTTGGATGTTTCGGCTGGTCAAAACCTTGCCGTTGATGTAAATGCTCAGGGTGTAGTCGCCGGGGGTGGAGGGAAGCTGGGGAAGCTCCTCCTCACAATAGCCGTTGGACCACATATCGTTCCAGGAGCGGGTGTGGGAGGAAATGGTGGACAGGCGGCCCTCCCAATCCCGGACCACAATCAAGGTGGTCAGGGATTCGTTGGACAGATTGTAAATGTCATCGGTGTAGTACACCAGGGCAATGCCATCTCCGGGGGCAAAGGAAGTGGTCTTTTCCTTTCCCTTCAAATCCGTTCTGCTCCAACTGCCCTGGGGGGCAACGTAGAGAGAAACCTCAATATCTGTCGAACGCAGGCCGTAGCCGGAGAAATCCCCTGAGGCAGCCGGAACGTTGGCCTCGGCGGTGCCACCAAAAACAGTAGTGGCATCGGCGGACTGAATGACAATGTCATAGTGGCTTCCCGGGGCGGCAGGGGCAATGGTGACGTGGCTGGCACTGCTTTCAATGACCTGCTGTTCTGTACCCTTATCCACGGTGTACAGCACCAGCCAACCGCTTTCCGGCTCGTTGCCTTCAAAGCTCCAACTGACATCAATGGTGTTGTCACCCACAGACAGCTCCACATCGGTGATGGTTACGGGATTTTTGGTGATGAAGGTGCGCATACTCTGGGTCATGCCTTCGGCGGTGATTTCTAGGGTGTAGGGGGAGTCAGAAGAAGTGCCGGTGAAGGTGGCACTGGATTCTGTGACCACCAAAACCTGGTCAAATCCGTCCTCGTTGTAGCACCGGGCCGTCCAACTGTTGACGCTAACGCTCTCAGGAGCATCCCAGACAACGGTCATGCTGTCCTCTCGGTAACCAGTGACGGTGAGATTTTGAGCGTAGACCACGGTGGAAACAGTGTAGGTCAGGGTGCTTTCCCCGATGAGATACACATCTTCACCCCCGGTTAGGGTGAAGGTATAGGTGGCAAAGGGGGTCAATCCGGTGATGGTGCAGCTGTGGCCGGTGAAGGAAATGGTACGGTCGCTTTCCCCATCGGTGGAGCAGGTGAGGAGCCATTCTTTGCTTTCCGGGCCTTCTACGCCAAAGGACAGAATCACAGAGCCATCCTCAGCACCGGTGACGGCGGTGAGATCCACAATCTGCGTCCGCTCCGGCGTGGAGAACAATGCGGATTGAGGCCCCATCAGGTGATGGAAGCCATCAATTTCCAGGGTGACGGTGTACTGGGAGCCGGGCTGAAGCTGGTCAAAGACCGCCTTGCCGCCCACCAGGGGCTTGGCGACCAGGTTGCCATAGGTGTCCTTGCACACCACGGTGAGCAGACTCTGATCCATGGCGGTGTCCACCAGAACGGTGAGACTGTCGGCCTGACCGTCCACCGTCAGACCATCCACACGCTGGATGTAGTAGTTTTCATAGTAGTAATACCCGCCATAAGCGCCGGCTGCCAGAAGCAGCAACAGTATTACGGTGGTGAGGATGCGTTTGAGCACGTTGCCTTTGGGAGCAGTGGTAGAATCCTTCTGTTCCAGGGTATCTTCTTGGGTATCATCGTCCTGGGCATCATCTTCTACGTTACGGAACAGTCCTTCCTGGAGTTCCTCCATGGTCAGAGGCGACTCATCCGATTCTTCCTCCGGCAGGACAATGGGCTCGGGAATGGGAACGTCGATGGGTTCCGGAGCCACGGCAGGGCCGGGGGCTTCGTGATCAATGAGATCCTGAACCTGGTTCAGGAAACTGGCGGTTTCATCGGAAAGCTCATCAGGATTGACAGGAACATCCTCATCCTGGGCGGGGGTGTAGGTGCTCTCGTCCTGGAGCAGCTCCCGCAGGGAGGGTTCATCTTCTCCGGAGTTTTCGGCAGATTCTTGCTCCGGCTGATCTTCGGACAAAATGGCGTCCATCCGGTCGATCCAATCGCCGGCAGGGGCGGCCTGCTCTGGAGTTTCGGTATCTTCGATGGCCTCTTCCGGGGGTTGGCCATCCTGGGGGGGAGCATCTTCTGTTTCCGGGGATTCCGGAATGGATGTTTCCTCGGGCGCTGGAATCTCTTCCACGGCAGGAGGGCCGATGGGCACATCGTTGACCCCGTTGCGCTTCATATAGCCAATGAGGGCTTGCGCCAGCTCGGTGGGGGTTTGATACCGGTTCTCCGGGGCGTAGGCACAGGCCTGGCAGATGATTTCCGATAGCTCGTAGTCGGCATAGCAGGGGGGAGGCAAAGGCTCGCCGGCAGACAATTGCGCCATAAGCTGGGCCTTTTCTTCCGGGGAAGAGAAGGGCAATGCGCCGTTGTTGTAGATCTGGTACAGAACCAGGCCAAGGGCATAGGTGTCCATGGTGTCATTCAAAGTGGACATGGCATCGGACACTTCCGGCGGGGTATAGTCACTGCGGTAGCGGTCTGGCAAAGAGGCGTATTTCAAAGAGTCCAAGGCCACAAAGCCCAGATCTCCCAGGTGATAGGCCTGACGCTTGGTGTCGATGAAGATATTGCTGGGCTTCAAATCCACATACAGATACCCTTCCTCCCGGCACAGGGCCAAGGCGGCACACAGGTCAATTCCCAGATTCACCGCAGAAAGATGGGTCAATGGCTCCTTCTTCAGATGCCGCTCCAAGGTGCGCTTATAGTAATTCAGTAGGTAGACCTCATACCCAACCCCCCGTTCCATGGGGACGATCTGGGAATCCAGGAAGGGCAGAAAGCCTCTGCGGGCGGCAAGACGATCCAATATTTCAATTTCACTCCGGATCCCTTTGGCCAGTTCTTTGAAGTATTCTCTGGCGGCCTCGGCGTTGGGATAGGCTCCAGTGAGCAGCAGTGCGTCCAACTGAACCTGGGAGGCAGGGATGGAGATGGTTTTTACAATATAACGTTCTTCAGAATCTTCCCGCATGGCAGGATAGCAGTTGACACCGCTGTGGCAGGAAATGGACCCGCCCAGGTTGAAGTGGTCCAGCATGGGGGACACAATTCTAGGTTCTGACAAAACGATCACCTCCGACATAATGGGTTATACTCCTATATGATAAAATAAATTTACAAAAAAAGCAACAGGATTGTGGTGGAAACCGGTTGTTTTATTTTTAAGAAAGTGTTATGATATGCTAGAATTAGAACTGCGGAGCAGAAAGTCCGCATTGGATTGGAGGAGTATTATGAGTAAGATCATCTGCGACATTTGCGGAACCAGCTATCCCGACACGGCTAATGCTTGCCCCATCTGTGGCTACCCCAGAACGGACAGTGAGAAGGCCGCTGAGGAGCAGGTTGCGGTTGCCCAGAGTGTTGCCACGGCCAGCCGGGGAAAGGGCGGCCATTTTTCCAATAAAAATGTGAAGAAACGGAACCATGGGGAGGCTACTCCCAGCCGCCAGAACCGGAAGCCGGAACCGGAGGACACGGAGCCGGACAACAACCGGGGATTGGTGATTGCGGTGGCGGTACTGTCCATCGCTGTGATCCTGGTGGGTGCCTATATTGGCATCCGTTTCTTCCTGGGAAGAAACGCCTATGACAACCCCAATGCCCCTGCCATTGGAACCAACCCTTCCACGCTGCAAACTCAGCCTAGCGAAACCGCACTTCCGGTGGAGACCGGTGTACCTTGTGTTGCGTTGACGGTGAGCGACAGCTCTGTGGAGTTCCTGGGGCCGGATCGGGGATGGAAACTGACGGTGACTCCTACCCCGGCAGACACCACCCAGGGCATTACCTTCGCGTCCAGCGATGAGTCTGTGGTTACGGTTACGGCAGATGGCCGGCTGACTTCCGTTGGCCCGGGCAACGCTGTGATCACCATTACCTGCGGCGAGATCACCAAGATGTGCCAGGTGGTTTGCGACTTCGGGGAAGAGACCACTGCCCCTGAGGAAACCACGGTTCCCCAGGAGACCACGGCTCCCGAGGAAACCACCGAGCCGGAACAAAAGGGCTTTCGGTTGGATCGGAATGATGTGACATTGTTCTCTGTTGGGGAGAGCTTTACCTTCGGCATCACCTATAATGGCAACTACCTCAGCCCCACCCAGGTCGCTTGGGAGAGCAAGAATCCTGAGGTGGCAACGGTGGACAATGGCAAGGTCACTGCTGTGGCAGGAGGTACCACCACCATTTCTGCAACCTATAACGGTGTGACGGAAAGCTGCATCATTCGTTGCCGCATTGAAGATACCTCCGCAACGGAGGAGACCACCAAACCTTCGGATTCCAACTGGAAGATCAGTTCTTCCGACGTGACGTTGGTTGTGGGCGAACAGTTCACCCTGAAAATCACCAATGACGCAGGCCAGACCGCCAGCGCGTCCTGGAGTGCCAGTGCCTCCGGAATTGTGGAAATCTCCGGCAATTCCATCACCGCCAAGGCGGTGGGCACGGTGAATGTTTCTGCCACCGTGGATGGCCAGACCTACACCTGTATCGTCCGGGTCATCCAGAGCCGGTAAAATTCATCTGATGACAATGCCCCCAGCTTGAGTAGAACCAAGCTGGGGGCAATTTTTGAGTCACAGGGCGACCACGTCCAGGACGGTGAGGGTTTTTCCCTCCACCTGGAACCGAATGTCGAATCCGGCGAAGGGCAGACCGTAAATTCGCTCCGCCTTGCGCTGATAGCTGGGTCGGGGGTCGTGTTGAAGGACACCGATGGCGGCCTGGCGTTTCTCAAAGGGCAGTCGATGTAACAGCTCCGGGGGAAAGTATACCTGGAGAAGGAAATCTTCTGCCTGGTCGGTAAAGCCCCCCAGAGCCTCCGGGTGGGCATCGGCATAGGGAATGTAGGGCTTGATGTCAAAGATGGGGGTTCCATCCATCAAATCGGCCCCGGAGACTTTGATGACCGGGCCAAGCTGGGCATCCAGGGAAATTCCCTCCAATTTTACACAGGACAGTCCCAGGGAATTGGGGCGGAAGGGACTGCGGGTGGCAAAAACGCCCATCCGGGTATTTCCTCCCAGCCGGGGAGGCCGAACAGTGGGAGACCAGTCGGAACGGACGGCCTGGGAAAACTGCCAAATAATCCAAAGATGGCTGAAGCCTTCCAAGCCCCGTAGGGCGTCAGGATTTCGGAATTCCGGTTCAAAGACAATGGTGGAGCGCAGACCCTCCACCAGGCTGGGCTGGCGGGGAATTCCAAATTTGGTAGGGAAATCGCTGTGCATACGGGCAATGGGTTGGATTTGAATGGTTTGCATACTGAATCACTTCCTGGGGATATGATACCGGATGGAAGGGAAAAAAGCAAGGGGGAGTCCGCAATGGACTTCCCCTTTGCCTCAATTGTCCCCGGCGAAGGTTCCCTTCCGAAACAGAAAGGTGATGCTCCACAGGGCAGACAGACCCACCAGGATATAGACGATCCGACTGAGCAAGGCGGTCTGTCCTCCAAACAGCCATGCCACCAAATCAAATCGGAACAGCCCCACCAGACCCCAGTTTAGTCCGCCAATGATGGTGAGGATCAATGCAATGGTATCCATTTGTCAAACCTCCATTTCTTGGATGTGCTGGGGGTAGTATGTCCAAATCGGTGGGGGAATATCCAGCAATGGGAAAAGGTTTCGTTGCTTTTTTTACAGCCATGGAGTATAATGGCATCAAATGGGAAACGAAAGGATGACAAAACCTATGACCACACTCTATGAAGGGGCATTTGCCAAGATCAATCTGACGCTGGACGTATTGGGAAAGCGGGAAGATGGATATCATGATTTGAAAAGCGTCATGCAAACCGTGTCCATCCGGGACGACGTGGAGATCGACCTGGGCACCGGGAAGGCATGGTGCCTGCAATGTGACAAAGACGGAGTGCCCTGCGACGAAACCAACTTGGCATGGAAGGCGGCAGAGGTGTTCCAGCAAGCGGCAAAGGTGGATTTTGACGGTTTGGAGATCCGCATTACCAAGCGCATCCCCTCCCAGGCTGGTCTGGGCGGTGGCAGTGCCGATGCTGCGGCGGTACTTCGGGCATTGAACCGGCACTACGAGTATCCCTTCTCCATTATTGCATTGGCAGAACTGGGCGCCCAGGTGGGCAGTGATGTGCCTTTCTGTGTGCTGTGCGGTACCGCCATGGTGGAGGGCCGGGGAGAGCGGCTGAGAAAATTGCCGGATATGCCCCAGGATTGTGTGATTGTGGTGTGCAAACCGGACTTTGGGGTGTCCACGCCGGAGTTGTACAAAGCCATTGACCGCCGGGCCATTGGTCAGCGGCCGGACAACAAGGCCATGGAGACGGCTTTGCTGGAAGGGGATCTGGATAAGATCTGCCAGGAAATCTACAATGTGTTTGATCCCCTGGTTACAGAGGAGCACCTGGAACTGAACTACATCAAAAGCGTGATGAACTCCTACGGAGCCAAGGCCTTCCAGATGACGGGATCCGGCAGTGCCGTGTTTGCCATCATGCCCAATTTTGAGTATGCCGCCGTGGTGTGCGATATGCTCAAGGAAAACTACCCCAATATTTATCTGTGCAAACCGGTATAAAATCTAGATTTTCCGCCCATCCTGAAGAAAAACAGGATGGGCGGTGATTTTTATGGGAAAGCTGTGGCGTATATGGGAAGCGGTGGCCTTTGTGGTGGTCTTTGTTTGGCTGGGCGGTGTGCTTCAAGACCATGAAACCCTGAGGGAGGATATTCTTCGGCTCCATGTGCTGGCCCAGTCGGATGAAACAGAGGATCAGGCGGTGAAGGAGCTGGTGCGGGACGGGGTATTGCAGGTTCTGGAACAGTCCATGGATGCCCAGCAAAGCCGGGCTCAGGCAGAGCAAACCGTGGAGCGTTTGCTGCCAAAGCTGGAACAAACCGCCAATGAAATCCTTGAACGGGAGGGGTTTCCGGAGCAAGCCAAAGTCGAGCTGGCCCTGGAGCCTTTTCCAGTGCGGCATTACGATACGTTCTCCCTTCCCTCTGGGGTATACCATACCCTTCGGGTGACCATCGGAGAAGGCAAGGGACATAATTGGTGGTGTGTGATTTTTCCAAAGTTGTGCCTAAGTGCATCCGGGGAAGAATTCGGGGAAATGTCCGGTTTTTCGGACACCTTAAATGATACCCTAACGGGGAACTATGAGATCCGCTTCTGGTTGCTGGATCAACTGGGGCGATTGGAGAATTTCCTCCACGGCTCTTCCGGGAAGGGCTGAACTATGGTATAATAGATCCAAGAAATCCAAAAACAGAAAGAGGAACGAAGGATGCTGAGATTGATTCTGGGCCCGGATTGGGTGGCGAACCGGGATTGGGTGATGAAGGACATTGCCCGGAATATCCAACAAAAACAGCCGGGGCAGATTTTGATGGTTCCCGAGCTGATCAGTCATGACACCGAGCGGCGTCTCTGTGCAGCAGGAGGGGACACCACCAGTCGGTTTGCAGAGGTCTTGTCCTTTCCACGATTGCTGCGGCGGGTGGCAGAGACGGAGTGTTTGGCGGTGCCGGAGTGCCTGGACAACGGAGGACGGCTCATCGCCATGGCCTCCACCACCAGGATGCTGGCAAGCCAACTGAAAAGCTATGCCTCTGTGGAGACCAAGCCGGAGTTTTTGAAGGAACTGGTGGACGGCGTGGACGAGTTTAAGCGGTGCCGCATTACGCCGGAGGATTTGAAGCGGGCCTCGGAGCAGACCACCGGAACGCTGGCGCAGAAGCTGGGGGAACTGTCGCTGATTTTGGAAGGATACGACAGCGTCTGCGCCCAGGGAAGTCAGGATCCCCGGGATCAGATGAATTGGCTTCTGGAGCAACTGGAAGAATGTGATTTTGCCCAACGTCACCGGTTCTACATAGATGGATTCCCGGATCTGACCCGGCAGCACATGGCAATTGTGGAGCATTTGGTGGCTTGCTCACCTATGGTCACCATCAGCTTGAACACCGATCGGGTCAAGTCCCAGGAAGCGGCCTTTGAAAAGGCTGGACAGACGGCAGCGGATTTGATCCGCTTTGCCCAGGGGGCAGGGATTGCCTATGAGATTCATTCCGTTGCCCCCCGGGCTGATGGCTTGGCAGAGCTTCGGGAAAAATTGTTCCAAGGGCCCATTCGACCGGATCCGGCCCGGCGGGAGCAGGTGAACCTGATCCGGTGCGAAACAGTGTTTGATGAATGTCAGCAGGCAGCGTTGGAAGTGTTGGGGCGGGTAGACCGAGGAGCCCGGTTCCGGGATTTTGGAATTGTCTTGGCCCAGGATGGTTATCGGGATATTCTTCGGTTGGTGTTTCGCCGGTGGGGGATTCCCCTGTACCTGTCCGGAACGGATGATATTTTGGAAAAAACCGCAGTGGCTACAGTGCTTACAGCACTGGATGGAGCCATGGACGGCATGGAACAGAAAACCGTTTTGCGGTATTTGAAATCGGTGCTGTCTCCCGTGCCCCTGGAAATGGGAGATCGGCTGGAGAATTATGCGGTTCTTTGGGGGATTCGGGGTGAAAAATGGAACCAACCTTGGATGCTCCATCCCAAGGGCCTGGGAATGGAATGGGATGATGAAAGCCGGGAGGAGTTGGAGCAGTTAAACCGGGCTCGAGCCTTGGGAATCGCTCCCCTGGTGGAGCTGCGCCAAGGCCTGCGGGAAGGGAAAACCATCTCCGATCAGGTGGATGCACTGTGGAACTTTTTCCAGCAGATCCATCTGGCCGAGGGTTTGGAGCACCTGGCGCAACAGGCGCAACAATCCGGTGACAACCGGACGGCTCAGGAGTATAGCCAGTTGTGGGAAATTCTCCTTACGGCTCTGGAACAGATGAAAAGCGTACTGGGGGAGTTTGCCTGGGACGGGGAGGCTTTTTCCAGACTGTTCCGGCTGCTGTTGAGCCAGTATGATGTGGGCACCATTCCCACGGTGCTGGACGGTGTGACGGCGGGGCCGGTGAGTGCCATGCGCTGCCAGCAGGTGAAGCATCTTTTGGTTTTGGGTGGAGAGGAAGGTGCACTGCCCCGCTATGCCGGTTCCACCGGCTTGCTGACAGACCAGGAGCGAACGGAGTTGCGGAATCTGGGGGTTAGCCTCACAGGTGGTGCTATGGAAGGTGTGGCAGCGGAATTTGCGGAGATCTACGGCTGCTTTTGCGGCGCGACGGACACGGTGACGGTGTCCTGTTCCGGTGGGCAAAGTGCATTTGTCTATCGTCGGTTGTGTGAGTTGGTGGGTCGGTCCGAGGGAACGCTAAAAACCCCTGTGACGTCTATGGGCTTGTCTGACCCATGGGAAGGGGGAGCGTATCTGGCGCAATGGAATCGCCGGGATGAGGCGGAAGAGTTGGGGCTGCTCCCGGAATATGACCAGGCTCGACGCCAGGCTTCCTTCGTTCTGGGGGACATCGCCCCGGAACAGATTCGAGGGCTTTACGGCAAACGCCTGACCCTGTCGGCCTCCCAGATCGATCAGCAGGCAGAGTGCCGACTGGGATACTTTTTGAAATACGGACTCAAAGCCCGGGAACGGAAGGAAGCATCCATTGACCCGGCGGAATTCGGTACCTTTGTCCACTGGGTTTTGGAACAAACGGCCCGGGACGTAATGGAGCGTGGGGGATTCCATCAGGTTTCCCAGGAAGATACCCTGGCTATGGCCCAGGCCTATGCCGAGCAATATGCCCAGGAACGGTTTGGGGATCTGGACAGCCAGCGAATGGCCTACTTATTCCAGCGCAACGCCCTGGAGCTGGACGAGGTGGTGAAAGAACTGTGGCAGGAACTGTCCCAGTCTGAGTTCCAGCCGGCGGCTTTTGAGTTGCACTTCGGTGGGGATGGTGCCATGCCCGCCATTGGAATCCCGGGAAAGCACATGAAGGCGGTGCTACAGGGATTTGTGGACCGGGTGGATCGGTTTGAAACGGCAACTGGAAATTACTTCCGGGTGGTGGACTACAAAACAGGAAAAAAGGACTTTGACTATTGCGATGTCTTTCACGGTGTGGGACTTCAGATGCTGCTGTATCTTTTTGCCCTGGAACAGGAGGGGGAAGCTGTGCTGGGGCCGAAGCCCATCAGTGCGGGTGTCCAGTATTTCCCGGCCCGATTCCCATACCTGACGGAGGATGGACGTCTCACCCTGGAACAGGCCACGAAGGAACGGTTGAGCAAAAACCGGCGCAAGGGGCTGATTTTGTCAGATGAGACGGTGGTTCAGGCCATGGATCCGGGGGAACAGCCGGAGCGGCTATCCTGTCGCCGGAATGCCGCCGGGGCTTTGGTGGGAGATGTGGCAACAGCGGCTCAGTTGGAGAAACTGAAGGGCTATGTGTTCCGTCTCATTGGAACCATGGTGGACGATATCGCCTCTGGAACGGTGGCTCCCAATCCCTATACCCGGGGGTCGGCCCACTCGGCCTGTGCCTGGTGTCCCTATGGGGCGGTATGCGCCCAGGAGCGGGAACAGGGACGGAGAAATTACAAAGCCATGACCGCTCAAAATTTTTGGGCCAGAGTGGAGCAGGAGGAGAAAACCCATGGATGAAAAACTCACACCCCAGCAGCAGGAGGCGGTGGAAAACCGGGGAGGGAAGCTACTGGTTTCCGCGGCTGCCGGTTCCGGAAAAACCAAAGTGCTGGTGGATCGGCTGATGAAGGATATTTTGGATCCCGTCGCACCGTGTAACATCGATGATTTTCTCATCATCACCTATACAAAAGCCGCCGCAGCGGAACTTCGGGGCAAGATTGCGGCAAAACTGTCGGAACATCTGGCAAAGCAACCGGAAAACCGCCATTTGCAGCGGCAAATGCAGAGACTGTACCTGGCGAAGATTTCCACCGTCCATTCCTTCTGCACCGACCTGCTACGGGAATATGCCTACGAGCTGGATCTGCCTGGGGATTTCCGGGTGGTGGATGAAACAGAGAGCGGATTTCTCCGGGAACGGGCCATGGAGGAAGTGTTGGAGCGTGCCTACAGCCAAGGATTGGAGGATCCGGATTTCCGGAGTTTTGTGGATACCCAGGGCCTGGGACGGACAGACAGGCAGGTTCCCCAAATTGTGGCCAAGGTCTACGATGCCTCCCGGTGCCATCTGGATCCGGAGGCGTGGCTGGATCACTGTGTTAGGAGCAGTGACGTAAACCAGGTTCAAGATGCTGCCCAAACCGTGTGGGGCCGGTATTTGATGGAGGATTTGATGGCCTATTTGGATGGCCAAATCCACGCCATGGAACAGGCCGTTGCACTGGCTCAATCGGAACCGGGGCTGGAAAAGGTGGAGGCACTGCTGGAACAGGCGTTGAAATTCCTCCACCATCTGCGTCAGGCTCAAACTTGGGACCAGGTGGTGGAACGGAGGGAGATCAACTACGGAACCCTGCGGTTTCCCAAGAAGGCAGATGCAGAGCTGGCAGAGCAGATTAAGGCCATCCGCAATGGATGCAAAGATGGCTTGGGGAAGCGGCTGAAGGTGTTTTGTGATCCGTCGAGCCAGGTTTTGGCGGATTTGAACCAGACTGCTTCTGCTGTTCGGGGACTGGTTTCCATGGCTCGTGCCTTTGGAAAAGCCTATGGCCAGGAGAAAAAACGGCGGCGAGTTCTGGATTTTAGCGATTTGGAGCATAATGCGCTGGATCTTCTGGTGGGCAAGACCCGTTCCGGCCCCACCCGGATTGCCCGGGAAGTTGGAAATCGGTTCCGGGAAGTGCTGGTAGACGAGTACCAGGATTCCAACCAAGTTCAAGATGCCCTGTTTTCTGCCCTGACGAAGGAACGACAGAATTGCTTTATGGTGGGGGATGTAAAACAGTCCATCTACCAATTCCGTCTGGCCGACCCGGGGATTTTCCTGGAAAAATACCACCGCTATGTGGATGCTGAGCAAGCCCAGGGAAACGAAGGACGGAAGGTGATGCTTAGCAGCAATTTCCGTTCCGGAGGAGCGGTGCTGGAAGGATGCAACGATGTTTTTCGCCGGTGCATGACGGAACGGGTCGGTGGATTGATCTACGGGGATGGGGAGGCACTGCGGGAAGGTATTGCCCATGAACCCTTGGGGGAACCGGAGGTAGAGCTCCATGTTCTAACCACCACGGGGGATTCTTATACCCAGGAGGCGCATTATGTCGCCCGGCGAATCGAGCAGCTCCTGGACGGAACCCATATGATCCGGGGAAAGGAAGGACTGCGGCCGATTTTGCCGGAGGATGTGGTAATTTTGCTCCGCTCCCCCGGAAGCGTGGGGCGGTACTACCAGCAGGCTCTGGCAGAACGGGGAATTCGAAGCTCCTTTGGCAATGGTGGAGATCTGCTCCAAACCGGAGAAATTAGCCTCCTGCGGTCGCTGTTGCAGGTCATTGCAAATCCACGACAGGATATCCCCTTGATTGCCACTCTGGCAAGTCCGGTGTTTGGCTTTGGTGCAGATGATCTGGCCCGAATCCGCAGCCACAACAGGGGAGGCGATTTTTACGATGCCCTTCACCACGAGGACACGCCTCAGGTTCATGCTTTCCTCGCTACCCTACAGACTCTGCGGAACACCGCCCAAACGGGAACCCTGGCCCAGCTGTTGGAGGAAATTTTCTGTCGAACTCGATTGGACAGCATTTATGCCGCCATGGATGACGGGGTGGAGCGTACTGCCCGATTACGGCAGTTTTACCAACTGGCCATGGACTTTGAAGCCACGTCCCGCCGGGATTTGAGTCAATTTTTGGAACATTTGGAACTGCTGGAGGAGCGGGGCATCCCAGGGGCGGAACAGGCTACCGGAGGCGTCACCATTCTCAGCATCCACAAATCCAAGGGACTGGAATATCCGGTGGTGGTACTTGCGTCCCTCAGCCGGAGCTTTAACCGGGAGGATCTTCGGGCACCGGTGCTTTGCGACAAGGAGCTGGGATTGGGACTGTCTGGGGTGGATCACACCACCCGAACACGGTACCCCACCATTGCCAAGCGTGCCATTGCCGCCCGAGCCAATCGGGAAAGTCTGTCGGAGGAAATGCGGGTGCTGTATGTGGCCATGACCCGGGCCAGAGACCGACTGATTATGACCTACGGAGCCAAAACCCCGGAACAGGAATTGGCGTACATCGCCCGGTGCTTAGAGCCTTGCGGTGGGGAGTTGTTGGCCGGGGAAGTCTCCAGTCCAGGGGAATGGGTGTTGATGGAGGCCATGTGCCGCACAGAGGCTGGCGCATTGTTTTCCCTGGCGGAGGCAAAGCCTGAGTGCACTAGAACGAGCACCCATGCCTGGCAGATTCAGGCAGAACGATGGGAAGAAGGGGATCCGGAGGGGAAGATTGCCCCGGAAACCGAACATCGACAAATGTCAGAAGGGGCGCTGGAGGCGTTAAGATCTCACCTTGCTTTCCGGTATGACCACCTGGCTGCAACCCAAACCCCCTCCAAACAGACGGCAACCCAGCTGAAAGGGAGGCAAAAGGATCATGAAGCGGCAGAAAATACCATTCCCAAACAGATGGAGTCATCCTGGCGAAAGCTGGGGGATGCCACCGGCAGAGGAAAGGCCTATGGTACTGCAATTCATGCAGTCATGGAACACCTGGACTTTAGGCAGTGTGACTCGGCACAGGGATTGGAGAAGGAACTGCAACGGCTGATTGGACAAGGGCTTTTGTCTCAACAGATGGAGGAGCAAATCGATCGGGAAGGGATTTTGGCCTTTTTCCAGACGGAACTTGGGAAAAAAATCCAGGTGGGGAACACACTACGGGAGTTTAAGTTCTCCATTTTGGACGATGGGGAAGGGTACGACCCGGAACTTGCCGGGGAGCAAATTCTCCTGCAAGGTGTGGTGGACTGCGCCTTGATTGAGGAAGATGGAATCACCATTGTGGATTTCAAAACAGACTATGTTACCGAGGATCAGGTGGAGCAGCTGTGCCTGCGCTATCAATCTCAGGTGGAGGTCTACGCCCGGGCCATGGCTCGGATTTGGGAAAAACCAGTGAAGCAAAAACTGCTTTATTCCTTCCGCTTGCGTCGTTTGGTGGAACTTTCATAATAGGAACAGGGGCACCGCTTCACTTGCGGTGCCCCGTTTTCTCGACTATGCTTTGTCCTTGGGTTGGAAGATCAGGCTTGCCAACAGGCCTGCCACAATGGACAGACAGATTCCACCGGCGCAGGCGGTGAGTCCACCGGTGAAGATTCCTAAAAAACCGGAATCATCGACCCCTTCCCGAACGCCCCGGGCCAGGCTGTTGCCAAATCCCAGCAGAGGAATCCCGGCACCACCGCCGGCAAATTCCAGAAAGGGTTCGTAAAGGCCAATTCCTCCCAATATGACCCCCAACACCACGTAACTCACCAAAATGCGGGCAGGGGTGAGTTTGGTGTAGTCAATGAGAATTTGGGCGATGACACAGAGCAAGCCGCCCACGATAAAGGCTTTCGCGTATTCCATTTGCGTTACCTCCTGCGTTCCAGACAGACACCGTGGCACACCCCGGGAATGGGAAGATTTTGCTGGGTGGATGTGGGGGACAACAGGGCCCCAGTGCCGCAAAAAAGGATTTTTTTCAGGGTTCCTGCTTCCAATTTGCGAAGAAATTTGGCGCACAGCACGACGGCACTGCATCCACATCCGCTTCCACCGCAGTGAACATCCTGGGTTTGCCGGTCGAAGATTTCCACTCCACAATCCACCAGTCGATCTTCTAGGGAAATGCCTTCTCGTTGGAACATCTGGCAAAGCAATTCCCGCCCTAAGGCACCTAAATCTCCGGTTACGATATAGTCAAAGGCCTCCGGGCCAACGTGAAAATCATCCAGATGACTTCGAATGGTGTCAAAGGCGGCAGGTGCCATGGCAGCCCCCATATTGTTGGCATCGGTGATCCCCAAATCGGTCACTGTGCCGATGGTAGCGCCGGTGATGGCAATGGGGTGATCCTCCTGGGATACCAAAACAGCGCCGCTTCCGGTGACGGTCCACTGGGCGGTGGGGGTTCGTTGTCCACCATATCCCAAGGGAAAGCGGTATTGCCGCTCGGAGGAGGCAAAGTGGGAAGAGGTCATGGCCACCACCCGATGGGCATATCCGCCTCCCACCGCCATGGAAGATAGAAGCAGACTTTCTGCCATGGTGGAGCAGGCGCCATATAGTCCCAGATGGGGAAGGCCAGTGTTTCGCAAGGAAAAGGAAGATCCGATGCATTGGTTCAGTAGATCTCCAGAAAACACCAGATCCACGTCTTCTGGCTTGAGCCGGGACTTGTGGAGCAGAGTTTCCAGGGCCAGTTGTTGCATTCGCTTTTCCGCCTGTTCCCAGGTTTTCTCTCCGAATTTGGTGTCGCTGGAAGTGTAGTCGAAGGCACCGCCCAGGGGGCCTTCCCGTTCCTTTTTTCCGGCAACGCTGGCCCAACCGGCGATGTTGGTTGGGCGTTCCGGGCGGAAGCTCCTGGAGCCGATTTTGTTTTGTGCCATGGTTCATCCCTCATTTCTATGGCAGTAGGATGCCCGGAAAACAGAAAAAAATCCGGAAGTCCCAGGGGACTTCCGGAAAAGTTGAAATTATTTGGTGGTCAGGGCACGCTGGAGCCAGACACTGCCCACATCTAGGGCACTGTAGATGCCGTTCTTCTCGGTTTTCTTGACGATCCGATCCCGGGGGCGGGCATTGGGGTCAGTGAGCTGGAGCTGAACGGAAACCTTGGTGGCAATCTGCGTATCGCCCACGGTCTTGGATTCCAGAATCTGAAGCAGGACGATGTGGGAATCCGCCATGGAGCCGTAGTAGATCAGATTATCCTTGCGTAACAGCGGACGATCCTTGTACATTAAAACCTTCTGTTCTGCCATGGGTACCTCCTGTGAGAAAACGGGGACCGGTGAGGCCGGTCAAGGGTGGATAACGGGGGAAATGTAAGAAAAGAAGGGGGCTTTTGCCAGGCAAAAGCCCCTGTTTTCCCTTCCGATTATTTGTCGAATAAATAGCACTGCACCAGCTCCT
The DNA here is from genome assembly GCA_964604925.1 of uncultured Oscillospiraceae bacterium. Lineage (GTDB taxonomy): Bacteria > Bacillota > Clostridia > Oscillospirales > Oscillospiraceae > Faecousia. The sequence continues at coordinate 1,594 of CAZSAZ010000005.1, read as the reverse complement.
GGAGCAGTTCGTCCCGATCTAGCTTGCAAATCATGCTACGGGCACCGTTGTAGTTGGTGATATAAGTGGGATCCTCGGTGAGCAGATATCCAACGATCTGGTTGATGGGATTGTATCCCTTTTCGCTCAGAGCGTCGAATACACTGCGCAGCGTTCGGCGCATATTTTCCTTATCATCACTGGGAACGGTAAACTTGATGGTGTTATTGTCCGTCATGCGATCGACCTCCTTTGCATATTTGCTTTCATTATATCCTAAATCCTCAAATATGTAAAGGGTGAAACCGGGATTTTTTTCCCGGAGGGGAGAGTCCCCTCCGGATGGGGTGTTTAGCGCAGGACGGCGTTGAGGGTCTGGCTCAGGGCGGACAGAACCTTCGTCACCACGCCTTCGGAATCGGCATCGGTGAGGGTGCGGTCATCGGCTCTCAATTCCAGGGAGAAGGCGACACTCTTCTTGCCTTCGTCGATGCCCTTGCCACGATAGATGTCAAAGAGTTTGACACTGCGCAGAAGCTTGCCGCCATGGGCCTGGATGACCTTTTCCAGCTCGGCCACAGGGGTAGCCTCGTCACAAACCAGAGCCAAATCCCGGGTGACAGCGGGGTACTTGGGCAGGGGGGTAAAGGTGGGCTCGGGGAGCATCAGCTGGAAGGCCTTGGTAAAGTCAATTTCAGCGCAGTAGACCTCACAATCCAGGCCATAATTCTTGGCAACCAGGGGATGAACCTGACCCAGATAGCCCAGATGGATGCCGTTGATGGAAACGGCGGCGCAACGGCCGGGATGATAGCTGGGGTTTTGGGTTTCGGCGGTGTAATCTGCCTTGGGCAGACGCAGACCGGCAAATACCCCTTCCAGCTCGCCCTTCAGGGTAAAGAAGGTCTCGCCGGCACCATAGGTGCCCAGAACCAGCATCTTAGGCTCCTGGGGCAGAGGCTGACCCTCCTGGGGCAGGTAGATTTTGGCCAGTTCATAGAGCTTGGCACTGCGGTTGTGATAAGCGTTGTTCCGGGACAGAATGTCCAGCATGGAGGGCAGGGCGATGGTACGCATAATGGAAGTGTCTTCGCCCAGGGGGTTCTGAATCTTCAGCGCGTTGCGCAGAGGAGAGTCCTCTGGCAGACGGATGGAGTCGAAAATGGTGGGGGAGACAAAGGAGTAGGTAATGATCTCGCTGTAGCCCAGGGCGCGGCACAAGGTTCCTGCCTTGGTTTCTGCCATCATCACCGGAGAGTATCCGCCCTGGGTGGAGGTTTTGAAGGAGGTGGTGGGGATCTCATTATAGCCGTAGCTTCTGCCCACTTCCTCTGCAATGTCTGCCATCATCTTCAGGTCGGGACGGAAGGAGGGAACCTGGATCTGGTCATCCACCACGGGAATTTCCAGCAGCTCCAGATAACGAATCATGTCCTCCCGGGGAATGTTGGTGCCCAGCAGGTGGTTGATTTTCTCTGGCTCCAGGGGAATCTGCCGTGCCTCAGGCACGTAGTTCAGAATGTCGATGATACCGTCCAGCACATCGCCGCACTCCAGCAGCTCCACCAGCTCACAGGCCCGCTCCACAGCGGGAACGGTCATCATGGGATCCAGA
>CAZSAZ010000004.1:0-27519 GCA_964604925.1 uncultured Oscillospiraceae bacterium | reverse complement strand
GCTACGGTGCGCCGCTTAATCAAACGGGAAACCTTCAAATATTTGTCAAGACGCATGGCGTTTCTCCTTATTTTCCGATGAGATCCCGAAGGGCCTTGCTGGGTTTGAATACCGGCACCTTGGTGGCGGGGATGCTGATGGATTCTTTGGTGTGGGGGTTGCGGCCCACCCGAGCTTCCCGAACCTTCACATCGAAGGCACCAAAGCCGGAAAGCTGGACTTTGTCCCCGCTTTCCATGGCGGCACTGACTGCATCCAAGGCAGTGTTGATGACCCGCGCGGTATCTTTTTTGGTCAGCCCCGTCCGCTGGGCGGTCAGGGCAATGAGTTCCGTTTTGTTCATATGCTACCTCTCTTTGTTTCAAAACCTTCCCAGGCTCACAGCTTCAGGAGCTTGGCAATCTGCTCACCCTTGGGCAGAAGCAGACAGTCCTCCCGGGTGATGGCCTTGAGGAAAACCACCGCCAGGACATATACCACCACGCCAACCATCACCGGAATGGCACACAGCAGGAGTTTGCTCAGGGTGGATCCCAGCCCAATCAACTGGATCATTACGCCATAGACACCGAGAACTGCCAGAGTCATAATCAAGGCAGCGACCAGGGGCTTGAGCATATTGCGAACCATGTGGGGGGGATCCTGAATGTAACGGTTCATGGCAAACAGGTTCAGGGCGGTGATGCACAGATAGCAGCACACCGTTCCCACCGGGACACCGGTGATGTGGATGGCCCGGTTGCCGCTGAGGATGTAAATGATGGTGAGCTTCAGCACACCGCCGATGAACATATTCACCACCGGCAGATTGGCCCGACCGTGGGCCTGCATAATGGCGTTGGTCAAAAGTACCGTGGAGTTGAAGATGATGCAGATGCTCAAAACCCGCATCAAAACCGTGGCAAGCTCCAATTCCTCTCCGCTATAGCCTCCCAGCAACGCCATAACAGGACGGGCAAGGACACACAGTCCGAAGGCACAGGGCATGGAAATCAGTGCTGTGATCCGGGAAGCGGATTCCTCGGTGGCGCGCACCTGATCGTGACGGCCCTGGGTCAAAAAGCCGGTGATGGAGGGAATGGCAGACACGGTGATGGGGACGATGAAGGCGCAAGGCATATTGAAAATAGTTTGGGCCATGTTGTAAATGCCTTTCATGTCGTCGGCAGCGGCCTGGGTGAAGCCCAGGTTCAGGAGCTGAGACATATAGACCTTCACTTCCATCATGGTTATGATCTGCAATCCTGCTGAGCCAATGGTAATGGGAACGGCGATGGACAAAAGTTCCTTGGCCGTGGCGGCGTAGCTCAGGGTACTCTGGGTGGGGTCTCCCTCTCCCAGGGAGACATAAGCCCGGCGGAACAAGATAAACAGATAAATGGTGGCAGCCATACAACCGGTGGTGACGCCCAAAATGGCACCGCCGGAGGCCAGAGGAATTTGGTCGGTGTAGCGCAAAAGGAACCAGGCGGCGGAAAGTCCCACCACCAATTTGCAGGCGGCTTCCAGAATCTGGCTGATGGAGGTGGGCATCATGTTGCTTTGCCCCTGGAAAAAGCCCCGGAATGCAGAGATGAGGCAGACCAACAGGGCACTGGGTCCCAGACAAGCGATGGCGGCCCAGGCATCAGGCTGTTCCTGGAAGGCAGCCAACTGACGGCAGAATACTGTCATCAACAGGGATCCGGCCAATCCCAGCACCAGGAAAATGGTCTGGGCGGTGCGATAGATCCGCTTCATTTGCCGGGTGTTGTTCAAGGAACTGGCCTGGGAGATCATCCGGCTCATGGCCACAGGAAGTCCTGCCGTAGAGACCATCAAAAGCACGGAGTAAATGTCATAGGCGGTGTTGAAGTAGGCAAAGCCTCGATTGCCAATGATGGCTTTCAGAGGGATTTTATACAGAGCACCGATCACCTTCACGATGGCGGTGGCCAGGGCCAGCAAGGCAGCACCATGGAGGAAGGATTGTTTTTTCTGAGGCTCAGCCATGGTTGGAGGCCTCCTTTTTCGGCGCTTCAAAGAGCTTGGGAATGGCATAGTTCATCATTTCTTCCACAGCACCGGACAAATCCAGGGTGGGGAACCGACCGTTGACATAGAGCTTTTGACCCCGAACCATGGTCATGGCCACATCACCACCCTTGGCACTAAAGACCAGGGCATTGGGGACGTTATGGCAGGGCATCAGATGGGGAGCGGTGAAGTCCACCAGGCACAGATCCGCATCCATACCCACCTTAATCATGCCACATTCCTGGCTCCGTCCCTGGGCCCGGGCACCGGAGACGGTGGCCATCATCAAGGCAGCTTGGGCGGGCAGTACGTCGGCGCGATGCTCCGATGCCCGGACGGACATGGCGGCTCCCCGCATAACTTCAAACAGATCCAGGTTGCCTGCCTCCACGGCACCGTCGGTGCCCAGGGCCACATTCAGCCCGTCTTTGACACAGGCAAGGATGTCGGCGCAGCTTCGGCCGGATTTGGCATCTGCCAGGGGCAAAACCACGGCGGTGGCTTTGTGTTTGGCCAGAATTTTCAGATCCATGTCGGACAAGGCATTGCAACCGGCAATGGTGGCGGGAACATTCCAAACCCGGTGGCAGCTCAACAGCTCCGTCTGGCTCAAACCGGTGCGATCCTGGCAGGATAACTCCTCGTCCTGACTTTGGGAAAGATGGAGTTGGAATCCCAGACCCTTTTCTGCGGCATAGTCTGCCAGGGATTCCCACAGGGGATAGTTGGAGGTGTATTCGGCCCAAATACCGGCGTCGATTTTGATTCGACCGTTGTCGTAGCCGTGCCACTGATCTACCACCCGGCGTAGCTCGGCGCACTGCTCATCGGTTTTGAAGTCGAACTCCTCCTGCTCGGCAATGAACCGGTAGGAACTCAACGACAGGTTGGCCTTCATGCCAGACTTGGCAATGACCTGGGCGGTGGCGTTGGGGTAGTAGTACAGATCGGACACCGAGGTGATGCCAAAGCGGAGGCACTCGGCCACGGCAATGGTGGCGGCGGCGGTGGCACACCGGGAATCCATCTGAGCTTCTCGCTGGAGCTGCTGTTCCAGGGCCTGGGTCAGGCTCAGCTCATCGGTCAGACTCCGCAGCGCACTGGTGGCCAGATGGGTGTGACAGTTAATCAAGCCGGGCATGAGCACCATGCCAGTGCCGTCGATGATTTCAGTGGGCTGTTCTTTGGGGGGAACTTTGGCAATGTAGGCGATTTTGCCCCCGGTGATGCCCACATGACCGCCAAAGATCACATCCAGACCTTCATTCATGGTCACAATGGTGACATTGGAAATTAACGTATCCAAAGATAAAGTCGCTTCCTTTCTGGGAAATTAAAGCAGAGCGAACAGCTCCTCCTTCTGCCGGAGGACGTCGTCGATCATTTCAATGTATTGTTCCGGAAATTTGGGATTGTGGAACCGGCGCAAGGTACCGTCAGGGAGGTTGACCTTGTTCATACCGCCACCGCCCACGGACAAAATGGTGTGAAGTTCTTCCATCATATAGATGTTGTACAAACAGGCGGTTCCGGGACGGCACCAGCCCACGTTCTCAAAGGAACCGGACATATATTTCTGGCGATAGAGGTAATAGGGCACATAGCCTGCCTGGCGCAGAGCCTCCTCCGCATAGTCCACCATCCGGGCAACCTCTTCATCGGAGGCAAGGCCTTCCCGTTTTTCGTACAGATCGGCCCCTTTTTTGATGGCCAAAGTGTGGACGGTGATGTTGGCAGGAGCCATGGCGATGATTTGATCCAGTGAAGTTTGAAATCCAGAAAAATCATCCTGGGGCAGTCCGGCGATGAGATCCATGTTGATGAGGTCAAAACCGGCTTCCACCGCCTGAGTGTAACGCTGAGCCACATCCCCGGCCGTGTGGCGGCGGCCACAGGCCCGGAGAACCGGATCCATCATGCTTTGAGGATTGATGCTCATCCGGTCAGCACCACAGGCCCGGATGGCAGAGAGTTTCTCCAAATCCAGGGTGTCGGGACGGCCACCCTCCACGGTGAATTCGATGCACCGGGAAAGGTCAAAAGAAGAGGTGATGCACCAGAGCAATTCCTCCATCTGGGTTGTGGTCAAAGTGGTGGGGGTGCCGCCACCAATGTAAATCGTCCGGACTTTCCGGCCGGACTGGGCCAAAAGTTGGGCAGTATGGCGCAATTCCCGGTGCAGGGCCTGAAGATAAGGCTCCATGAGTTCCGTGCGTTTTCCGATGGTGCGGCTGACAAAGCTGCAATAGGCACAACGGGTGGGGCAGAAGGGAATTCCCACATACAGCGACACATCGGTGGGTTCCAGTTTCGAAGCGGCTTCCACCGTGGCCAGGGAGCAATCCACCGCCAACTGGGCCCGCTGGGGGGATACAAAGTAGGTTTGTTCCATCATTCGGGCGGCAGAGGCAGGGGTGTTGCCCTCCAACAAATGCCGAGTGGTGAGCTTGGTGGGGCGAACCCCGGACAGGGCACCCCAGGCCGGGGGGGTCTCCAGAAGGGGCAGGGCGGCTAAGTAGTAGCTTTGCTGCAAAATCCGGCGGCGGAGACGGACAGTCTCCTCGGCGGCTTTCATCCGCTTAACGCTTCGGTTGGTAACGCCGTTTTTGGTAACGGTTGTGGTGGCGGTGAGCCAGATTTCTCCCCGATGGAGGGTGGAAACGGCACCGTCTCCTTCAAAGGGAGCATCGATGGGTTCCATGGGTTCCAGGGGGAACAGGGCTAGCTGAAGCTGTTCGACGGCATAGCGATCTTCATGGCCGATTAGTCGCAATTTCATGACAAACCTCCCAGATAGGGATTGGTGCGCTTTTCCTGCCCCAGATGAGAACCGCCGCCATGACCCGGGTGGATCCAGCACTGGTGCTCCAAATGGGTCAGACGGTATAAAGAGTCCATGAGCTGCTTCTGGTCGCCGTCAGGCAGGTCGGTGCGGCCGCAGGAACCGGCAAACAGGGTGTCACCGGTGAACAAATGCTCTCCGAAGTCCAGGCAAACGGAACCGGGGGTGTGCCCCGGGGTAGCCAGAACGGAAAAGGAAAGTCCTGCCAGGGTGAGTAGGTCCCCTTCATCATAGGATTTGGTGTAGTAAAGAGGGCCATTCGTCATCATGGGAGGCATGGAGGTGTCCCGGGGATTGAGATAAACGTCGCAGTCGGAGTCGGCAACGATGGCCCGAACGCCTCCCACATGGTCAAAGTGACCGTGGGTCAGCAAAATAGCCTCCACCTCCAGCCCCTTTTGCTCCACATAGGAAAGAATCCGCTCCGGCTCATAGCCCGGGTCGATGATCAGGCACCGCCCGGCGCCTTCCTGATAAAGGATATAGGTGTTGGTTTGGTAACTCCCCAGGGGCAGACGGATTATTTGCATCATCCTCTCCTCCGATCCAGCAGCTCATCCGTGTCCAGAATCAAGGTGACAGGGCCATCGTTGATGGACTGAACCTGCATATCTGCGCCAAACCGGCCATGCTGGGGCGGATAGCCCAGTTCCTCACAGATTTCCAAAAACCGCTCATACATGGCATTGCCCAGATCCGGGTCGGCAGCTCCAACAAAACTGGGACGACGGCCTTTGCGGCAGGAACCGTAGAGTGTAAACTGGCTGACAACCAGCACTTCCCCTCCGACGCTTTCCAGACCCAGGTTCATTTTTCCGTTTTCGTCCTCAAAAATCCGCAAGGCCAGGCATTTTTCTGCCAAAGCCCGACATTCCCGCTCCGTATCTCCAGGGCCAACCCCCAGAAGAATGAGAAATCCCTTTCCAATGGAGCCCACCGTTTCTCCGTCAATGGCGACGGAGGCGGAACGGACTCGAGTCAATATGGCACGCATGGAAACGCTCCTTTCCAAAATGAGATGGGGTCAATTCTGCCCCCGGCGGGAGCCGATGACATCCCGAATGTTCAGTAGTTTGGTGCGAATGGAATCCAGCTCCGACACGTTCTTGACTTCGAAGCGGATGGTAAAGACACTGTGGCCGTTGGGCAGATCCTTGCCCGACAGCTCCTTTACCCGAATCCGGGCGGAGGTCATGGTGCTGGCTACGTCCAGAAGCAGACCGTCCCGGGTGAGGCACTCCAGCTCCAGGGTGGTCTCAAAGGGCTGATCTTCGGCGGTAGCCCAGCGAACGCGAACCCAGCGGGCCGCTTCTTTGGGGTTGTTCCGGTTGGCGGCATTGGGGCAATCTGCCCGGTGGATGGAAACGCCGTAGCCCTTGGTGATGAAGCCCACAATGGCATCTCCGGGGACGGGGGTGCAGCAGCGGGAGAATTTAATCATACAAGAGTCGATGTCCTCCACAATGACGCCATTTACCGCATGGCGGTTTTTCCGCAGAGGGTCAGCATCCGGGGTCAGGCGAAGGGGCAGCCCCAGGGCATTTTCCGGGGATTGCTGGGCTTTGAGGTTGCGGTTGATGTCATCCCGGATCCGGCCCACGGCCTTCAGGGCGGTCAGACCACCATAGCCAATGGCGGCGTACATATCGTCCCAAGTGGTGAAGCTCAGTTTTTTCAGAAGCTGAGGCCCCAATTCCGGGTCGCTTAGCGCAGACATGGGCAAATTCAGCCGCCGCATTTCTGCTTCAAAATTGGATTTGCCATGGGTGATGTTTTCTTCTCGCCGCTCTTTTTTGAACCATTGTTTGATCTTGGTCCGGGCCTGGTTGGATTTGCAGATGTTCAGCCAGTCCCGGCTGGGCCCGCGGGAGGATTTGGAGGTGAGAATTTCCACAATGTCGCCGTTGTGGAGGGTGGAGTCAATGTTGACGATCCGGTTGTTGACTTTGGCACCAACCATAGCGTTGCCCACTCCGGAATGGATGGCATAGGCAAAATCGATGGGGGTGGAGCCGGCGGGCAGACCCACGATCCGACCCTTGGGGGTAAAGACGAATACTTCGTCATCGAACATATCGATTTTCAGAGAACTGACGTAATCCTCTGCATCGGTGTCCTGCTGACTTTCCAGCAGACGGCGCACCCACTCAAAGTCCTTTTCTGCTCCGGCACCGGACTTTTGCTTGTACTTCCAGTGGGCGGCAATGCCGTATTCGGCGGTTTCGTGCATTTCCCAGGTGCGGATCTGCACTTCAAAGGGGATGCCCTGCTTGCCGATCACGGTGGTGTGAAGGGACTGGTACATATTGGGCTTGGGGGTGGAGATGTAGTCTTTGAACCGCCCGGGCACCAGATTGAACAAATCGTGGATGTGCCCCAGGACATTGTAACAGTCGGAGATGGAGTCCACAATCACCCGGAAGGCGTACAGATCGTACATCTCTTCCAGGGTCTTGTTTTGGGCCTTCATCTTCCGGTAGATGGAGTAGATATGCTTGATTCGACCGTAGCAGGTGTTGGTAATGCCCATCTGGGACAGTCGCTCCTTGATGGTGAACTGGATGGTGTTCATGAAGGCTTCGTCCTCGTCCTTGTGGGCCTGGAGATAGTCGGTCAGATCCTGGTATCCCGCAGGATCCAGGTATTGCAGCGCAATATCCTCTAACTCCCACTTCATCTTCTGCATACCAAGTCGGTGGGCTAGGGGCGCATAGATGTCCATGGTCTCTCGGCATTTCTGAATCTGCTTGGCGGGGGTCTGGTATTGCATGGTGCGCATATTGTGGAGTCGGTCTGCAATTTTAATCAGCACTACCCGGATGTCCTTGCTCATGGCCATGAACATCTTCCGCAGATTTTCCATTTGCTTTTCTTCCTGACTGGTGAAATCCACGCGGGTCAGTTTGGTGACGCCTTCCACCAGCTCTGCCACCGTAGGGTTAAACAGTTGGGCAATGTCGTCGTGACTGGCGTCGGTATCCTCAATGCAGTCGTGAAGCAGGGCGCCTAAAATAGCATCGGTGTCCAGCCCCATTTCGGCCACGATCTCGGCCACGGCCAGGGGGTGGATGATATATGGAGAGCCATCTTTCCGCTTCTGGAACTGGTGCTTGGTGTTGGCGTACTGAACTGCCTTATCAATCAGCTCCATGTTGGTTCCGGGCATATACCGGTGGATGGCATCTACCATACTGGCATAGTGTTCTTCGTAGGTTTCCATAAACGAAATCAACTCTCTTTCATACGCAGAAGGGTCTGCATCGTTTGGCTTTTGGACAAATCGGCTTTGGTTGAGGTGGGCTTCAGCTCGATGAGAATGTACTTGTGATGGGCTTGGTGGGTCAAAAGACCCACGTCGGCAAAAATATCCAAACAGGTCAGCAATTTGCCCAGGCTGAGAGGCCGGCCGGAACGGCGGACAATTTTGCGGCACAGGCAAATGGGGCTTTCCTGGATAACCCCGCCACAGGCAGCCAGGTAACGCCACACATCCACTAGGGTGGTGCGATCCGGCAGAAGTTGATCCACTGTGGGGATTCGAACGCCGGAACGGATGGAACCGTAACCAAACAGTTCCTCAGAACAGGGGGCCGAACAACTGGGACGAATGTCCAGCAGGTTCATCTGCACGGTGCGCTCCCCCCGGAAGTCGTTGATTTGGGCGTTGAAGACCACGTCCACCAAATCTCCCGGGGCAATGGAGGTGGATTCGGGAGTGGCGGAGAAATAAATGGCGTTGAGCAGGGTGTGGCCACTGCGCAGACGCAGGCGCATATGCCGCCCGGAGCCTACCATGGTGATCCGTTCCACACAGAGCTTCTCCATGGCGAAAGCCGGTTTTGGACAGCCGTTGCCGCAGGGTTCCAGAATAGACAGGGCATCTACATTCCGCACGGTCATCAACTCCGGCGGAACCAGACAGTCCACATCCAAACAGGTTCGGGGCCCGGAATGGGCGTAATACTGTCCGGCCAGGGTGCAAATATGCTCCCGGAAGGTAGGAATATTCTCACGGGCAATGGTAAATCCGGCGGCAAGCTCATGGCCACCGTAGCTTTCCAGTAGCTCCGACAGAGCCGTCAGGGAGGTGAACAGGTTAAATCCGCCGTAGCTTCGGGAACTGGCTTTGCCGTGTTCTCCGTCCAAGCAAATGAGGAAGGCAGGGCAACAGAATTCCTCTGCCATCCGGGAGGCAACAATGCCCACTACCCCCTGGTGCCAACGGTCGTCGGCAAGGACGATGGCCTCCGGTGCCTTCCCTTCCGGAAGCATGGACACGGCCTGGGCGTAGATCTGGGATTCCACGGCCTGACGCTGGCGGTTCAGTTCACAGAGCTTTTTGGCATAGAGGGTGGCCTCGTTGGGATCCTCCGCCAGGAACAGCCCCAGGGCCAGGTCGATCTGCCCCATGCGGCCGGCGGCATTGATTCGGGGAGCCAGGTTGTAGCCAATGGTGGAGGCGCTGAGGTTGTCGCAATTGCATCCACTTTCCTTCATCAGAGCGGCAAATCCAGGGCGACGGGTGGTGCGCAGGGACTCCAAACCCCGGGCTACAAATACCCGGTTTTCCCCCTGAAGGAGCATCACATCTGCCACGGTGCCTAGACATACCAAATCGGCATATTCCTTCAAGACTTCCTCCTGGTCGCCACACAGGGCGGCGGCCAACTTAAAGGCGACACCCACACCGGAGAGGTTTTTGTGGGGGTAGTGGTCATCAGGACGGTGGGGATCCACCACCGCAGCGGCTTGGGGCAGTTGGTTTTTACATTCGTGGTGATCGGTGATGACCAAATCCATCCCCAGATCCTGGCACAGCCGGGCCTCTTCCACCGCCGTGATGCCGCAGTCCACGCTGACAATGAGTTTGACTCCTTCTTCCTGGAGCTGGCCCAGGGCAATGGGGTTTAAGCCGTACCCTTCTTCCAGACGGCTGGGGATGTAGCTAACGGCGTCGGCCCCCTGTTTCCGAAGAAAATCCGTCAACAGACAGGTGGCGGTAATGCCGTCTACGTCGTAATCGCCAAATACGGCAATTTTCTCCCCCCGAGATACGGCAAGTCCCACTCGTCCGGCGGCAAGATCCATATCCTTCATCAAAAACGGGTCTAACAAGGGGGCGGTGCAATCCAGATATCCATGGGCATCGGCTGGGGTTTTGATTCCACGGGAGGAGAGCACCATGGCCGCCAGGGGAGGATATCCACTGCCCACCAGAGCGTTGACCGCACTGGGTTCCGGGGTGGATATGTTCCAGGTTCCATACTTCAAAGCAACACACATCCATTTTAATCAAGTCTGAATATTATACCAAAAAACAACGGGAAGCACAATAGGAAAAACGGCTTTTTCTTCGGAGATATTCTGGAAAAGTCCTTGCCGCCCAATGGATTTTGGCATTACCTGGGGAAAGTGCCCCTTGAACACCAGGGGCTTTTCTGGTATACTTCTGCTAGACAACTCCGGCGTAGCCGGAGCAAACCAATTGGAACCCGGCGTATCATCCGGGAAAGAAGAAATGTGGGTGTTTTTTTGAATCAGAGAATGAATTCGTTGGATCGCAAGCTGAATCAGTGGCTTCCGACTTTGGTGATGGTGTTTCTCATCCTCCAGCCGTTGCTGGATATGGCAGGATTTTGGCAGGAACGGTGGGGAATCAAGCTGGCTCTGACCACGGCAGTCCGGTTCGGATGCTTTGGCGGCGTGATGATTGTGGGATTTTTCCTGTCGGAGCGGAAGGGAATCTATGTTGCTCTGGCTGGTGTGCTGGGGGCATTTGCCCTGGCCCGGAGCATGGCGCTGATGGAGGCGGGATATTCCTTCCCTGGGGAGGATTTGAAAAACCTGTTGACCTTTTATATGCTTCCTTGTTATAGCCTGGCATTTTGCACCATTTGCAAGGGGAATCCACAGGCAGTGAGGGCGGTGTTCCGGGGATGTGTGTGGAATCTGGGGATCATTGGAATCGTCATGGCGCTCAGCCGCCTCACCGGAACCGACCACTATACCTATCCCAACAAGGAACTTGGCGTTCAGGGGTGGTTCCTCTACGGAAACCCCCAAAGTGCCATTTTGAGCATGATCGTACCGGTGGCCATGGGCTGGGCCCTGCATACCTGGAAAAAGGCGAGGCTTCCGGTGGCGTGTACCGTGTTGGTGGGGGAGGCCTGCCTCTATGCCCTGGGAACCAGATTGTCCACCATGGCTTTGGTGGCATCGGGATTAGGGATGGGGATTTGTCTGTTGCTCATCGACCGGAAACGCTGGCATCAAAGCGTGGCGATTCTGGCGGTGACGGTGGTGTTTGTGGCACTGATTCCCCTGTCTCCCATGGTGGAGAATCAAAGCCGCCAGGGGGATAATTTCCTGGCCAAGCAGGAGGCGTTTGATGCCGTTGCCCAGGCAGAACCGGGTGCCACACCGGAGCAGGAGTTGGATCACTTGGTGGAGGCCTACCGCCTTTACGTTCCGGGACTGATTACCCGATTCGGAGGAGAGCGAACCCTGGAGGCCTATGGTTACACCACCGATGTCAACGTGGTGGCGGCTCGGAGAACCATGCGCCGTACCTTCTGCAAATTGTTACAGGAGGACTCTCCTGCTTCGGCCAAATGGTTCGGCATGGATATCACCCGGATGAAGGTGGAAGGGGAGGACTTGAACTGGAGTACCGGCGAACGGGAGTACATGGTGACGAGTTTCGATCCGGAAAATGACTTCCACGCCATTTACTACCTATACGGCACAGTGGGTCTGGCCTTGATTTTGGCCTTTTTTGCCTGGTTTGCCGGGGGAGCTCTGTGGGCTATGATCCGGGACTGGACGGGACGGTTTGATGTGCGCTTTGCCGCGTTGGCCATTGCCTGTTGCTGCGCTCTGGCTCATTGCGTATTCACGGCATCCATTCTCCGGTTTGTCAATTCCCAGTGCTATTTGGCACCGATTCTGGGGGCTTTGTGGAGTTTGTCCCAAAAGGGCTTGCCCCAGCATACGTTGGAAAAGGAGGTTTGACCATGGAGCAGAACGTGTTTCTCACAGTCATCATCCCAGTGTACAATGCCCAGTCATACCTGGAACCCTGTGTCCGCTCGGTGCTGGGGGGGAAAGACCGGGGGGTGGAGGTTTTGCTGGTGGATGACGGTTCCACCGATGGAAGTGGAGGCCTTTGTGACCACCTGGCAGAGGAAGAACAGACCATCCGGGTTTTTCATCAGGACAATCGGGGCCCCGGCGGGGCACGGAATACCGGCCTTGTCCAGGCAAAGGGAGAATATGTGCTTTTTGTAGATAGTGATGATGCACTGTGCCCCGGAGCCATGGACTGGATTTTGGACACTCTGGAATCCCAAAAACCGGACATTCTCACCTTTGACTACCTGGCGGACGATGGCAAGGGCCATCTGACCCTAACGAAGGCCAACCATGCCCCGGTAGGGCAGGCTTTCCGGTTGGAGGAACATCCGGGCTTTTTGCGCTCCATGCCGGCAACCTGGGCCCGGGTGTGGCGGAAAAGATTGTTCCTTGACAACCAGATTCGCTACCCGGATCGGATTTTCTTTGGGGAAGATCTGCAAACCAGTTGCAAACTGTTTGCCCTGGCATCGTCCATTGTTTACCTTCCGGAACCGGTGTATCGGTATTATGACCGGCCGGGTTCTTTGATGCACGGAGGCGATCCGGAGCGAAACCGGGGAATGATTCAGGCCATGGGAAACCTGACCGATTGGTATGAGGCCCAGGGCCTGCGACAGAAATATGAACAGCAGTTGTGTGCCATGGTGGTGGAGCATCTGTTGTTGGCCACCTCGGTTCGGGTGGCAAAGGTTGCACCGGAAGCGCCGGTGCTGGAAGAAATCCAGACCTTTGCCTGGGAGCGGTACCCTGCCTGGCGAGAAGTGGCCGGGCAGATGAGCTTGAGCTGGATGCGCAAAATTGCGCTGGGGCTGGTGCAGGGGCGGCATTACCGCTTGCTGGGATGGCTGTTCCGGCTGAAGGAGGGACAAGCGTGAGATTCAGTGTGATTGTTCCGGTTTACAATGTGAAAGAATATCTTCCTGCGTGTATGGACTCTTTGCTCATGCAGTCCTGCCGGGATTGGGAGATCATCCTGGTGGATGATGGCTCCACCGATGGCAGTGCCATGCTCTGTGATGGCTATGCCAAGGCCTATCCCCAGTGGGTTCGGGTGATTCATCAGGAAAATGGTGGTTTGGGGGCAGCCCGGAATACCGGATTGGAAGTTGCCCAGGGAGAATACTTGCTGTTTGTGGATTCCGACGATTTTCTTACGGAGGATGCCTTGGACTGCCTGTCCCGGTGCATCGATGAAACCGGGGCGGATATGATTACCTTTGGCTTTTATTATGGAATCGACCAACAGCGCATCCCCGGGGAGGCATCGCCTCTGGAAGGATTGCCCCCCTTCTCTTTGGAACAACAGCCCCAGCTTTTGCTGCAAACTCCCAGTGCTTGCCTGCGGCTGTGGCATCGCCGGTTGTTTGATGACCCGACGGTGCGGTTTCCGGGACGGGTGTGGTTCGAGGATTTGCGAACCACACCAAAGGTGTTGCCGGTCTGCAAGGAGATTGTGGTATTACCCCAGAGACTGTACGTCTATCGCCAGCGGGAGGGGTCGATTATACACAATCCCAACCTGGAACGGAATTTGGAGATTTTGGAGGCGTTGGAGGATTTGCGTTCCTCCTTCCAGAACCGGGGATGGATGGAACAATATGGCCCTTGGCTGGAATGTCTGGCGGTGGACAGCGTGATCTATTCGGCTCAACGGGTGTTGATGGCTGATCCCAACGCCAGCTTTTTGCCGGAGTTTATCCGGTATTTGGAAACGACATTCCCGGATTACAGAACCAATCCTCTGCTGAACCGGTTGGGGAAGAAAAAACGAGTGGCGCTGTGGTTGCTGGAGCGGCAACAGTACAGCCTGCTTCGAGGGGTTTTTACGGGGAAGGCCCGGATTCGGCAAATCCTTTCCCGTTGAGGCCTTTGCGTCTTCGTTGACAACGGGGAAAGGAAGGATTATCATAAACGGAACGGACGACCATTTGGCAAGGAGGGGATGATTCCCATGAAACAAAGATGGAAATTGTGGACGGTTGGCTTGGCACTTCTGACGGCTTTGAGCGGATGCGGTACAGATACGGTGGTACCGGTGGTGCAGGTGAAGCTGTTGACCCAGGCGGGGCAGGCGTCGGATCGCTATGCCGGCGTAGTCATCAGCGAAAATGCTGCCCAAGTTCAGCGAGACCAGGATCAGACCATTGAGGAACTGTATGTGGCAGAAGGGGATGAGGTACATCAGGGACAGCGATTGTTCCGATATGACTCAGATGAATTGAATCTTCAGCTGGACAAGCAGGAACTGGAACTGGAACGGTTGGAGGCGGACATCAAATCCAAGAACAACCAGGTAACGGAAGTGAACAAGGAGCTGAAAACCGCTACAGGAGACACCAAAACCCAGTTGAATATCCAGTTGCGCCAGTTGCAAACAGAGCTGACAGAGGCGGGATATCAACGGGATGACCTGAAATCCGACATCAAATATACCAAGCAAATGTTGAAGAATCTGGATGTTACCAGCCCCATTGATGGCGTGATCCGGAAAATCGATGAGTCCTCGGATACCTACATTCTCGTTCAGCAGGCAGGAGCCTACCAGGTACAGGGCAGGCTCAATGAGTTGAACGTCAACGGCGGCCTGGGTTTGGGCAGCCAGGTGGAGATTGTTTCCCGGGTGGACGAACGCCTGGTTTGGACGGGGCAGGTGACCATGATCGACTATGGTAATACCAGCTACAACGACTACGACACGGTCTATGGTTATGCCGACAGCCTGTCCTCTTCCAGCAGCTATCCGTTCTATGTGACCCTGGACTCCACCGATGGATTGCTTCTGGGTCAGCACGTCTATATTCGTCTGGCCGGAGTGAACGAAGGAGGCTCTGGACGGATATTGGTTCCGGAGAGCTATTTGACAGACATTTCCTACGACGAGCAGACGTTGATTCGCTCCGGAACGCTGTTCTGCGCTTCAGAGGAGGGGAAACTGGAACGCCGGGAGGTGGTTCTGGGAGAATACCTGTCGGACAAAGGATGCTATGTGATTTTGGACGGGGTGAGTCTGGAGGAATATGTGGCGGATCCGGATCATCCGGGATGCAAAGCCGGGGCCAAGACTGATCTGCGCAGCAGTGGAGATTTTGTTTCGGAACAGACGGAAGCCACCGGAACACCAGAGTTCTCCGTCCCTACCCAAAGCACACCGGAGGAAGGGGAAAACGGGGAGGAAACCACATGATCCTGGAACTGGAAAAGGTCAGCAAGGCCTATCAGCAGGGGAAAGAGCCGGTGCCGGTGCTCCATGACATCTCCATGACCGTGGAGGAAGGGGAGTATTTGGCCATTATGGGCCCCTCCGGGTCGGGAAAAACCACGTTGATGAATGTGCTGGGGTGTTTGGATGTGCCCACCAGTGGAACATATACCTTTGCCGGGCAGAACATTGGGAGCCTTGGGGATGATGATTTGGCGGATATTCGGAACCGGCAAATTGGATTTGTATTCCAGAACTTCTATCTCATGCCCAAAATGACAGCTTTGGACAATGTGATGCTGCCGCTATTGTACCGAGGACTTCCATTGAAAGATCGGAAGATTCGGGCAAAAGCTGCGTTAAAATTGGTGGGGCTGGAAGATCGGATGGAATTTTATCCCAATCAGCTTTCTGGCGGACAATGTCAGCGGGTGGCCATTGCCCGGGCCATTGTGGGTAGCCCTAAATTGCTTCTGGCTGACGAACCCACCGGTGCCCTGGACACCACGTCCGGGGTGCAGATCATGGAGATTTTTCGGCGGTTGAGCAAGCGAGGAATCACCATCATTATGATTACCCACGAACGACATATTGCGGAATGTGCCGACAAAATTTACCACATCCTGGATGGACGATTGGTTTTGTCGGATGAGCCCGGCACCTTACGGGAGGAGGCGACAGTCCATGAATAAGAAAGGTCTGATTGCCCTGGCCGGAGGATTGACCGCAGTGGCCGTGGCAGTGGGAGCCATGGTTTTGCCTGAGGTTCTGGCCCAGCCGGTGGCGGTGTATTCCGTGGGCCAGGTCAGTTATTTCAGCAGTGGCACAACCTCCACCGAAAGCTACGGCGTGGTGACAGCAGACAAAGTCCAGGCGGTTTATGTTTCGGATACCCAGACTGTTACCCGGATCTATGCCTATCAAGGGCAGAAGGTGAACAAGGGAGATCTGCTGTATACCTACGATACCACCTTGTCCGACCTGACGCTGGAACGGAAGGATCTGGCTATTCAGCAAATGCAGGTCAACCTGAAAACCGCCAAAGAGGAGTTGACAAAGCTCAAGGCCATGAAGCCCATGGTGGTCACCACCACATCCGGTTCGGGACAAGCCGGGAGCTATACCAAGTCCCCCAGTGACCCGGATGAACTGAATACCATTTACGGTGGAACAGGCACCGCCTCCAATCCCTACCGCTACTGGCTGGGACAGAATGAGACGGTGGATGAGGATCTTATCTGGGGGTTGCTGGAAATGCGCAGCCCGGTGTATGTGGTATTCCAGGTGACCAAGAAGGATGCCACCAATACCAAGTTCAGCCAGCAGTACGGCCTGCGCCTGGAACAGGTGACAGTACCCGGGGAGACGATTCCGGAGGAAACAGATCCGGCAGATCCCTCTGCGCCGGAACAGACGACGCCCAGTGAGACGCCGGAGGAGACGACGGCTCCCGCGGAAAGCACGGAACAGCTGACGCCCTCTACACCGGAGGAAACCACGCAGCCTGGTCCCATGGACGAGGCAGGGGAAGGGGAAGCAACGAGGGTGGAGGCAACCATGGAAACCCACCAGGAGGGGAGAACGGCAAACCAGTCCCGGATATCGGAACAAAGCTACGTCATGAGCTTTTTTGATCCGGAGGAGGGCGTGAAGGAAAGCTCCACCCAGGTCAACTGGAATTCCGGCTATACCCAGACGGAGTTGACCACCATGCGGGAAGAAAAGTCGGCGGAAATTTCCCAGTTGGAATTTGATATCAAAATGGGAAAAGCCGAACTGGAAATTATGAAAAAAGAGGCAGCCAACGGTGAGGTTTATGCGGAGTTTGACGGAACGGTGGTGCTGGCCCTGGAGCCGGATACCGCCAGGGCGTTAAACCAGCCGATGATGAAGCTCACCGGCGGCGGTGGATACTATGTGGAGGGCGCAGCCAGTGAGTTGGAGCTGGAGCATCTTCAAGTGGGGATGACTGTCAGCGTCAATTGTAGGGAAACGGGAACCATATACACCGGTCAAGTGACCCAAATTGGCTGTTACCCTTCCGAGGAGGATTGGTCCGGGTTGCTAAGCGGTTCCGGTGTGACCTACTATCCTTATAAGGTGTTTGTGGATGAAAGTGCGGACCTACAGGAAGGATCCTTTGTCAGCTTGACCTATGAAACAGGCGGGGACAATCAGAACGTGCTGTGCCTGGAAAATGCCTTCCTCCGGAAGGAAGGAAGCAGTAGCTATGTCTATGTCCAGGGCCAGGACGGAACTCTGGAAAAACGGTATTTGCGGGTGGGAGTCTGCGTGGACGGTTATGCCACACCGGTGTATGACGGCCTGACGGAAGGGGACTATGTGGCCTTCCCCTATGGCAAGCAGATCCGGGAGGGAGCCAAGACAGAATGTACGCCCCTTTCCGGGCTGTATGGTTAAGCAGGAGGTGGCAACGTTGGAAAACATCAGATTGGCCTTTCAGGGAATATGGAGCCATAAAATGCGCTCTTTTTTGACCATGTTGGGCATTATCATCGGCATTGCCTCCATCATCACCATTGTCTCCACCATCAAGGGAACCAATGAGCAAATCAAGGAAAACCTCATCGGTTCCGGAAGCAATGTGGTCACGGTGCAGCTTTACCAGGACAATTGGGCCTATGACATGAGCTACAGCGGAATCCCCAAGGGGGTTAAGACCATCAACGAGGAGTCCATGGCCCTGCGCCTGGAGCAGTTGGATGGTGTGGAGCAGGTGAGCTTTTACAATCTTCGCAGCTGGAACGACTATGTTTGCGCCGGAACCAACACCTTCACCGGTGGCATATACGGCATTGACCGAAACTATTTTAGCGTCTGCGGCTATGTGGTGGGGTATGGACGGAATTTTACCCAGGCAGACTATGACGGATTCCGTCGGGTGGTGATTTTGGATGACACCGCCGCCGGGGCCCTGTTTGACCGGGAAAATCCCATTGGAAAAACCATCGAGATCAAAGGGGAGCCCTTTACGGTGGTGGGAGTGGTGGAAAAAAACGACACATTCCAGCCCTCCATTTCCTCGTACCGGGACTATTACCTCTATGCGGACAATGCCACAGGCGGAGTGTTCCTCCCCAGTGTCGCATGGCCTTTGGTATTCCGATTTGATGAGCCCCAGGCGGTGGCGGTCAAGGCAAAGAGCACCGACGACATGACCCAGGCAGGTCAGGCGGTGGCGGAGCTGCTGAGCCAAAGCCAGATCACAGGATATGTCTCCCAGACAGAGCAACAGGCAGGGCAAACAAGCACCACAGAGTTTGCCTACAAGAGCCAGGATTTGCTTCGCCAGGCTCAGCAACTTCAGGAAATGTCCAATGCAACCAATCAGCAGCTGATTTGGATTGCCAGCATTTCCCTTCTAGTGGGGGGCATCGGCGTGATGAATATTATGCTGGTTTCCGTGACGGAGCGAACCCAGGAAATCGGTCTGAAAAAGGCTTTGGGTGCGAAAAAACGCCGAATCCGTCGGCAATTTCTCACGGAAGCGGCGGTGCTTACCACCTTGGGCGGCGTTGCGGGAGTTGTGTTGGGTGTGGCCATGGCCCACCTGATTTCCCGGTACAATGGACTCCCGGTGGCAATCTCCCTGCCGGCGATTTTGATCAGCGTGGTGTTCTCTGTGGCCATTGGATTGGTGTTCGGTCTGTTGCCGGCGGTAAAGGCGGCGAAGTTGAATCCCATCGATGCACTGCGGCGGGAATAAAACAGACAAAGGGCAGCTGAACCGGAAGGAACGGCTGCCCTATTGGAAAAATTGAGAAATTTGCCTGAATGTTCTCAGGGATTCCCGGGAAAAATAGGCCGTTTTCGGAAAAAATACCAGTTGTAAAGCATGATAGTTCCGTGCTATAATAACAAGAACGTTTTTTAGATACAATCTGGAGGTTGATCCATGATGATACACGGCAATGAAAAAATGAATCCATACTTACAGCCGGGAAAGCACGTCCACCTGGTGGGCATCGGCGGCGTGTCCATGCGCCCCCTGGGTCTGGTGCTCCAAGGGATGGGGCTGCACGTCACCGGTTCGGATATGAATTCTTCGGTCTCCACCGATGAACTGATTGCCCACGGTATTTCCGTGGCAATCGGACACCGGGCGGAGAATATCCAGGGTGCAGACTGCGTTATTCGTACGGCGGCTGCCCACAATGACAATCCGGAAATCGCGGCTGCCCGTGCTGCGGGAATTCCGGTGTTTGAACGGGCTCAGGCCTGGGGCGTGATTATGCAATCTTATCCCAATGCGGTTTGCATTTCCGGAACCCACGGCAAGACCACCACGACTTCCATGGTGACCCACATCCTCATGGCGGCAAAGAAGGATCCCACGGTGATGATCGGCGGATACCTGCCCATGCTCCATGCAGGACACCGAGTGGGCCAGGGAGATACCATTGTGTTGGAAAGCTGTGAATACTGCGATTCTTTCCTGAATTTCTATCCCACATTGGCGGTGGTGCTGAACATTGAGGAAGATCACCTGGATTATTTCAAAGATCTGATGGCCATTGAAAAAAGCTTCCACACCTTCGCCGGATTGGCGACCAAGGGGGTGCTGGCCAATGGCGACGACCAGAATACCGTGGATGCTCTGGAAGGATTGGACTATGTCACCTTTGGACTGGGAGAGCACAATCGGATTCATGCCAAGAATGTGTCCCCGGATTGGCGAAAGTTTGACGTCATCTGCGATGGTACGGTATACTGCCACCTGGATCTGGGCGTTGTGGGAAAACATAATGCCATCAATGCTCTGGCTGCGGCGGGTGCCGCATGGATGCTGGGCATAGATGGAACGGATGTGGCGCAAGGCCTGGCTACCTTCCATGGCGCAGGCCGCCGGATGGAGTTCAAGGGAACATTCCAGGGGGCAGATGTATATGACGATTATGCCCATCATCCCGGGGAATTGGCGGCAACAATTGAGGCGGTGCGTACCATGGGATACCAGCGTATGGTACTGGCATTCCAGCCCCATACCTACACCAGAACAAAGGCGCTGTTTTCGGATTTTGTCCGGGAGCTGAAAAAGGCGGATGTGTGCGTGTTGGCAGAGATCTACGCTGCCCGGGAACGGAATACAGTTGGCATTTCCTCCCGGGATTTGGTTCGGGAAATTCCGGGAAGCGTATACTGCGAGACGTTGCCGGAGGTGACGGACTATCTGCGGCAGATTGCCCAGCCAGGGGATGTGATCCTCACCGTGGGCGCAGGTGACATTTACCGGGCAGGAGAAGCCCTGTTCTAAGGAAAATGGGTCGCTGCCTGATGCAGCGACCCATTCCGGCGTCCTTATGTTTCGTCCAGATACAGCCGATCTACACCACAGGATTGAAACTCCTCCATGTATTGGCTCATGCGGCTGGTGATTTCCTCGTAGTTTTCTTCGGTGATCTGGGGGTAGTCCATGTCCCGGCGGGACAGCTCCTCGGCCAGAATCTCATAGAAAACTGCATCTTCATAAACGGCGATGGCTTCGTGGATGCCACCTTCGGCAAAGGCCTTGGACGGAACGGCTTCCCCTTCCCAGGTTTCCACCAATGCCTGCATCCCGGTACCCTGGCACAGACCGAAGAGCTTGCTCTCCACATGGTCGTAGTCCTGGAACCGCTCCTCGCCCCGAATGGAGTTTAAGACCCAGTTTCCAATGTATATCAGATCCAGCATCCGCCGGAATTCCTTGGTGGTCAGATCAATGTGCATGGTTCACGCCTCCTTTGCGGCGAAAGAATAGACCCATTATACCAGTGTCCTTCGGGAAAAGCCAGGGGGGAAACAGAAAATACTTGTTTTCCCTGGGAAAATTCCGTATATTAGATAGAACCCCTGTAACAAATCAATTCGACTTCGAAAAGAGGCCTTTCTTATGAAAAAATTAAGTGTCTGCGTTCTGTTTGGCGGTATGAGCCCGGAACATGAAGTGTCCCTACGTTCGGCAGAATCGGTGTTGAACCATCTGGACAAGGAAAAATACAACATCTTCCCCGTGGGCATTACCAAGGAGGGAGACTGGATCCTCTATACCGGGGAGGATTATGCCCTGCTGCCTACGGGCCAGTGGGAAAAGTATGAGCACAACCGCCGGGCGGCGATTTCGCCGGTTCGGGGCCAGGGCCTGCTGAGTTTTGAGGGCGACTGCGTGGTACGGGAGCGGATCGATGTGGTGTTCCCGGTGCTCCATGGAGAAAATGGCGAGGACGGTACCATCCAGGGACTGCTTCAACTGGCCGGAATTCCCTATGTGGGGCCCCATGTGGCAGCTTCTGCCGTGGCCATGGATAAGACGCTGACCAAGCTGGTGATTGACCAGGCCGGCGTGCCCCAGGCTGCCTGGCAGTTGGTGCGTTCGGTGGACTTGGATGGCCGGATGGAGCGGATTCTGGAGAATCTGGAAAACCGGTTTGTCTATCCCATGTTTGTCAAACCTGCCGGAACCGGTTCCTCCGTTGGTGTCAGCAAGGCAGCCAACCGGGAAGAACTGCGGCGTGCGCTCACGGATGCCGGGGTGTATGACGAAAAAATCCTGGTGGAGGAATTCATCCACGGCCGGGAGATCGAGGTGGCTGTGATGGGCAATGACAGTCCTGTGGCTTCCATCTGCGGCGAGATTGACTCCGGTGCCGAATTCTATGACTATGAAGCCAAATATGTGACGGATACCTCCACGGCCTATATCCCTGCCCGGATCGATGAGGCAGTGGCTGAGCAGGTGCGGGACTATGCCGTACAGGTCTACAAGGCAATCGGTTGCCAGGGCCTGTCCCGGGTGGACTTCTTTGTGACCCATGACCACGACAATGTGGTATTTAACGAAATCAATACCCTTCCGGGCTTTACTTCCATCTCCATGTACCCCAAGCTCTTTGCGGCGTCTGGAATCCCCTATGGTCAGTTGCTGGACGAGCTGTTGAAGTTGGCGCTGGAGGCGGCAAAATGAGCATAATCCCGGTGCAGCTTTCCATCCAGGGAAAGCAATTTTACGAGGACCAGGAGCCGGATGTGATTGAACTGGTTACAGACGGCACCTTGGAACAGCAGGGGAAGGCTTGGGTCATCGGATATGATGAGACAGAACTGACAGGCATGGCAGGAGTCCATACCGAATTTCGCATCGGCCCCAAGGGCATCAGCCTGGTACGCAGTGGCAAGCTGGACTCCCGGATGATTTTTCGGGAAGGGAAACGCCATGAGTCCTTGTACCGTATGGACTTTGGCGCTTTGATGATTGCGGTGGAGGCGAAAAAAATCCAGTCGGGGCTGACCCAGGATGGGGGCACGGTGGATTTAAGCTACCTCATTGAGATCGAGCAATCTGCTCAGGGTGTGGTGGAATACCACCTGGATGTCAGACCCCAAATCAAATAACGTAATGGCCCGGCGCAGCGAACATTCTGCGTCGGGCCGCTTTATTCCTTTGGATTCGTCAGGAGAAGATCTGCCGGGCAATGCCCTGGCGGCTGAGCGACTGGTACAGAGCCAGGCCGAGGCTTAGCAACACGATCAGTTCGCCCAGGGCGACATAGAAGCTGTTGAGCAAAAAAGCAGCGGCGGTGAATCCAGTGTCACCCAGGTAGACTGTCAGTTCCCAGCCCACAAACAGGGCGTTGAACAGAGCAGGCATGACCATGCCCACCAGAGGCAGTCCCCGGAATTTCCAATTTCGCGTCAGATACATGGCCCCGCAGGAGCACAATGTGGCCAAACTTCCCACCAAGAAATCCAGGGGCAATGCGCCGGAAAAGCTGAGGTTAAACAGCAGGCATCCAATGGTCAGTCCGGGAATGGCGGCCGGGGTGAAAAAGGACAGAATCATCAAAGCCTCGGAAAAGCGGCACTGTACGGCAAAACTGGTGGAATTGGGCAGAAGGAGGTTCTGCAAATGGGTCAGGGTGAAATACATGGCGCCGATGACGGCGGCATGGGTGAGAAAGCGGGTGTTGCGTTTCATAAAAAGGGCCTCCCGGGCATAGAAATAGACGCGGACAGACCGCGCCTCCCAGTAAAAAGACAAAGAAAAAGGACGCAAAAAATGCGCCCATCATGCTGGAGTGAAGTCCAGCGTCCCTAGTTTTGTTTACCGACAGGATGGTCACGAACTGTCCTATAAAATTTACGATATTATAGCGCGGGGGAAGGAAAATGTCAACGGCTTTTGAAAGAAAAAATCAGCTCGGTAAAGAAATGGAAAAAACGGAACTAATTTCGTTAAAAATGCGGCAAAGAAAAGAGAAAACATGGAAATTAGAAACCTTTGCTGTATTTTTACTCCGTTTTATGCCATTCTATCCTATAATAGCTACGTTTCCTAATAAAACGGAGTATCAACATTTGGAAAGGAAGTCATCTATGACATTTGCAATCATTCTGTTTGCGGTGACGTATGTGCTGATGCTGACCTTCGGCGCATATCGTCCCTACATTGCCCTGGCATCGGGGCTGATTTTTATCCTCACAGGGATGCTCCCGGCGGGGCAGATCCTGGAGGTACTGGACTTTAATGTTCTGCTGATGATTGGCGGTACCATGGGACTGGTGCAGTTGTTCATCGACAGCCGGATGCCGGAGCGGATGGCGGACATGATTATGGAGAAGGTTCCTACCGTTCAGTGGGCTGCCGTCTGCCTGAGCCTGTTCGCTGGGGTAATCTCTGCCTTCGTGGACAATGTGGCCACCGTGCTCATGGTCGCTCCCGTGGCAATCGAGATCTGCAAGAAGCTCAAGACCAACCCGGTACCCTTTATCATCTCCATTGCGGTGTCCTCCAACTTGCAGGGCGCTGCCACACTAGTGGGGGATACCACCGCCATCATGCTGGGTTCAGCCCTGGACATGACCTTCATGGACTTTTTCTTCTACAAGGGCGTGCCTTCCATGTTCTTTGTTGTGGAGGCTGGAGCCATTTTGTCTGCGGTTATCGTCTATTTTGTGTTCCGCAAGGATAAGGGTCGCATCACCAAGACGGGCAAACTTACGGAAGTGACGGACTATGTGCCTACCATTTTGCTGTTTGGAACCATTGGATTGTTGATTTGCGCATCCTTTGCTCCCGACAGCTGGAATCTGCCCGATGAAATCAACGGCCTGATCTGCTGTGGCTTGCTGGTTGTCGGTCTGATCTACAATTATGGAAAGAAGAAAAACCTGGAGTCCATCGTCGGCCCTTTGAAGGCCATTGACTTTGAGACCCTGGGTCTGCTGGTTGGTCTGTTTTTGATGATCGGCGGCATTTCCAATATGGGTGTCATCCAGGCTCTGGCGCGGTTGCTGGCAAAACTGGGGAATGGCAATCCCTTCCTGATGTACACCATCATCGTGTGGGCATCGGTGCTGATCTCTGCCTTCATTGACAACATTCCCTATGTGGCAACTATGATCCCTGTCATTGCCGGAATTGCCAGCGAGATGGGTATTGATTCCACGGCACTGTACTTTGGCCTTCTGTCCGGTGCCACCCTGGGCGGCAACTGCACTCCCATTGGTGCATCTGCCAATATCACCGGAATCGGTATTTTGCGGAAGGAAGGATACCAAGTGCAGAATTCCGACTTCTTCAAAATCGGAATTCCCTTCACCATGGCGGCCATCATTCCGGCTTACATCATGATTTGGCTCCTGTTCGGCGTATAATCGGAAAATCATCCAAAGAACGCATTTTGTCCGGGCATCCCGTTGGGGTGCCCGGATTTTTTGGAGAATTTCAGATAAAAACCGAAATCCACAAAGAATAACGGGTTTTTTATCCGGATTTTGAATGAATCTTAGCCGTATCTTTGCCAACTCTATACTATAATGGACTGGCAAAAATACGGTAAAAGAAAGGAAGTACAAAACAAATGACAATGACTACCGCAATTATCCTCTTTGCGCTGACCTATGTGCTGATGATCAGCTTGAGTGCCTACCGGCCCTACATTGCCCTGGCCTCTGGTTTGATCTTCATCCTCACGGGAATGTTGCCTGCCGGAGATATCATCGGCTCTTTGGACTTTAACGTTCTGCTGATGATTGGCGGCACCATGGGTCTGGTGCAGCTGTTCATCGACAGCCATATGCCCGAACGGATGGCCGACATGATTATGGAGAAGGTTCCTACTGTCCAGTGGGCTGCCGTCTGCCTGAGCCTGTTTGCTGGCATCATCTCTGCCTTTGTGGACAATGTGGCCACCGTGCTCATGGTTGCTCCCGTGGCAATCGAGATCTGCAAGAAGCTCAAGACCAACCCTGTTCCCTTCATCATCTCCATTGCTGTGTCCTCCAACTTGCAGGGTGCCGCAACCTTGGTGGGCGACACCACCGCTATCATGCTGGGCTCTGCTCTGGACATGACCTTCATGGACTTCTTCTGGTATCTGGGCAAGCCCTCCATCTTCTTTGCGGTGGAGCTGGGTGCTGTGCTGTCTGCCGTAATCGTCTACTTCATCTTCCGTCATGACAAGGGTGTTATCGCCAAGACCGGCAAGCTCACGGAAGTGACGGACTATGTGCCCACCATCTTGTTGTTTGGTGCCATCGGCCTGCTGATTTGCGCCTCCTTCGCTCCTGAAAGCTGGAATCTGCCGGATGAAATCAACGGCCTGATCTGCTGCAGCCTGCTGGTCATCGGCCTGATTTACAACTATGGGAAGAACAAAACCCTGGAGTCCATCGTCGGCCCCCTGAAGGCCATTGACTTTGAAACTCTGGGTCTGCTGGTTGGTCTGTTTTTGATGATTGGCGGCATTTCCAACATGGGTGTCATTGATGCGCTGGCTCAGCTGCTGGCTCATCTGGGTGCCGGAAACCCCTTCCTGATGTACAGCATCATCGTCTGGGCTTCCGTGGCCATTTCTGCCTTCATTGACAACATTCCCTATGTGGCAACTATGATCCCCGTCATTGCTGGTATCGCCGCAGAGATGGCTCCTGCTGTTGGCGTGGATGCAAGCCTGATTGCGGTGCCCCTGTACTTCGGTCTGCTCTCTGGCGCAACCCTGGGCGGCAATATGACGCCTATTGGTGCATCTGCCAACATTGCTGCCATTGGCATTTTGCGGAAGGAAGGCCACGAAGTGAAGAACTCCGACTTCTTCAAGATTGGAATTCCCTTCACTCTGGCTGCGATTATTCCTGCATACATCTACGTCTGGCTGATCTACGGCGTGTAATGGTTTCAAAAAATCCCCCTGAACCCGAACGTTCAGGGGGATTTTTGTGGATGTCAGGGAGAACCGATCACAGTTCCGCGATGGCTTCAATCTCGCAAAGTACACCCTTGGGCAGCTCCCGGACGGCGCAGCAGCTCCGGGCGGGGTGGTTGATAAAATACTTGGCATAGACCTCGTTAAAGGCGGCGAAGTTTGCCATGTCGGTGATGAAGCAGGTGGTTTTGATGACCTTGGAGCAATCCGAACCGGCGGCCTGGAGCACGGCGCAGACGTTCTTGCAGCTCTGCTCGGCCTGGGCGGAAATGCCCTCGGGGACAGCGCCGGTGGCGGGATCCACAGGGATCTGTCCGGAGCAGAAAACCAGGTTTCCGGCAACCATGCCCTGGGAATAGGGGCCAATGGCGGCAGGGGCGTTGGGGGTGGAAATAACATTCATGGGAAATACCTCCTTTTTTCTGTTATCTTACCACACAGGCAACGAGATTGCAACTGGAATAAACCGGGACAGATCCGGGAATGCTGGGTAAGCAATGTGCATTTGCACAGAAATCCCCGGGGCCAAAGGGAGGATTTCCAGCATAATTTTTCTTGAGAATTTTGTTGACTTTTTCCTGGAAAAGTGTATAATATGGATTCGTATGGATACTCTCATTAAAAGGGGTTTTCTGGTTCCCGGCGGACTGGCAAACCTTAGTGACCATCAATTGATCGTCGGAACAAAGCAGCTCAAAAAAGCCCTGGCTCGTGGGAGCGTGGCTCTGGTTTTCCTTGCGGAGGATGCAGATCCCAATCTCACAGGGGATCTGGCACGGATGTGCCGGGAAGGGAAAGTTGACTGCCACTGGGTCGGCAAAATGGCTGATCTGGGACGCGCCTGCGGCATCGAGGTGGGCGCGGCTGCGGCGGCGTTGTCGCCTCGCAACAACTGATTTCGACGGAGCAATCCGAAGAAATAGATACCCGCCCACCTGGGCGAGAACGAAAGAAAGGAGAAATTCAATGCCTACTTTTAATCAGCTCGTCAGAAACGGCCGTAAGATGCCTACCTACAAGTCCACCGCCCCTGCTCTGCAGAAGGGCCTGAACACTCTGGAGAACAAGTCCACCGATCTGGCTTCCCCTCAGAAGCGTGGCGTTTGCACCGCTGTGCGTACCAC
>CAZSAZ010000003.1:0-30299 GCA_964604925.1 uncultured Oscillospiraceae bacterium | reverse complement strand
TCAGCACTTCACTGCGCTTCATGACCACACCAAATTCATTTGTCACGCCCAGATAGTTGCCCCGGCAGGTGACGGTATCACCCACGGCTACGTCCTTATAGCTTTCCTCGGAGGCAAATACGAACAGCATAAAGCACTGACCACCCACGCAATCGGAAATCTCCATGGAGGGCTTGCCATGGATATCCGGGCCGATTTTGGTGGCAACGCCGGTAGCCTCAAACCGCTTGTCCCGGCAGGCCAGCAGAGCATCTTCAAAATTCTCACAAAAATACGAAAACAGTCCCTTTGCATCAAAGGGCTTTTTCTGTTCCAGTTCGGGAAAATCCACATCCGTCGCTGTGGAACCATTGACACTGACAGTCTTTTTCCATTCAAAAACAGGAATATTATTCATAGTAGTATCCTCCTCTTATTTTACAGGGGTCATTTTTCCATCGGTAAATACGAAATTACGCATACCGACACCGCCAACTTTATCTGCATCCAATGCCGTTTCGATTCGGGTGATATCCTCAGCAGACAGTTCAATTTTCAGGGCATCAATAGCAGCCTGGAGATGGGCAGGATTGGTGGTACCAATCAAGCTCTGAACATGGTCGTACTTTGCCAAACTCCAGGCCAGAGCCAACTGGGAAAGGGTCGCACCCTTTTCATCGGCAATCTCCTTGACCTTACGGATCATGGCCAGGTTATTCTCCCGGTGTTCCGGGGCAAGCATTCCCCAACCTCTTCCGGGATTTACGGAAGCAGTCAAAACATCATCCCGCAGCAAACCATGGCCCACCGTGCCGAAGGCCAGAACCTTCACGCCCAGTTCTTTCGCAGCAGCCACCAGTTCCTTCTCAATTCCACGGGAAACAAGGGAATACTCCATCTCCACGGTATGGATGGGGTGAACGGCGCAAGCTCGGCGGAGCGTATCCGCATCTACCATAGAAAGACCGATATGCTTTACATAGCCAGCCTGCACCTGATCCGCAATGGCACCCACCAGTTCTTCCACAGGGACGGTGGTATCCTGCCGGGCAGGCTGGTACAGGTCGATGTAGTCCAGTCCCAAACGGCGCAGAGAATAGGTCAGATGGCCCTTGACATTATGGGGTCTCACATCCAGGCCATAAATTCCGCCCTCAGGGGAAGGCAGCACGCCAAACTTGACAGACAAGAAATAGTCATCATGGTTCACATTCTTCAATGCCTGACCCACAATCAACTCGCTTTCACTACCATTGTAGAACTCACCAGTATTGAAGAGTGTAATGCCTGCATCCAGCGCCGCAGGGATGGTTTTTACAGAGTTTTCGGGATTGCGGACGATGGACATCCCCATGGTTCCCAAGCCAAGACGGTTCCTTTCAATCATAATATTTCCTCCTTAATTGGTGTATCCGTACATTGCTTCCAGTTCGTGCTGGATCTCTTCTGCATGGGCAATTTGGTCATTCAGCTTCCATTTTCCGATATTTACACCGCCACGCATAAACATGGAGCCGCACTGATGGAAATAGAATTCAATATTCCGCTCCTTTGCTTCCAGGAACAGGTCGCGAACCCATTCCCACTGAATCGGTCTGACCTCATTTTTGGGGGACATCTCACCTCCGACATTGACACATTTGATCAGTCCGGTGTCCAGATATTTGCCCAGAGCGATGGGTGCAATCAGCGGGGAACAGAACACCTCCCGGTGCTTAACCGGTGCTGCGAGGAATGCGGCCAGACGCTTATCCGCCATTTCCTGATTCTCAATGGAAATGCTGATATGCACGTGCTCCCAGCCGTCACCCCAATCGGGAGGCACACAATCTTTGATCCGTTCTGGCCGTTTGGTGGTGGTTACAAAAATGCAATCCCGTCTGCGCCGGATAAAATCCCAACAGCCATCCCGCCATTCGTCCGCTTCTTCGATAAAGAAGTCCGATGAGAAGCACAGCTTGACAAGGGAACCGGGAGGACAGTCCTTATCCTTCAGCTCATAGGTTGTTTTTCCTTTGGTGATGATGGTGGTATCACGCCCGTACCTTCTGTCCATTTTGTAAACGAAGCAGTTCTTGCAGCCGGGGCTTACCTTCTTGCAACCGTGCCAGGGATTCCATGGTACTGCCTTGTTGATCTGTTCATTCTGCATGATCGTTTCTCCTTTCTCCCTTCAACATTCTCACCAGAAGTGAGGCAAGCTGATCATATTCCTCTTCTGTCAGACTTGCGGTCATCTGCCGCTCCAAGTTGTCAGCCAAAGCCATCAGTTCCTCTTTCATCTGAATGGCCCGTTCCGTCAGCACCAGCACCTTGCTGCGCCTGTCCTCAGGATGAGGCATCCGATTCACCAGATCTTTCGCCTCCAGCTTCTGTACCAACCCGGTGACCGTAGGATTTGTCATGGAAAACCTTGCTTCAATGTCAGTCTGACGGACAGATCCTGCCGGAGACATATACAGCACCATTAGGATTTTGAACTGACTGCCTGTCAAATCATATGGACTCAGCAGTTGATTGGAAAGCTTATCAAAACCCAATGAGGCTCTCTTGATCAGAATGGATATTCTCTTATTTGCCACAGGATCACCCCTTCCAAGTTATAAATATAGGTTCCTATGTATTATAACATAGGAACCTATGAAAATTCAACATATAATTCAATATATATTGCGTTCTGATTGTGCTTTTTTCTTGTTGGTTTGAGGCAGTCAGCGTTCTGTCACAGATTCCTAGAAGCCGCAACCCGAGTCACGCTGTCTACGATGCCAAAGGAATCACGATACATCTAAAAAATGCAACCCTATGGTTTACCTGCCAGGCTGTTTGACGTTACAATAAATCCTCTTGTTGCTTTTTACTATTTTTCGGCACCCACTTTTGGGGTGTTGACGGAGGCTGTTTTCCCTTTGATGCTTTTTCTTTCTCTCAAACCTCATTCTTGTTCAATCGTCTTTTTTACCTCGGCAGGAACACCGGCGGCCATGGAATTGTCCGGGATATCGTGGGTTACAACGCTTCCCGCGGCAATCACGCACCCGTTTCCAATGGTCACACCTGGCATCACCGACACATTGGCCCCGAACCAACAGTTCTTTCCCACGGTGATGGGCTTTGCCCACTCCAACCCCTGGTTTCTCCGTTGGTAGTCCATCGGATGGGCGGCGGTATAAAACCCAGTGTACGGGCCAATGAAGGTGTGATCCCCGATGGTAATACCACCACCGTCCATGAAGTAGCATCCGTGGTTGACGAAAACGCCCTCCCCAAATTTGGTCAATGGGCCATAGTCGAAGTACACCGGACTGAGCAGCACCAAATCCCCCGGATCCACCCCCAGGATTTCCTTGAGAATCTCCCGGCGTGCTTCCTCCCCGGGGGCCATGGAATTATACCGAAAACATAGATCCTCGGCACGGTCGCGCTCCTTCAAAATCACGGGGTCAAAATTGGCATCATACAACTCCCCACGGAGCATCTTGTCATATTCCGTCATTGTTTTAGACTCCTTTTCTTTGTCTTTCCAGTGGATTCCAGCTTCCTCTGATGAAACATATCAAATACAAAACAAACAATAACACATTATGGGCAATCATGCAAGCCCAGGCAGAGATCAGTCCACCTCCCAGGAAGGTGGTACACACAAACGTCCCCAAAATTCGGACGCCCCACATCCCAAGAATGTTGAACGCAAAAGGCTCCCGGGTGTTTCCCATACCCAACATCATTCCCTCCAGAATGATGGAAAATCCGTAAAACGGCTCACTGACCGCCACCATTCGCAAAACCCGGCTTCCCAGGGCAATAACCTGGTCGCTGGTGGAAAAGACCCCCATCAGCCACGGTGCCAAAACAAACAAGGCCCCGCCTGACAGCACCATCAGCCCAATTTCAATGGGAATAAACATATTCGCCAGATCCTTCATTCGTTTGCGATCCCGGGCACCATAGGCATTTCCTGCCAACGTCGCCGCAGCGGTCTGCATCCCATATCCCGGAATGTAGAAGGCGGATTCCACGGTATTGGCAATGGTGTGGGCTGCCGTGGCAACCTCTCCCAAGGCGTTAATCATCGAGGCAAAGGCCACATACCCCAGGCTGGTTCCGAACCGCTGAAGCATATTGGGCACTGCCACCTTCATGCAGGGTCTCAAAATTCCCCAGTCCGGCCGGAGGGGCTGTCCCTTAGGAGAAACCATGGGATGACGCCACAGCACCACCGTAATGCAAATTCCGCCCACGGTATAGGCCACCGCACTGGCCGCTGCCGCACCCAGCACGCCCCATCCCATGCCGGGAATGGTAACCTGCCAGCCCAGCACCCCCACTTCCCGGGTGGGATAAATCAGCAGAAAATTCAGCACCACATTCACCAGATTCACCAACACCCCGATTTTCATGGGGGATTTGGTATCTCCTGCCGCCCGAAGTACCGTTCCAAAGATCATGCTGGCAGTTCTGGGAAGCATGGGCAAATACAGAATAAAGAAATACGCACTGGCAAGACTCCGGATTCCTTCGTCCACCTGCATCCACTTGGGGATCTGATTGCTCAGCCCAAGGGTTAAAATGGTGAAAAAGCTCCCGGCCACCAGGGTAACCAGCACCGCTTGCATGGCACTTCGGGAGGCTTTTTCCCGATCCTGGGCACCATAAGCCTGGGCGATGAAGGATAAAAATCCCACCCCCAAAGCAGAGATGGTGCTGCCGATGAGCCAGCTCACCGTGGAAGTGGCTCCCACCGCAGCCGTGGCCTGGATGCCTAACGTACCGACCATGGCGGTGTCGATGTACTGCACCGCCGTCTGCATCAGCTGTTCCAGCATGGTGGGCCAGGCCAGGGTCCAAATCGTCAGGATCATGCCCTTATTGATGATCGATTCTCTCTGTCTCATAAAAACCTCACGTTGCATTTGATAAGTTCATTGTACCATAGTTCCCCATGTGTTTCAACTCCCACCAGGGCTTGCACTTTTTTTCCAGGTGTGGTAGGATAAAAGAAAAAGGGAGGATTCATCCATGAACGAAGCCTATCAGAATTTGCTCAACCGCCGATCCGTCCGTTCCTACACCGATCAGCCTGTTCCCGATGCCCTATTGGATGCCGTTTTGGAGGCCGGTTTGTATGCCCCCAGTGGCATGAACACCCAGGGTGTCCGGTTGGTGGCCATCCGGGATCCGGAAACCATTGCCCACCTGTCCCGACTGAACGCCGCTGTGATGGGTGCTTCCACCGATCCGTTTTACGGTGCCCCTTGTGTGATTGTGGTACTTTCAGATCCGGAGATCTACGGTGGATGGGTGGAGGACGGTGCCCTTGCCATGGGCAATTTGATGAATGCCGCCGCTGCTCTGGGACTGGGTTCGTGCTGGATTCATCGGGCCCGGCAGGTCTTTGATTCCCCCGAAGGCAAGCAACTGCTTCGTTCCTGGGGCCTTCCGGAGCATCTGCAAGGCATCGGCAACTGCATTTTGGGCTACCCCAAGGACATTCCCCAGGCAAGACCTCGGAAAGAAGGTCGCATCGTGAAAGTGGGATAACCCACAAAAAACCTCAAGGCCGAACACATTTTGCATCAAATCTGTAAAAACGGACAATAGACCATATACCCCCTGTGTAGGATTCCAACGACACAGGGGGTATTGCTATGCTCTGTATCGAACATCGGATAAAAATGTCCCGGTTCCGTCGAACGAACCGGGACATATGTAAATAAGACTTGAATTCAGTTTTTAGATACGATTCCAGTCAGCACCATTTCATCAGAGCTACCTTCTAGCTCATATTCAAGCCCAACTTCGTTCAGATCCTCATCATAAAGCAGCCAGAAGTGATAACGTTCATTCTCTGCCATACCCTGCCGCCATACATCAATGAACAGGCAAAGCTGGTCATGGTAGTTGTCCGGTTCCTGTTCCGGATTGGGCCATAGGGTCACAACGTCATAATACCATTCAGATTGGAAGGACGAGTCCAGTATGCTCCACGCAAAGGTATCTGAATAGAGAATGTACTCAACAAACAATTCCTTGATGGTTTCATCCACGCCAACAGGATCATCCGCAGTGTAGACCAACTCAGAAATCTCCTCACGGGGAATATCCGTGAAGTATCGGGCTCCTACTTCTCCAAGGCTCACGATGTCATTGCCGTCATAGATCATAATCTCATAATACCGGTAAGTACCATCTGCTTGCCGTGACGAGTAACAGGTCAAAGAAGCCGCCGCATCTGCATAGCGTTGCAAATGCCATTTTTCTGGATAGGCTTCCATGAAGCCCTCCTGCTCGTCTATGAATTCTGCGAAAATTTCCAGAAAATTGTAGCCAAACTCATTACACAGATAGTTCTCCGCATTGGGCAGACTCAGCAATTTCTGGTACGCCGGAGTGTTTTCTATAGAAAACTCAGTCGGCGGCTGAGTAGATTCCGGCACCGTGGTTACAGGATCCGTAGTGGGCGGAACAGCGGTAGTCGGAGCAGTGGCAGGGGCGGTTGTCGAAACACTGGGGTTGTTCACCGTTTCATTGGCATCATCAGCGGTGGTATTGGGTGGCTGCGTCTCCAGGGGAGATGGCTCCTTCCCTGGCAGGAACAACAGCAGCAAGAGTATGCAACCCACCACGAGGATACTCATGATACCCAACCGGCGCAATCGACGACGACGTTCTCTCTCCTGCCTTCTTTTCTCCTTACCGCAATGGAAGGCTCAGAATTCCGGCTGTTCGGTCGACTCCGATTTTCATCCATAGCGCATTGCCTCCTTCTATAACAAAGTATTGTATCATGGAATACCTCCTTCGGCAACCGTATCATCTCAACCAATGTCTGGCATGAAATTTTTTGAGATTTCTCGTCTAAACGAGAGACGTCCCATATGGAGGTATGATCCCAGAGTTCATATCAGGGCGTTTATTCTCTCATGGCTGGTGCGTCAGCCCTTGGATGACTGATTTCCGCAACGGAAAATGCCGGTGTACTGTCCGTACAAACCGGGGCAGTCGGTTTTTCCCCAGTCCCTTCCTGGCTTTATTCCCGATGCTTGGAACGTTCTGTGGAAAAGCCCTGGGGATATCGCTGGTGGAGCTTTTCCAGATTTCCCCGGAACACCTGGTCCAATGTCACATCCAAGGCCCAGGCTGTCTCTGCCAAATACCAAGCCACATCCCCCAGCTCCTTGACCAGGGCTTCCTTATCCAGATCATGGCCCTGGTGCAGGTGCTTTTTCACCAAGTCAATGACCTCTCCCGCCTCTCCGCAAAGGCCCATGACGCCATTGAGCAAACCATCCGCCTTTTCGAATTCGGCAGACCGCAGTTCCATGGCCAACCGCTGATAGTCGTTGGCTGTGATGCTCTGATGTTCCTCCTGGGGATAGGCGTACCGCTCCACGTCCACCGAATGGCCGTGTTTTTCCACTGCCCCTTTCTCCCAGCCCTGGGAGACCATCCCCAGCTTTTCCATCATCTTCCCGGCAGCCTCATTTTCTGCCAGACGCAAACCCACAATTCCCTGTCCATCCAGGTGTTCCCGGGCAAACCGGAGGATGGCATCTGCCGCTTCGGTTCCATACCCCTGATTCCACCAGGGCTTTCCCAACATCACCTGAAATTCCCAGTTTTGTGTTTCCCCGGCTAGAGGCTCCAGCGTAACCACGCCAATAAGCCCGTCCTCCTCCAGCTCCACACCCCAGCAAAGGCAATCGCCCCGGTCATACCCTTCTAGTATTTGTTCCAGCACCGCCAGGGTCTCCCCAATGTCCTGATGGGGTTCCCATCTCAGATACCGGCTCACTTCTCCATCGCTGCCAATTCGTTCGTATCCATCATACAGATCCTCCATGGTAAGCTTACGCAGCACCAGCCGTTGAGTCTGGATGATTTCCCATTGTCCCATGTTCATGTTGATTCTCCTATCTCATCTGTGTTTTCCATTGGTAAAAACTGTTCCCATATGGTTGTTTCCGGCCATCCGGTGGTATCAAATCCGTCCCGAATACAGGCGGCATAATACCGGAGCTTTTCCATCAAGCCGGGACTGTCCCGGAAATATCGATCCATAAATTCCATGGAGGCGTATTCCAGCACCCTGGCCCGATCCTCCGTAGGGTTGGTCATGGCATAGTGGTCAATAAAGTAGTTTTCCCAGTCGTCCTGGTAGTCCTGCGGGGTGCCATAGTCATAGGTGTAGGAAAACCCCTCCGGATTTCGTTTTGCCCATTCCTCTTCAGAAAACAGGGCATCTTCCCGTTGCCAACTGTCCCATTCCAGATAATCGTCGATGATATGGGAAAATTCGTGGTAATAGGTGGCAACGGCAGAATAATCCGTATTCACCACCATAAGGTAGTAGCCACTCTGGGGCTGGACAAATGCACCATAGGCATTTCCCTTTCCATCGTAGCCTTCCCCGGCAACAAGTTGGCTGACCAATTGAATGTGAATGGTTTGATAGGATTCATAGCATAGCTGCTGAAAAAATCCCTGGGGATATGCTTCCAGTGCTCGTTCCAATATATCCAACTGATTGGTCAGGATCTCCGGATCAGACACCCGCTGGGCGGTGAAATCATCAAAAATCTGCTGACATTCCGAGCCCATCCAGATGGTCAGGCCGTACCGCTGCCCCAGTTCCCGAGCCCGCTCCCGGAGGGGTTCCAGTTCCGCCGGGTCCTGCTGGGTTCCCGATTCCACCGGTGTCAACACCAGGTTTTCCTCCGGTTCATCCCGCTGCTCCGGAATCCACAGCACCAAGGCACGTTCGCCATTGGAACTGTTTTCCAGATATAGAATGTATCCGTCCCATTTCTCGCACCACACCGGTGGCCAACTGTAGTACCCCTCCCCTTCCGGGTCATAGGTACACCGATCCACAAACCGTCCCGTTCCGTCCCACAAAGTCATGGAACAACTTTCGTACTGATGACACAGCAGCCGCCCGTCACCGGTCAGTTCCCAATAGCCCAGATCCGTAGAACCGGTAAAATTCCATCGTTCTCCCCCAGGAACATCCAGGCAATAGGTCACATGATCCCTTTCATACCGGGAAAACAACCAGTACCCTGACCGCCACTGACCACTGGAATAACCATCCGGGAATTCCAGGGTCTGGATCTGTCCGGTTTTCAGGTTCAGGATCATCCGTCGCATCCGCCCCAAAGCCGGGTCGCTATAGGAAATACAGGCAAGTTCCTCCGATGTTCCATCCAGGCAGATCCGGGATGCTCCCGGACATAATGCTTCCTGAATTCCGGTATGCAAATCCTCCTGAATCAAGCCATCCCAGCTCAGGCGATAGAGCCGCTCTCCAGAACCCAAAAGCCAGGTGTTGTAATCTCCTTCCACTGTCCATTGCTGTTCCACATTCAGCTGTTCGTCCAGGCGATAAATCCGTCCTTCTCCATTGTCCAGAAGATATAGCGTGCCATCGAGATACTGGGCTGTCAGGTTGGCCCCATCGGGAACAGCAGTCCTTGCCAGGATTCTTCCGGTGGCCAGATCAACCACCGCCATATCCCCCTCCACCCAGCGATCCTCCACATAGGTGCCGCCATATACCAGCATCCGGTCTCCCATCATCAGGTAATTGGCTCCCAGGTTGTCAAATCCTTCATCCAATGGCAGGTAGAGCAGATGATCCATTCCTTTCCAGGCCGTGGCCCTCTCCAGCCAGGAGGATACTTCCACAGGTGATGTGGATGCTTCCATTTCCAAACCGGTGGTCTCCAATAGTGTCTCGGCCAGAACCGTCTGAGAAGGAATTGTGGTTGGCTCAACCCCATCCTGGCATCCGGTAAGCACCAGACATAGTGCCAAAATTCCGATCCAATATTTCATGTCATCGCCTCCTTGGTTGTATTATATCATCCATACCCCCGCCCTTCAACCCCAGGGCGTCTTAAGAATTCTAAAAAAGGGAGACCTTCCAAATTCGGAAGGTCTCCCAGAAATTTAACGGAATTACAGCACGAACTGGCACACGCAGAAGGCAGCGTAGATGCACAGCAGGGTGATGCCCTGCCAACGCTTCAGCTGCTTGGAAGCCAGGGTGGGGAAGATGAGCAGAGCCATGACGCCCAGCATCACGGGAATCTCGAACACCAGGGACATATTCAAGCCGGTGTTCAGCAGCTCATTTTCAAAGGGAACATCGAAGGGAGCCAGAGACACGGCAACGCCGGACACCAGCACCAGGTTAAACACGTTGGCACCGATGACATTGCCCACACCCAGAGAGGCATGGCCGCTTCTCAGAGAGGTGATGGTGGTAACCAGCTCCGGCAGGGAGGTACCCAGTGCCACAAACAGCAATGCAACCACCGTCTCGGGAACGCCCAGGCCCAGGGCGATGATCTGGCCATGCTCCACCAGCAGGTTGGCACCCACCGCAATAACGGCAGCACCTACCACCAGCAGAATCAGCAGCTTCCACAGAGGCTTGTCCTCGCCGGACTGCTCTTCCTCTTCCTCTGCGGAATCGGGGTTCTTCATGCCGTTACGGACGGTGAGAACCGTGTAGACCACAAAGATAACCAGCATCACAAAGCCCATCCACCGGGGGAAGGTTCCCAGGAAATAGGAAGCCACGCAGTACAGTGCGGCGGACAGGAAGAAGAACACGGCAGGGGTTTTCATGGACTTGGTGTTCACGGGGCCGGGGTTGCAGACAATGGAAATGGCTGCAATCAGGGCGGTATTGCAGATGATGGAGCCGATGGCGTTTCCGTAGGCCATAGCACCAGAGCCCTGTAGGGCACCACTGGTGGAGACCATAACCTCGGGCAGGGTGGTACCAATGGAAACCACCGTTGCGCCCACCACGATATCAGGCAGGTTGAACCGCTTGGCGATTCCGGTGGCACCGTCCACGAACCAATCGCCGCCCTTGATGAGCAGCACCAGGCCCACTGCGAACAGGATGACAGACATGAGCATAGTTTTTTCTCCTTTTTCTTTTGGCATTTTGCCATATTGTTTCGCTTCCCTCGGGGAAGCAAACGGCACAGAAAGGGAAAACGGCGCAGTACCACGCCGTTCGTCTGTTCTGCGGCTAAGATATTTACCGGTTCTTAGTCAGATTCTTTGCCGTTTCTTTGCCCGTTTATCATAACATATATGGGAAACAATGTCAATTCCCGAAAAAAGATTGGGCACTTTATGGTAAAATCCAGTGCCTTCCTTGGCGAATATCCCTAATCTCCAAATACTGCTTCCATGCGTTGAGAACCCGTTTTTTGTCCCCTGTCCACAATGGAGCTACCAGATCCCGCTTGGGGCCATCTCCTGTGAGCCGATGGATCACCATCTGGGGCGGCAGAAGCTCCAGACACGCCCCCAATAAATCGAAGTATTCCTCCATTTCCAGAACCTTCACCCGACCCTGGCGATATTCCTCTTCCAAATCCGTCCCCCTCAGGATGTGGAGCAGTTGGAGCTTGATTCCATCCGGAGGATGATTCTTTCCAAGATACTTTACCGTTTCCAACATTTGCTCTCTTGTTTCCCCAGGAAGGCCTAAAATTACATGGGTCACAAAGGTAATCTTTCGCCTTCGCAAGGCCTGAGCCGCCTTATCGTAGACTTCCAGGGGATATCCCCGACGGATAAACCGAGCAGTTGATTCATGGATGGTCTGCAATCCCAGCTCCACCCAAACCGGCTTCCGCTGATTCAGTTCTTCCAACAAATCCAGCACCTCCGGCCCCAGACAATCCGGCCGGGTTGCAATGGACAACGCCACCACCTCTGGGCAGTCCATTGCCTGGGTAAACAGGCTTCGCAATCGCTCCACTGGAGCATAAGTGTTGGTAAAGGATTGGAAGTAGGCAATAAAAGCCTCCCCCTGGTATTTCCCCCGGAGGCGCAGCTTTGCCCGATGAATCTGTTCCTCTACGGTGGGGCATTGCTCCTGGGCAAACTCTCCTGATCCCCCTCGGGAACAGAAGATACATCCCCTGGTATCCAGGGTTCCATCCCGATTGGGGCAGGTCATTCCCCCATCCAACGCCAGCTTGTAGACCTTCTTCCCAAAGGTTTCCCGGAGATAGCCGTTGAGAGATCGATATCGTTCTTCCACAGGTTTTCCTCCTTTTCTACAAAACCCCGCCGGAGGGAGGCTCCGACGGGGTTTGAGATTCATTTGCTGTAATACTGGGCAGTGCCATCGTTTTTTCCATATCGATAGCCTCCCCGATTCCGGGGCATCCCGTTGCAGACAAATCCCTGGACTTTAATGTGACGCTGGTACAGCTCCGTCACATTGTCCACGATTTGCGGCTCGGTACTCTGCTCCGGCCGAACCACATACAGCGTTATGTCTGCACTCTGGCACATAATCAGCGTATCGGCCACAATTCCCATGGGAGGGGTATCCAGAATGATGTAGTCATATCTCTTGCGCAAAAGATCCATCACCCAGCGCAAACGACGGAATCCCACCGTATAGTGGCTGGTCTTGGCGCTTCTGCCAGAGATAT
The DNA here is from genome assembly GCA_964604925.1 of uncultured Oscillospiraceae bacterium. Classification (GTDB taxonomy): domain Bacteria; phylum Bacillota; class Clostridia; order Oscillospirales; family Oscillospiraceae; genus Faecousia. The sequence goes on along the minus strand of CAZSAZ010000003.1, from coordinate 17,844 downwards.
AATCCAGGTTTTCCTCTGCCTGTTTGATGCAGGACAGCACATCATATTTGTCATTTGTCAAACATTCCATCAAGCCCTCGTCGGAGCCGGTGCCCCCAAACTGAGCCGCTACGCTTTGCTTGCGCAAATCGCCGTCCACCACCAAAACCCGGCGGCCATCCTCTGCCATCGTTCGCGCCAGTTGAACCGCCACGGTAGTTTTTCCCTCTCCACTGACGGAACTGGTCAGGGCAATGACCTTTCCACCGTTGGTGGCCAGGATTTTCCGGAGTTTCAGACTCAACGCCCGAAGGGACTCCACCATGGACGCATCCGTGGAGAAGTTCCGGCTTACGGTTTTGCCGGAATTCCGTTTTTTCTGGAGCACCTGGGGCAGCGAGCCCAAAATGGGTAAGCTGGTAATGGCCTTCAACTGCTCCGGAGACGTGACCACCCGACTCAGGAAGGTCAACGCCAGACCCAAGCCACAGGCCAGCAGCAGTCCCATTGCACTCCCCTTCACCACCGGCCCCTTCCAGGAGAACCGGTTGGCAGGGCTGGCGGGAACCTTGGGCTCAGAGAGCACCACCGCTTGGGGATTATCCACCATATAAATCGCAACCCTGGGGTAACTTTCAATGGTGGCACGAAGGATGTCATAGGCATCCTGGGCATTGGAACTGCGCACCGACAAAATCAGTTTGTTGGTGTTGCTGATCGCAGAAGCGGAAATGCTGCCGTTGATATAGCTTTTTCCCAGCTCCTCACAAATCAAATCCTTCATCAGATCCGTGCTGAGAATGTTGGGAAAAGCCTCGGCCAACTGCTGGGCCGCAGAATTGTCATAATAGGTGGTGGAAAAAATGTCCGACGCCCCATAGGAGGAGGTAACGGAAAAGACCACCTTACACTCATACATCGGACGGAAGCTGTTTTTCGCCCGGACATAGCTCACCGAGCCTCCCAGAAGGGCGAGAATGACCACTGCATACCAAAATCGCTTCATGATCCGCATAAACCGATCCAGAATATTCATCAGATCCAGCTTCTGGAGCTGGTTTGTTTCATAATCCAATGGAATTCCCTCCTCCCTCAGGATTTCTGTTTGCCATGGCTGCTTTTGTTGGAACTATGGCCATAACCATAACCGTAGCCATAGCCATAACCGTAGGAATGGCGCGCCAGGGAACGGCCTCGCATATCGTTCAGGACACAGCCCAGGAACGTGCTGTCCGCAGCTTTGAGCACATCCACTGCATCGTTCAGATCCCAGGCCGAGGAATAATCCTGGCGCACCACCATCAAGGTGGCATCCACCAAATCCGCCATGGCCTCCGTATCGGCAAAATATCCCATGGGTGGGCTGTCGATGATGACGTAGTCGAATACCTGCAACTGCTGAATCATCTTCCGCATGGTGGGGCCGGTGAGTAGACGCACCAGGCGGGGATCTCCGCTGGTGCAGAAGAACATATACAAACCCAAGGTGCTATGGCGCACCATACATTTGGAAAAATTCTCCTGGCTATAGGGCTGGGTCAAAAACTGATTCATGGGAAGCTCCGACTGGTATGCCTGGTCAAAAAAACGGTTCATAGCAGGCTTCCGCAGATCGGCATCCACCAGTGCCACATTTTTTCCCTTCATGGCAAGCATCGCCGCCACATTTCCGGCGATGGTAGATTTTCCTTCATTCTCCCCCACGCCGGTGACCAGGAAAATCTTTTTGCCACTGGTGGCCTTTTCCTGCTCCAGCCGTGCGCAGATGGTGTTGATTTGCTCGGAATAGGCATAGCTCACCGTGGGAGAAAAGACCTGTAGCCCCTGCTTCCGACGATGGATCACCTGGCGCAGGGTTCGATTCTTCCGCTCATGTTCCACTGTGGCAATAATCGGGGCGTCCAAACGGTGCCGGGCACCTTCCCGGGTCTGGATGGTCTCCCTCCGAATGTTCATCCAGCAAATCACCGCTGCCATCAGCAACGCTCCCACGACTCCGACCCGAAAAGCCAATTGACTCTCGTTGACCTGATTCACCGGAACAGCAGAAACGGAAGGCCGGCGTACCACCTGGGCCACCGTATTGGCAGACATCATCTCCGACACCGTGGGAAATGCTTCCTCCAGCCCCAGCAAGCCTAGGAACGCTTCCTCCGGGGTAGATGCCTGGGCGGTGATGGTGATGAGATTGGTATTGCCCACCTGTCTGGCCTGCAAGGATCCTTGGAACTGTGCCAAAATCTGGGAGCTTTCTTTCAACTCCCCTAACATCAGGTTCCCGTTGAGCAGTTCGGTGAGCACACCTGCCACCTCTCGGGTTGCCGTAAGATTCCCCGAGGAGGAGTAGGAACTTTTCCGGGATGTGACGGCATAGCTCATGGTAGCCTGATACACCGGCTGATGGAACCACTCCAGATACAGCGATGCACCCATGGCGAACAAAATCGCCGTGGCTACAATCATCCACAGATGCCGCATCAGATCCCGCACCAGGCAAACCAGGGACAGATCCGAAGGATTTGTCGTACTGTTGTCCATCTTCATCCCCTCCTTACTGAACCACCACGGTGAGCAGAGCCGTGCCCTTCACACCGCTGTTGTCATAGCTGTAGCTGACCCAATAGCACCCCGGAGTTCCCGTGTCTACCTGATTTTCGATGGTCACATCGCCGGTGGACACCCGCTTCCCAGACACCGTTGCAGAAACAAGATAATCCGTCGGGTCAAAAAGCTCCCCCTGGGCAAGATAGATTAGCTGTTCCCTCAACACAATCACCGGCCGGTCGGAGCTTTCCTCCTGTACCATCACCGGCAGTTTTACCTGGGCGGTGTCCCCCATGGAGTTGGTTGCCAACACCGTCACGGAATAGACATCCCCATACTCCGTGGCCCACAGGTTCGACAGACGCAAACGACCAGAAATATCCCCGTCGATCACATCCTCCGCAGAAAGCCGGGCCAGAAGTTGATCGGTGTTTTCCGTGGTAAACACCAGCCTTTCACTGACCTGAATCCGGGGCTTGCGGTAGTCGGTATAGCGCACCGTCCGCTGGAGCCGGGCCATATTATCATCGCTGTCAAACACCAGGTAAGTCACTTTGGCGGTATCCTCTGTGATCAACTGGCTCACGCCTCCCAGGATGATCCACTGGGTCAAATCTCCATCCTGGGGATCATAGGCCGTAACGCCTTCCAGCAACGCCTCCTGCCCGTCCTGAACGGAGACCTCCACCACCTGATCCTGACAGGTAATGGTAGGCCCTTGGTCTTTTCCCGAAAGACCGTTGGTGATTTTGGTGATGCCGAACAACACCGTCACCACCACAAGCAAACAAATCAAGGTTACTTTCAATGTTTTCATGTATCGATTCTCCTATGACGTGGCCTGACCTAGCAAGCCACATTCCCTCTTTTGCCCTCTTTGGGTTTGGAATGGCTTGTAGTATACCACACTTTTCCCCACAAGTAAATCCAATTTCCCGGGAGTTTTCAAATTTCTTCCTTCTTTTCTGATAAAAATCCCGGGTTTTTACGGAAGGTCTGGTAAAATTTCAAAGCTTGTGGTACAATGGCACCAGATCAGTCCCATGCCACCATGGGGCCGCCGGATAAAATCCGGCCCGGATTATCTTCCAGCACCACCCGGGCATAATCCTCATCCGTTTTCCGGACCACCCATTGCCAGACCGATCGAAGCTCCGGTATGCGCCGGATTGTTCCGTGTCCGTCACTGGCGATGGCGTGAACCAATCCCCGGCTTACCAAATCCTGGGCCAGCATCTGCGGCCCGGGGCCAAATTCCCCCAGAATACTTCCCCGGTTTACTTGGATGGCATATCCCCGGTGGAACCACTGATCCACCAGAGCCGGGTGTCTGCGTACTGCGTCATATCGCTCCGGATGGGCCAGCACAGGGCAGTATCCCAGATGTTCCAGCTGATTCAACGCCTGGTTCATTTCCCCTCCGGGGGTATCGAAGAAGAACTCCACCAGAAGATAGTTCCCCTGACCCAGGGACGGCAGTACCCCTTCCCTTCCCAATTCCATGGTCCCGGGGACAACCAACACCTCTGCACCCAGACACAACTCCAGGGGGATATCCCGCTGTTTCAGCTCCCGATGCAATCGATCAAAGGTGTCCCGGATCTTAGAAAAGATCTGCACCTGCTCCCAGCATCCGGTCATATGGGGCGTTGCCGCCAATTGCCCAATTCCAGATTCCAGGGCTATCTCTGCCATGCCCACCGATTCTTCCCAATCGGCAGCTCCATCGTCCACCCCCGGCAGAATGTGGCAATGGATATCCACCATCCTCCGGGGCACATCGTCGAAGGCCATTGTCTGTCCCTTCATGGTCTCGTTCCTTTCCTGAAAAGTCCCGGTCTTTCCGGTTTTTCTTGTTTTTCTTCTATTATACCATACCCATCCTCCCCGGTGCAAGACCGGGAACACTATTTTGGAAGGAGGACTTCCATGTCCCAATCTCAATCCGCCCGGCTCCTTCGGGATCATATCAAAAACGGCACCCTGGGAGAACTGACCCAGGATTGGCGTTGGATTCTCCGATTCACCCGGGACAAAGCCGGTTCCGTGGTGCTCTATACTCTTCTGGGTCTGGGATCCAGTGCCCTGTCCCTGGGCAGCAGCGTGGTAAGCAAATACCTCATCGACTGCATCACCCCCACAGGCGGCCAGGTCATGGATCTATCCCGACTTCGTCTTTTGATCCCCCTACTGGTTTTCAGTGCCGCCCTGGGTCTGGGCTTCACCGCCCTAAACTCCCGCTTTTCCGCCAAAATTGGTGTGGAGATGGTCAACCACGTTCAGTCCTCCGTTTTTGACCGGCTGATTCACAGTCAGTGGCTCCAGCTTTCACACTATTCCAGCGGCGATTTAATCAATCGTTTTTCTGCCGATGTCAATACCGTCTCCGGCTGTGCCGTATCCTTTGTCCCCAGTCTGATTATCCAGCTCTTTTCCATTTTGTCCACCCTGGGGGTCATCCTCTACTTTGACCCTGTCATGGCTCTCATCGGATGTGCCAGCACCCCGGTTCTGTTCCTTTTGTCCCGTCACTTGGTCAAGCAGCAACGGATGCACAACCGGACCGTGCGCCAGGCCAGCAGCGAGTTATCTGCCTTCCAGTCCGAAACCTTCCGGAATATAGACACGCTGAAGAGCTTTGGCATCGAAGATCATGTGGTCTGCCAAATGAAGGCTCGTCAGGAGCAATACCGAAAGGTGGTGCTGGAATACAACCAGTTTTCCATCCGTACCCACGCCGTGATGACCACCGTGACTACCCTGGCTCAGTATGTTGCCCTGGCCTACTGTCTTTGGCAGTTGTGGAACCAGAAGATCATCCTGGGTACCATGGTCTTTTTCCTGCAACAACGGTCAGTGTTGCAAAATGCCTTTTCCGGCCTGATCGGGCTGGTACCCAAAGCTTTATCCGGTTCTGTGGCCGCCGAGCGGTTACGAGAGCTGACAGAGCTTCCCCTGGAGAAGTCCGACACAAGGGATATTCCCTCTAACGTAGCGGGACCAATGCTGACCTTCCGGGATGTAACCCTGGCCTATACCCCTGAACGGTCGGTGCTGGAACACGTCTCCCTTTCCGTTGGCCCGGGGGAGGTGATCGCCCTCATTGGCCCATCCGGTCAGGGAAAGACCACCCTTCTTCGAGCCATGCTGGGACTGATCTCTCCTGTGGAGGGTCACGGGGAACTTACCCTGCCCAACAGGGCATCCATTCCTGTCTCTCCGGCCACCCGGCATTGGTTTTCCTACGTTCCTCAGGGCAATACCCTTCTGGCCGGAACCGTGGCGGAAAATCTTCGGCTTATTGCTCCCGAGGCCACCGAGGAGGACATGATTCAAGCCTTGGAGCAGGCCTGTGCCTGGGAATTTGTGAAACCCCTTCCCAACACCCTCCATTCCCCCCTTGGAGAGGGAGGACGAGGTGTCTCCGAAGGCCAGGCACAGCGAATCGCCATTGCCCGGGCCCTGATGCGCAAAGCCCCCATTTTGCTTTTGGACGAAGTGACCAGTGCCCTGGATATGGCCACAGAGGAACGGGTCTTGCAAAACCTCATGGCCCTGGGACTGACCTGTGTGGTGACTACCCACCGGCCTTCTGTATTGTCCCTGTGCAGCCGGGTCTATCGGGTGGAACACGGTTGTGTCACCCAGCTATCCCAGAAAGAAATTCGCCATTTCACCCAATTCATTTCCTGACAGGCAAAAACGTCCGACTGGTGTGGTACTCCACCCAGACGGACGTTTGGTTTTTATGATTATGCGTATCCCTGGTTCACGATCTTCCAAATGCCCAGAATGCCCTGGGTCAGTACCCACTGATAGCCCCGATAGGTCTGCCCCGGAGTCAGAGTTGTCAGAGGTGTTTGCTCCCCCACCTGGAAAGTCACTGTCAGCACCAGGGTTTTGTCGGGATTTTTCCCATCCCGCTCCACCTGGGTCAGGGAGTCCTGTTCCTCGTATGCCACTTCCAGCAGGGTACACCCTGGAAATTCCGTAGCAAAGGCCCATTTCACCCGGGCCACCGCCAAAGTCAGTTGCCACCGGGAAAACTGCTCCGACGGGCCAATTTGGGTATGAACCTGGGTCACGTCCCCAAGGCCACAGCCCCCCAGGGTCATTCCCATCAATGCCACCACCAGCATCCATCCAATCAGGTTTTTCCACTTTCTCATGGGACATCCTCCTATTCCTTGATTTGTAAGGATATTATCTCAAAAATCCTTACATTGTGCAACGGGAGGAACCTTAAGATTCTATTAAAACGAAGGGAGAAAAAGGGATTGCCAAACCACCTCAAACCATGTATAATTTCAGTAACCAATCCCACAGGAACCACATTTTCCGGTTTTCCACTGGAAAAATTGGATTAGGAGGCTATCATGCACGTTAAACCTGAATTTGTCCTGCGTCAAATTGCAGGAGATTCCATTCTCATCCCCACAGGCGAAGCTGCTCGTCAGTTCTCCGGACTCATTGCTCTGAATGAAACCGGAGAATACCTTTACTCGCTCCTGCAACAGGAATGTACCCAGGAGTCCCTGATTCAGTCTCTTGTAGACGCCTTTGAGGTGGATGCCGTCACTGCTCAGGAAGATGTCGCCGCCTTCCTTGCACAATTGCGGCAGACAAATCTCCTGGCCGAACCCTAACACCAAAACGTCCCATCCGGCGGGAGGAAATTCCCCACCGGATGGGATATCTTTTTATCCATGTGCATTTTATCCATGTGCCAAATATTCTGCCGCCTGGAAAGCCGCTTGTGCACCATCTGCGGCGGCCGTAACAATCTGCCGCAGGGCTTTGGTTCGCACATCCCCGGCGGCAAATACCCCGGTGACGGAAGTTTTGGTGTCCTCCCCTGCCACAATGTACCCTTGATCGTCCAGCTCCACCTGACCCCGAACCAAATCAGAGGCAGGGTTCCGTCCTACACTGACAAAGACTCCGTCGCAGCTTAAATCCCACCGTTCCCCCGTCTGCCGATTTTCCAGTTCCAGCCCCGTCAACCGCTTGTCTCGGTGTAGCTTTGTAACCGCAGTATTCCACAATACGGTCACATTGTCCCGGCTCATTAAAGGTTCGTGGTAGATCTTTGCCGCCCGGAGGGTATCCCGTCGATGGATCAGATACACCTGCCGGGCAATCCGGCTTAGGTGCATGGCCTCGGCCACAGCACTGTCCCCACCGCCGACCACCGCCACCGTTTTGTCCCGGTAGGCCATTGCGTCACACTGGGCACAGTAATGTATCCCCTGTCCCACCAGTTCTTCTTCCCCCGGTAGACCCAAGGGTCTGGGAGTGGCTCCCGTGGCCAGAATCAGGGTTTTGGCAAAAACGGTTCCTTCCCTGGTTTCCATTTTCTTCTGCTTCCCTTGAAGGGACACCTTCCGAACCTCTTCCAGGATGGTTTGGGCACCAAACCGCTCTGCGCCTTCCTCCATGGCCCGTCCCAGGGCAAATCCATCGATTCCCTGGGAAAAACCGGGGTAATTATCCACCTGGGTGGTTAGGGCCATCTGCCCTCCGGCAGAGAGTGACTCTAATACCACCGTCCGAAGTCCCGCCCGGGCACCATACATCGCTGCGGTATACCCAGCCGGGCCCCCGCCAATGATGGCAAGATCATATTCTTTTTCCCAGTTTGTCATCCCAAATATTCCTCCAGGAATTCCTCAATGCGCGCTTTGGATTCCGGTGCCCGGATGGATCCAAGGCGCTGCCCCCCTTGATACAATACCAGGGTAGGAATGACTTCAATTCCCTCCTGCCTTGCCACCTGGGGAGCGTCATCCACGTTGATCTTGGCAATAACCACATCTTCCCGATTCTGGGCCAGCTTTTCCACCGCCGGTGCAATCCGACGGCAGTAGACACACCACTGTGCCCAAAAATCCACCAACACCGGTTTTTCTCCCCGAATCCATTTTTCAAAGTTTTTTTCGTTCAGTTCCAGCATTTTCCATAGCTCCTTTCTGTTTGTGGTTTTAGTATACCCAGAAGGAAGCATATCTTCCGTGACCAAATCACCAAATGGGATATTTCCAGAATCCGGCAATCTCCCCTTGTGTTTTTCTCCAACAACTGCTATAATGATGTAGGATGTTTTAGACACTACTACCACATATAAGGAGAATTGAATCATGAAACTGTCTGTTTACACCGTCTCCCTGCCGGAGTACGACATTGAGCAGTCCGCTGCTCTGGTCAAGGAAATGGGCTACGACGCCATTGAATGGCGTGTGGACAACACCACCGGCGGTGGAAGCGTCGCCGCTGCCTACTTCAAGAACCTCTCCGAGGAGCAGAAGTACGCCTACCGCTACTGGACGGACAACAAGGCAACCCTGAACTCCCAGGATATCGCCGCTGAGTGTGCCCGGGCCAAGAAGGTCTGTGACGAACAGGGTCTGGAAATCTGCAACCTGGCCACTTCCATGAAAACCGATGACCAGGTTCTGGAAGCCACTCTGGCCGCTGCCGCTGCCATCGGCTGTCCCTCCATTCGGGGCTACATGGCCAAGTATGACCCCGCTGTTCCCTATGCCCAGCAGTTTGCCGAATACCGTAGCTTCCTGGAGCATTGCGAGCCTTTGCTGAAAAAGTACGGCGTCAAGATGCTCATTGAAACCCACCACGGAATGTTGATCTCCTCTGCTTCCTCTGCCATGCGGTTCCTGGATGGTCTGGATCCCAACTACTATGGTCTGATCTATGATCCGGGCAACATGGTCTTTGAAGGCTACGAGAATTATCAGTTGGGCTTTGAGATGCTGGGAGACTACCTGGCCCACGTCCATGTCAAAAATGCCCTGCTGACTCCTGCCGGAGAAGACGCCCACGGCGGTGCCAAGTTCAACCAGACCTGGGTTCCCCTGAAGAAGGGTTCTGCCAATCTTTCCGAGCTGGTGAAGGCTCTGGTGAAGGTGGGATACCAGGGTGTTCTGTCTGTGGAGGACTTCTCCAACGAGGAGCCCACCCGGGAGAAGCTGGAGCATAACATCGCCTACCTCAAAGAGCTGATCGCTGAGGCCGAGGCACAGGCCTAAGCTCCCCTCAATAGTTCAAGCCGCAGGATGGATGTCCCATCCTGCGGCTTTTTTATCCCACAACGCCAGAAAATTTTCCCTTAAGAACCTCTCCTGGCGCTGTCAATATGCCCTTATGATCTTATCGTTCCAGCAGTTGATCCAGCAAATGCCATCCTTCCACCACAGTGTCTGAGGCAAGTGCCGCTTCTTTTTCACTGTATCTGCCAATTTTCCGCATCAGTCGGGTGCTGTCATACAGAAGGTAGGGCACCGGCTGGGCGGTATGGCACCGATGGGAAACCGGCGTAGGATGATCCGGCAAAACCAGCATCCGGTATGCCTCCCCCGACGCATCCATTTTTTGTTTCAGAGGGGCAATCAGCCGATGATCCAGTGCCTCAATGGCCTGTACCTTCCCCCAAACCTGGCCCAAATGCCCCATTTCATCCGGAGCCTCCACATGGACATAGACAAAATCCACATTCCCTTCCAGCAGAGCCTGGGCGGCAGCCTGAGCCTTTCCTTCATAATAGGTATTCGGCCCACCGGTGGCTCCGGGAACGGAAAGCACCTTCATTCCCGTTGCCAATCCGATTCCCTTCAGCAAATCCACGCCGGAGATCATCGCACCTTCCACTCCGTTTTTTTCCCGGAAGGCAGGCAACGCCGGTTTGGTTCCCGGCCCCCAGAACCACAGGGAATTGGCTTGATGCTGTCCGCAGACCTCCCGTTTCCGGTTCACCGGATGGTCATGGAGAATCTCATAGCTTCGTTCCATCAGTTCCCGCAACACCGGTTCCCGGGGCAAAAAGGGGCCGATAGAACTGCCCAAATGGTCATGAGGTGGCTCCAATGCCGCCATTCGACCGCCACGCCACCGGCAAATCTGACGATAGCTGGTTCCGGTGAAAAATTGGATCTGGGACGTATTCAGATTCTCTCGGATGGCCTGCATCAATTCATCCGCCTCCTGGGTGGAGATTTCTCCGGCGGAATGATCCAAAATTCGTTTCTCCAGGTAGGGCTCCTCCGAGGTCAATGTGACCAAATTGGCTCGAAAAATCACATCCCCCGGTTCCATATCCACCCCCACGCTCAACGCCTCCAGGGGAGACCGACCGGTAAAGCCCACCCGGGGATCGTACCCCAGCACCGACAAATTGGCCACATCGCTTCCGGGAGCCATACCCTGGGGCACATTCTGGCACAGGCCAATCTGCCCTGCCCCAGCCAGCTGATCCATCGTCGGAGTATCGGCATATTCCAGGGGCGTTTTCCCGTCCAGCATTTCCAACGCCTCGTCTGCCATGCCATCTCCCAAAATCACAATATATTTCACCGTTTTTCGTCCTCGTTTCTCATTTTTCCGAAAAGTCCCAAAAAGCGCCGCTTTCGCGACGCTTTTCCGGGATTCTATGGGGCAGTTTATTTCTGTTTCGTCTGCTTGGTCAGCCAGTCTTTCCCTTCCACGAACCGCTCCACAATGTAGCTCACCACATAGTCTCCGGCAGCGTTGACCATGGTTGCCGGGGGATCCACCAAATTGCCCAGTGCAATGGCAATGGGGTAAGCAATGGCCATTTGATCCGGGAAGAAAATGGTACACAGCACCAGCTCTCCCGTGCCGCCACCGCCGGGAATACCGGACATGGCCACAGAGGAGAAAATGGCCACAAAAATCGCCAGGATGGCTTCGCCGGTGGTGAAATCCTTGCCGAAAATGCCAAACAAAAAGGCAACCTTGATGATGGCAGACATGGCCGAACCATCCATGTGCATGGTCGCACCCAGGGGCATAACAATGTTTGCCACGTCGCTGGAAATGCCTGTGGATTCTGCCTCCTCCAAATTGGTGGGGATCGTTGCAACAGACGAGCAGGTTCCAAAGGACACCGCAGCAGGCTTAAACAGATGCTGGAACATCACCTTTGCCGCCCCCTTGCCACCGCCAAAGCGGGCATACAGGGGGAAGAACAGGAACATATAAACAAAGGACAGCAGGTAATAAATCACCAATGTCCGGCCATAGTCCCCCACCAGTTCCGGGCCATAGGTTGCCACCAGGGTGGCGAAGAATCCGAAAAAGCCGATGGGCGCATAGTAGGAAATGATCTTCACCACGTTCATGATGCACTTGGTCATATCTTCCAGCAACCTTGCCGTCATGGTCTGACGACCACCGGCCATCTGGATGCCGAAGCCACACAAAATGGCAAACACGATCAGGGGCAAAATGGCCTTCCGGCTCCACAGTTCCGTAAAGTCCGGCTTGGTGAAGAAGTTGATGATCATATCAGCCAAACCCAGGGTTTCTCCCACGGCACCTTCTGTGACCTGATACTGTCCTTGAACCAGGGGGAATACCCGACACACGGTATACATAATCACAGCGGCGATGCCGGCGGTCACACAGAAGGTCGCCACTGTAACGCCCATGATCTTACCGGCCTTTTTCATGGAGTCCATGTTGGCAATGGCCGAAGAAATGGAGCAGAACACCATGGGAACCACGATGCAGAACATCAAATTGATGAACACCGTGCCCAACGGTTCCAGCACCGTGGCACCGGGATCCAGGATCACGTCCCCATCCTTCACCACGGGCCACAGGGCACCCACCACGCATCCGGCCACGATCCCTGCAAGCATAAAGAAGATGAAGCCGTAATTTTTCAACACTTTTTTCATACGTTTGATACCTCCGTTTTTGAATTGCGGAACAGTCACCATTATACCGTTTCCAATACCGTTTTGCAAGCATCCGCCTGAGGAAACCTTAAAAGCTCTTGTGATCCTCTGCCACGGCACCGGAGCGGTAAGCCTCCAACAGTTCCATCAAATCCTCCACCCGGCTTTGATGAACCCGACCTTCGTCGGCCTCCGCTACCTTCATTCTGGTTTCCATTTTCTCGAAAATGTTGGAGTCCCCTTCAATGTCCAGATTTTTATGTAGCGCATTGTATTTTCCGGCAAAGGGCTGGTGGGCCACGATGCGGAAATGTCGAGACGAGAAAATCAGGGTGTAGCCCGCAATGCCCGATGTCGCCTGGTAGGCCTTACTAAAGCCGCCGTCGATGACAATGAGCTTGCCGCCGCCTTTGATGGGGCTCTCCCCTTTTTTCACCTTTACCGGGACATGACCATTGATGATGTGGCAATGCGGCCCCGTCAGGCCGAATTCCTGCAACAGCATTTCGCACACCGCCGGGTCATGGTAATAGGAATAGTAGGCATTTTTGGGTTCCGTCCAGGTCTGTTCCTCCTCCAGGAACCGACGCTCAAAGGTGGTCATCCGATCCCGGCCAAAGATGGGGCTGTTCCGTCCGGCCCACAGCCACCACAGAAAGTCCATGCCGAATTCCCGTTCCGCCGTGCCTCGCTTGGCGTAGTAAGCCATCCGGGCCGTTTTATCGGCGTAATCCATGAAGGACCGTCCGGAACGCTCCTCCCCACCGATGGAGAAGGTCATCAAACTTCCGTCGGCGTTCATGGGAATACAGCCGTGGAACAACAGGTTTCCGTTATGAATCTTATACAGTCCACCCTTGGAGTACAGGAATCGGGTGTGACGCTGAAGTTTTTCCGAATGACGGAACGAATCGGTGAGCTGATCGATGACATGGCTCTCTTCCTCCGTCAGACGGTAGGGATCCGCCGGATCCACCGTGGGGAAATCCGTATCCTTCATAAGATAGGTTGTTCCATCCATGGTTATGGTTTTTTTCTCGTAGTCGATTTTATGAAGCAGGGCTCGGTCTTTCATCCCGAATTCCGGGCGGCGCAGCACCTTTGCCCCCTCCAGCTTAAACAAAATGATGGTAATGGCCTTGTACATCCTGGCAGAGAGGATCTTGTCCTTTTCCGTGTAGTGCTCCGCATCCGTTCCAGTGAGCTTGACATGAAAGCAGGAGGTATCGGTGTGGCGATAGACCTCATTGGCAAAAATACTCAGCGGCCGGAGGGAAATGCCATATCCGGTTTCGATCACATCCAGATTATTGTACCGGATGGAATTGGACAGCACCGTTGCCACCAGGGTTCGGGATCCGGAAGCCGCCCCCATCCATAGGATGTCGTGGTTTCCCCACTGGATATCCACACTGTTGCAATTCATCAACGAGTCCATGACAATATCCGCCCGGGGTCCCCGGTCGAAAATATCCCCCACAATGTGGAGATGATCCACCGTCAGAGCCTTGATCACCGAGCACATGGCCTGAATCACATCTCCCGCCTGGCCAATGCGGATGATGGTATCTATAATATTTTCGAAATGATACCGCTTGGAACCATCCTCATCCCGCATGAACACCAGCTCATCCAGGATCTCCCGATAGTCCTCGGGCATCACAGACCGGGCATGGCTCCGGGTATATTTGATGGAAACAAACCGGCAGACCTGAACCAGTCGGTGGAGGGTAATCCGATACCACTCCTCCATATCTTCCTCCCGATCCGCCACCAGTGCCAGCTTGGCCTGGGGATAATAGATCAGCGTTGCCAGGTCATCCCGCTCCCGCTGGGGCATGGTGGTGCCGAAAATCTCCGCCAGTTTCTCCTTCACCTCACCGGAGCAGGAATTGAGTATATGTAAAAAAGCCTCATGCTCACCATGGATATCCGACATAAAATGCTCGGTTCCCTTGGGCAAATTCAGCACTGCTTGCAGTTTGATAATCTCCGTGGAAGCTGCCTGAACCGTGGGGTACTGCTTGGCCAACAATTGCAAATACCGCAGCCGTTCCGGCTCCAGGGTCAATTTCTGAGACATGGGATTCCTCCTTGCTATTCTTTGGGACACGCCGCGGCTTCTTGGTCGGCCCTGCCCAAGTCTTTTCTTTAGTATAACGCATTTTCCCCTTCGGGGCAACTGTTGAAATCCACAATATCTCCCCCACAATATGACAATACTACCAGTTGCTTTTCTGAAAAAAATTGGATAAAATAAGAGGTGCAAAAAGAAAAATAGAACCATAGGAGGAATGATTTTGTGAATCTAAAAAACCTTTTTTCGGCAAGGGATATGACACAGGGTGCCCCGTGGAAGCGGATCCTGGAATTCTCCATCCCCATGTTGCTGGGCAACATCGCCCAGCAGCTGTACAACACTGCTGACTCCGTTATCGTCGGCATCTATGTGGGCGACAACGCCCTGGCTGCTGTGGGCAGTGCCAGTCCGATTTTGAATTTGCTTTTGGCACTGTTTGTGGGCATTTCCACCGGTGCAGGCATTGTCATCTCTCAGGCCTACGGTGCCCGAGATCGGAAGGGTTTGAGCAAAGCCATTGGCAACTGCATCACCCTGGCCGGCATCGCCACCGTGGTGATTATGGTCATTGGCCCCATGATTACCCGGCCCATGCTGGATCTGCTGGACACGCCGGAATCCATTTTGAAATGGTGTGAGGATTATCTGAACATCTACTTCATCGGCATTGTGGGCTTTTTCTTCTATAATATGCTCTCCGGTGTCCTGAGAGGATTGGGAGATTCCGTCTCCGCCCTGGGCTTCCTGCTTCTGGCCGCAGCGTTGAACGTGATTCTGGATCTGGTGTTTGTGGCAAACTTTGGTCTGGGCGTTCCCGGCGTATCCTTGGCCACCGTCATTTCCCAGGCCATTTCCGCCATTTTCTGTTTCCGGAAGCTGCTGAAAATGCGTGACACCTTTGATCTCAACCTGTCCACCTGCCGTCTGGATGGTAAGATGGCCATGCGGATCATCAAAATTGGCGTCCCCTCCGGCATCACCCAGGCCATCATGGCCATGGCCGGTATGGTGGTTCAGTCCCTGACCAACTCCATGGGTGAGATGGTCATCGCTGCCAACGTCATCATCATGCGGGTGGATGGCTTTGCCATGATGCCCAATTTCTCCTTTGGTCAGGCCATGAGTGTCTACACCGGTCAGAATGTGGGTGCCGGAAAATATGACCGGGTCAATTCCGGTACCAAGCAGGGAGCCGTGATCGCTGTATCCTGCTCCGTGGTCATCACCACCATTTTGCTGCTGGCCAATAAATTCCTCTTTGGCATTTTCACCGACACCGCCGCTTTGATCGATTTGGCCGGTCAGATGATGAACATCATGGCCGCCGGTTACATCGGCGTTGCCATAACCCAGACCCTGGGCGGCGTCATGCGAGGCGCCGGTGACACCGTAACCCCCATGTGGATTTCCATTTTGTCCACCATCGTGCTCCGGGTTCCCATTGCCTATCTCATCGCCCACTTCACTGCCTCTGCCCAGTGGCCCCATGGTCACCCCTTCTCCCTGTCCGCTTCTTTGCTGGCCAGTTGGGTGCTGGGTGCCGTCATGAGCGGCATTGCCTTTGCCGCCGGAAAGTGGAGAAAGAAAATGCTGGGTGCTTCCAACCAGGACATCCCTGTGGAGATTTAACCATCCAGGCTTTTGTTTTCAAATCTTTTCCTTGCTTTTTCCCGTGGGAGAGACTATCATAGACTCAGATTTTCGACCAGAGGTGAATGACCATGCGCAAACTCATTGCCCTTTTGACCGCCGGAGTGGTTTTCCTGGCTCTGTGTGGGTGTAATATTCTGGAAACCGACAATCCCCCCACCTTGCCCACGGTGGAGCTGGATCGTTCCAGTCTCACCGCCACCGTGGAATACATCAACGGCCGCACCTGCCGACTTACCGTTTCCCAGGGAGACAGCCATTTTGACGGACCTTACGTCAACCGCCGTGGAGAAGAAGTCGCCGGTGACACCATCCATCTGACCTATACCTCCCTGACGGGAGCCAAAACCCTGACCATCGGAGACAGCATCACCTTCACCTATCACTACACCACTGATGTTTCCGAGAAAAACGGCGATCCCCACATCTCCGTCAACGAGATTCAGGTTCTGCCCTAATCCAAAACATCCCCTGCCTTTTCCCAAGGCAGGGGGCTTTTTTGTGTCCAGAGTTCCAAGCCCCGGTAGTTTCTCCGGGAATCCCCGGATTTTTCCGTCGAAAATCTTCCCTTCAGCGGTTTGGGGAAATTGCAAGACGACATTTTCCACAAATTTCTGGCCGGAACTTGGTTTTTTATGTGAATAGTATGAAATGTTCATAAAATTCCCGATTTTTTCATTGATTTTATGGAGAGTTTGGCATACAATAGGAGCGCAAACAAACTGGGAGTATTCTGCCCATCCCTGCGTCAAACCGGAGGTGAACAAACCATGCTGAATATCGTCCTTGTGGAACCGGAGATCCCCCAGAACTGTGGCAACATCGCCCGAACCTGTGCCGCCACCGGATGCACCTTACATCTGATCCGCCCGTTGGGCTTCGACATTTCGGAAAAAGCCGTTCGTCGGGCAGGGCTGGACTATTGGCACCTTGTGGATGTCCGGGATTACGAAAACCTGGAAGAATTCTTTCAAAAAAACGATGTTCGCCAGATGTGGTGTCTGTCCACCAAAGCACCCCGGCGGTATACCGAGGCTCGGTTTGAAGATGGATGTTACCTGTTCTTTGGCAAGGAGACCAAGGGGTTGCCTGAGGCCTTCCTGGAAGCCCATCGGGACAGTTGCATCCGCCTGCCCATGATCCCCCAGGCCCGGAGTCTCAATTTGAGCAATTCTGTGGCTGTGACGGTTTATGAAGCGCTGCGCCAGCAGGATTTTTCCGGTTTGCTGGATCATGGTAAAATGTCGGATCAGGATTTGACCTGACCAGACACCCATTCATTATGTATTATCATTATTGGAGGAACAATCATGAACTACAATAAGAAGTCTATCGTGGACATCGATGTGGCCGGTAAGCGCGTGCTGTGCCGTTGCGATTTCAATGTCCCCACCAAAAACGGTGTCATCACCTCTGACAAGCGGATCGTTGCCGCTCTGCCCACCATCCAGTACCTGGTGGAGCACAATGCCAAGGTCATCCTCTGCTCTCACATGGGCAAGCCCAAGGGCGAGTGGAAGCCTGAGCTGAGCCTGAAAATCGTGGCTGACCGCCTGAGCGAACTACTGGGCAAGCCCGTCGTCATGGCCTCCGACGTGGCCGGCGAGGACTCCAAGGCCAAGGCCGCCGCCCTGAAGGACGGCGATGTGATGCTGCTGGAGAACACCCGTTACATCAAGGGCGAGACCAAGAACGATCCCGAGCTGAGCAAGGCTCTGGCTGACCTGGCTGACATTTTCGTGAACGATGCCTTCGGCACCGCTCACCGTGCTCACTCCTCCACCGCCGGCGTGGCTGATTATCTGCCCTCCGTGTGCGGCTTCCTGGTGGAGAAGGAAGTTTCCATCATGGGCAAGGCTCTGGCCAACCCCGAGCGTC
>CAZSAZ010000002.1:0-40802 GCA_964604925.1 uncultured Oscillospiraceae bacterium | reverse complement strand
GATGAATATTTCATTGGTGTTGCCATGTTGGCGGCCCGGCGCAGCAAAGACCCCAACACCCAGGTGGGAGCGTGTATTGTATCCCAGGAAAATATCATCATTTCCACCGGATACAACGGAATGCCCAAGGGATGTTCCGATGATGAATTCCCTTGGGAACGGGAGGGGGAACAGACCAAGTACCCCTATGTGGTTCACGCAGAACTCAATGCCATCCTCAATGCCAACGGACGTTCCTTGCGAAACAGCCGACTGTATGTGGCGTTGTTTCCCTGCAACGAATGTGCCAAGGCCATCATCCAAAGCGGTGTGCGAGAGGTGGTGTATTTGTCGGACAAATATGCCGATTCCATGGCAACTCTGGCGTCCAAGCGGATGCTGGAAGCGGCTGGGGTGAAATTCACCCGGTTGCAGCCCAGTGTGAAGGAAATTACCCTGGATTTTGTGCCTGCAGAGTGGAAATAAGCAGAACCGGCTCAGAAGCAACAGACGCTTCTGAGCCGGTTTTTTATAGATCGTATTCTGCCAGAACCTCCGCCGGGCCGGTCATGAGGATATGCTCTAAGGAACCATTAACCCTGGTGAGTTGAAAGAACAGTGTTCCGCCGGGATTCTCTACGGTCAGCTCTCCCTGGGGAAGAAGGCCCATGTGGGCAAGTACCGCCGCTGTGGAGCCAGAGCCGGTGCCACAGGCCAGGGTGAAATCCTCCACGCCACGCTCAAAGGTGAGGATTCGGATTCGATTGGGCCCCACCCAGTCGTAGTAGTTCACGTTGGCCCCCTTGGGGAAATAAGGGGCAAACCGCTCCTGACGCATCCGCTCCCGAAGCACGTCCCTCATGTCCCAGCCAAGACCGGGATAGTGGAATACCCCGTGGGGCACCCCGGGATTTCCCAGCTCCACATAGGCCATATCCCCATGGCGATGGAGATCCAGAACGCTGGGATTGTTCAGTTGTACCCGGTACTGGGTTTCGGAGATTCGGCTGCTGCGGAGCAGTCCGGCGTCGGTTTCGATGGTCATTTCTCCGGGAGCAATGCCCCGGTCGTAGGCAAATTTGCTGACACAGCGGCTTCCGTTGCCGCACATTTCCCCTCGAGAACCGTCGGCATTGTAAAAATGGAGCTTGAAATCGCCCACAAGGGAGTGATCCACCGCCATAAATCCATCACACCCAATTTTGGCGCACCAGGTTTTGGCCAAATCGCTGTAGTCCAGGGTCATACCCCGGCTGTCGATGACAAAAAAATCGTTTCCTGCGCCGGACATATACCATGCTTTCATGTTCCATCCTCCAAAATCGAGTCCATATTGTACAGTCCCGGTGCCTTTCCCAGCATAAACCGGGCCGCATCTACAGCGCCGTCGGCCAGCATTTCCCGGGAACCGGATTCGTGCTTCAGGGTCAGGGACTGATTGGGGGTGTGGATGTGAACTTCGTGGATTCCCACCACATTTCCCAGGCGCAGAGAATGGATGCCGATTTCGTTTGGGGTTCGTTTTCCCTCTCCGGCCCGGCCACAGTGCTCCACCGCATTGGGGCGGACGGACTGGATGGCCTGGAAGAGCATATGGGCGGTGCCGCTGGGGGCATCCACCTTCCGGTTGTGGTGAATCTCCACGATCTCAATGTCCGCATCGGGGAAAAAACTGGCGGCCTGCCGGGCAAGACGGCACAAAACCCCAATGCCCAGGCTGACGTTTCCGGAGAAAAAGACGGGAATTTCCTGGGAGGCCTGGAAAATCAGGGCTTTTTCCTCCGGGGTGTGGCCGGTGGTTCCGATGACTACTGGAGCAGAGACCCGCTTGGCATAGGAAAGCACATCAGCCAGCGCACTATGGTGGGAGAAGTCCAAAATCACGTCGCAGGCCGTGGTGCCCAATTCTTCGCCGGAGCGGACGGCACCATTGGCCCCGTCCAGACTGACCCGGCCCACCACTTCTGCGCCCAGCTTTTGGGTCAGAAGGGTTCCCATGGCACCGTTGGCACCCCAGATCACTGCTCTCATTTCAGCACCCCCAGCTTCCGCATCTCCCGCAGCAGTAATAGCTCATGCTCCGGTTCCATCCGGGTCAGGGGCAGGCGCAGTCGATTTTCGCAGTAGCCCATGGCAGCCATGGCAGCTTTGACGGGGATGGGGTTGACCTCACAGAACAGCATTTTGATCAGGGGATAGAGATCCTTCTGCATCTGAGCGGCACCGGTGACGTCACCGGCGAAAAATTTGTCCACAATAGCCACCATTTCCCGGGGAGCACAGTTGGCTGCAACGCTGATGCAGCCCATGCCACCGATGCTGAGCAAGGGGAGGGTAATACCGTCTTCACCGGAGTAGATGTCCAGCTTGTCCCCACATAGGGCGGCCATCTCCACCGCTTGGGCCATATTGCCGCTGGCTTCTTTAATGCCCACGATGTTGGGGTGGTCGGACAAAATGGCGCAGGACTGGGGGGTGAGATTGCAACCGGTGCGGCTGGGAACGTTGTACATGATAACTGGTTTTGCTGAGTAGTCGGCAATCCGTTCATAGTGCTGGATCAGGCCATTTTGAGTGGCCTTGTTGTAGTAGGGTGTGACCACCAGAACGGCATCTGCACCGTCGTCGCAGGCGGATTTGGTGAAATCTAACACGTGCTGGGTATTGTTGGTGCCGGTTCCGGCTATCACGGGGACCCGGCCGGCGGCACGCTCCACGGTGAAGCGGATGACTTCCTTGCGCTCTTCCGGGGGCAGGGTGGCAGATTCGCCGGTGGTGCCCACGGCAATCAGGGCGGCAACGCCGTTTTCAATCTGGAAATCAATGAGCCGACCCAAATTTTCATAGTCCACGCCGGTGGCGGTCATGGGGGTGATGAGGGCGGTGCCAATGCCTTTGAAGATGGTTTTTTTCATAATGGTAATTCCTTTCTCCGATCAGTGGATAGAGTTGGATATGGAAGCGAGAAATCCTTCCAAACGGTCAAGTCCCTGGGCAAGGGTTTCTTCGCTACAGCAGTAGGACAGGCGGATGTGTCCTTCCCCCCGGAAACAGGAGCCGGGGACACAGGCCACGCCAGCCTGGCGAATCAGGCGAGTGCAAAATTCCTGCGAGTCCATGGCGAAGGGGGAGATATCAGGGAACACATAAAATGCTCCTTGGGGAGTTGGAAAGGATAGCCCCATATCCTGCAATCGCTTTGTGACGTAGTCCCGTCGGGCGGCATAGCGTGCAGCCATGGGGGCCGGGGAAACGGTCAAAGCCCGTTCCGCTCCTGCTTGCACGAATGTGGGAACTGAGGCGATTTGGGCAGCTTGGAGCAGAACGCACTGCTCCACGATCTCCTGCGGGGCCACCAAATAGCCGATGCGCCATCCAGTCATGGCCCAGGGCTTGGAAAAGCTCTGGCATAGGATGGTTTGGCGACGAAGTTCCGGATCCAGGGTAAGATCCGCTGGAGGAAGGGGGCACAGAGGGGCGTAAACCTGGTCACACAGGAGAAAAATCTCCTTGCCCAGGATGGCTTGCCGGACGTGGTTGAGGGACTCGTGACTTAGCACCACGCCGGTGGGATTGTTGGGGGAGTTGAGGACGATGGCACGGGTTTTGGGGGTAATGCACTGGGCCAGGGCGTCCTGGGTGATTTGAAAGTCTGTTTTCGACAAATCCAGAAACACCGGCTTGGCTCCCAGACTCAAGGCGATGGATTCATAGAGGGAAAAGGCCGGGGTGGGGATGATGATCTCGTCGCCGGGGTTGAGCAGACAGGAAATGGCGGTATTCAACGCCCCGGTGGCACCAATGGTGACCAGGACATTTTCTCGGCGGCAGGTCATACCCCGGGCGGTTTCATATTGGGCGATGGCGTCCCGGAGGGAATCCGTTCCCCGATTGGGGGCGTAGTGGGTCATGCCCTGGGCCATGGCTTGGGTGGCGGCATCGCAAATGGCCTGGGGGGTGGCAAAATCCGGTTCCCCAATGGTGAGCATTTTGCACCCCGGGGTGGTCTGAGCCAGGGCGGTAAACCGGCGGATTCCGCTGGGAACCATGTGGGTTAGGTGTTGATTCATGGGAATTCCTCCGCCAATTGGGTAAAATAATCTGCCCCACGGAACAGCACAGATTCGTCAAAATCAAAGATGGGGCTGTGAAGGGGCGGGGTGTTCCCCAAACCCAAAAAGACAAACAATCCGGGGACGGCTTGCTGATAGAAGGAGAAATCCTCGGTGGTCATGGTGGATTGGGGCAGGTGCTGAAGGGGAAGCAGGGCCTGAACCTGGGCCACCAACGTTTCGGGGTTCCGGACGGGGGGATAGCCGGGGCTTAGGTGAAGGCGAACGGGACACTGCTGTGTTTGTTCGATGTTCCGGGCGATACGCTCCAACCCCTGAGACAGTTGGTGGAAGGTTTCGTCGTCAAAGACCCGGAGACTTCCTTCCAAGTGGGTGTGATTGGACAGGGCGTTTCGGGCCGAACCGCTGACCATATGGCCAAAGTTCAGCACCCTTGGGATCGAGGGAGGGAGGGATTGCTCCAGCGCCCGGGCTTGGGTGTAAAATGCCACTCCGGCACTTAGGGCATCGATTCCTTCCCAACTTCGGCCGATGTGGGCGGAGCGACCAAAGATGTCCACCGTCAGCTCGCAGGAGCGACTCATCATGGCTCCGGGTCGGGTGAACAAAGTGCCACGTTCCAGCTCAGGCCAAAGATGAAGGCCGAAGATGGCCTTAACCCGGTGTTGGGCTAGAATTCCGGAGTCACAAATGGCCTTGGCACCGCCGGTGGTTTCCTCTGCCGGTTGAAACAGAATCAAAATATTATGGGGAAGAAAGGATTTTTGGCTGACCCGTCGGGCCAGTTCCAGGGCAATGGCCATATGGCCGTCGTGACCACAGGCGTGCATCCGTCCCGGGTGCCGGGAGGCAAAGGGGTGGTTTGTGGCTTCCTGAATGGGCAATGCGTCACAGTCAGCCCGGAAGGCCAGGGTGTCGGCCTGGCCAAAGTGGAAAAAGGCGGCCAGGCTACCTGGACTGGGGGCGGACAATTTGCACCCCAGGGGGGTCAGAACCTGGCGCAGGTAGGCCATGGTCTCAGGTAGAGCCCGATCCAGCTCCGGGATTTGATGCAGGTTGCGCCGGTCTTGGATGAGGGACACAGAGTTTCCCCTCCCTTCAGAATGAGGTTTCCCTTATCATATGCGATTTTTGCCCCGGTGTCAATTTCTCCTTGCCTTTTATGGAAAAGAATGATATGCTTTCTTTCATCAAACAGGAAAAGGAGCATCCCTATGAATCCCCAGGAAATCGTTGAATATATCCGAACCTCTGAAAAAAAGACGCCGGTGAAGGTTTACGTTTGGGAAAAGGAACCGGTGGAATTCCCTGGTAGCCGGGTTTTCCAGGCCGCCCCCGGGCAGAAGATTGTGTTTGGAGACTGGCGAGAGATCGGCCCGGTGCTGGAACACGCTGGTGGAAAGATCGACCATGTGGAAGTGGAAAACCATTGCCGGAATTCGGCCATCCCTATGCTGGATCTGAAGCAGATCCAGGCAAGAATCGAGCCGGGAGCCATTTTGCGGGAACAGGTGGAGATTGGGAAGAATGCCGTCATCATGATGGGAGCCATTTTGAACATCGGCGCCGTAGTGGGCGAAGGATCCATGATTGATATGGGTGCCGTTTTAGGCGGCCGGGCCACAGTGGGCAAGCATTGCCATGTGGGAGCCGGTGCGGTACTGGCAGGGGTGATCGAACCTGCATCGGCAACGCCGGTGGTGGTGGAGGATCATGTCCTCATTGGTGCCAATGCTGTGGTCATTGAAGGCTGCCGCGTTGGAGAAGGGGCTGTGGTTGCAGCTGGCGCAGTAGTGGCGGAGGATGTCCCAGCAGGTGCCGTGGTTGCTGGGTGCCCTGCCCGGATCATCAAATGGAAGGACGAAAAAACCGAAGGAAAAACCACTTTGGTGGAGGCTCTTCGGGAACTGTAACAGAGAAAAAGCGTGCAGGAAACAACCTGCACGCTTTTGGCATTTCAGAGGATTAGGCCAGGATCTGATGGCATTTTTCCAGAGCCGAGGCAATGACAGCATCCATGTCGTAATACTTGTATTCTCCCAAGCGGCCGCCGAAGATGACCTTCGGTTCGCTGTCAGCCAGGGTTTTATACTGCTGGTAGAGCTGACCGTTGCGATCGTCATTGACGGGGTAGTAGGGCTCGTCGCCAGGCTTCCATTCGGAGCTGTACTCCCGGGAGATGACGGTTTTGGGCTGGGTGCCGAACTCAAACCATTTGTGTTCGATGATCCGGGTCCAGGGGGTCTCCCGGTCGGTGTAGTTTACGGCGGCGTTACCCTGGAAATTGGGGGTGTCCAGCACTTCTGTCTCAAAGCGTACCGAGCGATACTCCAATGCCCCCAGGCAGTAGCCGAAATAGGCATCCACCGGGCCGGTGTAGATCACCTGGTCTGCCAGGGCATCCAGCTCCTGCTTGTTGGCCAGGTAGTCCACTCCAAGCTGAACCTCAATGCCCTGAAGCATGGATTCCACCATTTTGGTGTAGCCACCCACAGGGATCCCCTGGTACAGGGCGTTGAAATAATTGTTGTCAAAGGTAAACCGGACGGGCAGCCGCTTGATGATAAAGGCAGGCAGCTCAGTGCAGGGACGGCCCCACTGCTTTTCCGTGTACCCCTTCACCAGTTTTTCGTAAATATCCGTACCCACCAGGGAGATGGCCTGCTCTTCCAGGTTTTTCGGCTGGGTGATACTGGCGGCCTGACGCTGGGCCTCGATTTTGGCCTGGGCTTCCTGGGGCGTGACTACACCCCACATCCGGTTGAAGGTATACATATTAAAAGGAAGGGAGTACAGCTCGCCGTGGTAATTGGCCACCGGGGAATTGGTGAACCGGTTGAACTGGGCAAAACGATTGACATAATTCCATACATCCTGGCGGTTGGTGTGGAAAATGTGGGCGCCGTAGACGTGGACATTGATGCCCTCCATCTCCTGGGTGTAGACGTTGCCGGCGACGTGGGGGCGTTTGTCAATGACCAGAACCCGTTTTCCGGCATCGGTGGCCTCACGGGCGCAGACGGCACCGTAAAGACCGGCACCCACGATGAGATAATCATACTTGGACATGGGAAGACTCCTTCTAAATGGATTTTTCCTTATTATAATGGAAGAAAGCCGGAAATGCAAGGGCTGGGGGACGCGTTGACAGACCTTTGGGAGAATGGTAAAATAGAGGAGAAATTTTAAACTGATGGAGGCAATGGAAAATGGATGCAGTGTTGTTTGATCTGGATGGGACGTTGTTGCCCATGGACCAGGAAGCCTTCGTCCGGCGGTATCTGATGCTGCTGGGGGAATTTATGGCAGAACATGACTACGACCCTAAGGCCCTGATCCAGGTGGTCTGGAATGGAACCCGGGCCATGATGGAAAATGATGGGAGTCAAACCAACGAAGAACGATTCTGGGAGGTCTTTCGCCAGAGCTATGGCCCCAGGGCGGAGATAGACCGGCCCCTGTTTGAGGAGTTTTACGCCACAGCCTTTGCCAAAGCCCGCACTTGTTGTGGCTTCGCCCCGGAAAGCAGAGAAATCGTGGAGCTGTTAAAAGAGCGTGGAATTCGCCGGGTGCTGGCAACCAACCCCCTGTTCCCCAAGGTTGCAACCTATCAGCGGATCCGTTGGGCCGGGCTGGATCCGGCGGATTTTGAATGGGTGACGACCTATGACAATTCCTCCTTCTGTAAACCGAACCCGGCTTACTACCGCCAGATTTTGGACACGCTGGGCCTTTCCGGGGATGCGTGTGTGATGGTGGGCAACGACCTGCGGGAAGATATGGTGGCGTCTAAACTGAAAATGGACTGTTTTTTGCTGACTCCCTGTCTGCTCCATGGGGAGGAAGGGAACGTGAATCAGTGGCCAAATGGGGATTTTGATGCCTTGAAGCGGTTCCTGCAAGGGAAAATTGCAGAAAAAGCGGCTCTGGCCGGGTCGTAATCCGGTTCGCCTTTCAGGATTGCCGAAAGGGAATCGGAAAAAGCACCCTGAAAGATGGATTGGAAAATGCAGGAATCAAAGAAGAAAACTGCAAAACCGTCCATTCGAGAAAGACAAATGCAATTTGAAACGGTGATTTTCGCGGACAAACGGTTTTTTATGCAGGAAAATGCCCAGTGAGTGGATGAAAAATCCAGGAATTTTCCAGGGAAAAAACCGGAAAAAATTCGTCAAAATCCCGAAAATGCCAGGGGCGTTGTGAATTTACAACAAAAGAAACCGTGCATTTTTGAAGAAATTCGTGCAAAGGAACAGTGTTGCAGTTTCAAAGGGAAAAATTGCAAAAAAGTGTTGATTCTGGTCTGTTCTTGTGGTATAGTATGGACAATTCATTCCTGAATTGCCCATTTTCTACCCGATGGATTCCCGGTGAAGATGAATGGCAAGTTGCATAAATTGGGATACAAAATCCCATTCCTTCCTGGTAAAATCACAGAAAGCCGGGAAAATGAATGAGAAGCATGAAAAAATGCAACTTTTCCCTTGTATTTTCATTGGCCTGGGGGTATACTTCATTTTGTTAATAATTTGTGAAGCGAAATGCCGAACAGTTATTATATGGCTCGATTTTGAGCCAATCAATTATTAGGAGGAAAAGAAAATGAACGCAAAGAAACTGCTTGCTCTGCTGCTGGCTGTTGTCATGGTGTTCGGTCTGGTCGCTTGTGGCGGGGATGACACTCCTTCCACCTCCGCTCCTGCTGGCGATGAGACTCAGCCCCAGACCAATAACGGCCCTGTGGAAATCACCAAGCCTGAGGAGATGCTCGCTCCCGAGGGCGTGGACTACGCAAACCACTCCGTCAATGTTGGCTCTGTGACCACGGCCATGGGCGTTGTTGGTGGCGGCGAGGTCGGCTACGACGTGTACGCCGGCGTCGAGGGTAAGGACTACACCGATCCCGAAGTCTACACCATGAACGACTACACTTCCGGTAACAGCAACCTCAACTGGAGCCCCATGAACTGGGAGACCAACGAGGATAGCTACATTCTGGACTACACTTCTGCTGGTTTCTACACCTTCAACCTGAACTCCACTCTGGATGGCTGGGCAATCTCCTGCGAGATGGCTGCTGAGCTGCCTGTGGATGTGACTGCTGACTATGTTGGCAGCTACGGCATCGTGGAAGGCGAAGCCAACAAGGCTTGGAAGATCGCTCTGAATCCCGGTGCTTGCTGGGACGATGGCACTCCCATCAATGCTGACACCTACATCTACTCCTATCAGGAGCTACTGAGCCCCGTGATGAAGAACCGTCGTGCTGACTCCCTGTACGCTGGCGACTTCGTTATCTACGGCGCAAAGGATTACTTCTATCAGGGCCAGGTTGTCTACACCGACAACGCTGCCAATGCTGCTTATGCTATGGCTGACCTGGTCAAGAACGATGACGGCACCTACTCCACCCCCAACGGTGAGCCTGTCTACATCGCCATCAACGCTGCTCTGGAGCAGACCGGCGGCAACACCCTGAAGGACTATGTTGACGCTTATGGCGACACCTACTTCGATGTCACCAACTGGGATACCCTGGTTGGCATGATGAATGATAAGGGCCTGATTCCTCTGACCGATGAGAATCTGGAACTGTTCGCTCCCGTGACCACCGGCAACCCCGCTTGGAACGAGACCGAGGCTGACCTGCCCAACTACTTCGTCTACGCTGAGACCTACGGTGCCAAGAGCTGGGACGATGTGGGTATCATCAAGACCGGTGAGTATGAGATCGTCATGATCACCGTTACCCCCACCGAGAACCCCAACTACTATGTGCCCTACAACCTGTCTTCCACCTACCTGGTTAAGGAAGATCTGTGGGAGTCCTGCAAGTCCTTCTTCGATGCCAACGGCAACACCGTTTCCGCTGACTCCGATGCCATTGCAAACGTGACCTCCACCTACGGCACCAGCCTGGATACCTCTGTGTCCTATGGCCCCTACAAGCTGACCTACTTTGAGCTGGATAAGCAGATGACCATGGAGCGGAACGACACCTGGTACGGCTACCACGATGGCAAGCACCTGGGTATGTATCAGACCGACGTGATCTCCTGCCAGGTCATCGCTGAGCAGTCCACTGCTCTGCTGGCCTTCCTGAATGGCGAGGTTGACTCCGTCTCCCTGACTTCTAGCGATATGGCTACCTACGGCGCATCCGACTACATTCGCTACACTCCCCAGTCCTACACCACCAAGCTGTCCTTCAACACCAGTGTTGATGCTCTGGCTGCCCGTGGCACTCAGATTCTGGCTGTTCCCGCATTCCGCTGGGCATTTGCTCTGGCCATTGACCGGAACACCTTCGCTGCTTCCTACACCTCCGCTGGTTCCGCCGGTTACGGCCTGCTGAACTATATGTACGTCTATGATCCCTTCACCGGCGCCACCTACCGTGACACCGACGGTGCAAAGGAAGCTCTGTGCAAGCTGTACGGCCTGACCTACGGCGAGGACGGCGACTTCGAGAACCTGGATGAGGCTTATGAGGCAATCACCGGTTACGACATGGAGAAGGCTCAGGCCCTGATGGCTCAGGCTGCTTACGAAGCTAAGGAAGCCGGCTACTGGGATGGCGAGTCCAACATCAAGATCGAGATGCGTGTCTACTCCACCGACGATACCTATGTGCAGATGTTCAACTACCTGAACGACTGCCTGAAGTCCGCTTGCGCTGGCACTGCCCTGGAGGGCAAGGTCACCATGGAGATGGTTGCTGACGCTGACTACTACGAGACCATGTACTCCGGCAACGCTGACATCATCTTCACCACTTGGGGCGGCGCTGCTTACTCCCCCTACACCATGCTGTACCAGTGCTACTGTGACGCAGCTGACGGCTCCGGCCAGCAGATGGAGTACGGCTTCGACACCTCCAAGATCAGCGTGACCATGAACGTTGACGGCGAGGACGTTACCGATTCCCTCCAGAACTGGGCTCTGTGGGCCAACGGCGATACCACCGTTCAGCTCACCGGCGTGAATGGCACTGTCCTGGCTTCCTTCGGCGCTTACGACGCTGACACCCGTGCTAATATGTTCTCCAAGCTGGAGTATGCTTACCTGGCTTACTTCACCACCACCCCCATGTACTACCGGAACTCCGCTCAGCTGATCTCCCAGAAGGGCGACTACGCAGTTCAGCAGTACGTTGACCTGGTGAGCTTCGGCGGCGTGCAGTACTACACCTACGACTACACCGATGCTCAGTGGGCTGATGCAGTCGCAGCTGGCCTGACCTACTAATTCCATACTGAATTAGGCATCGGGTAATCCCGTTTGACAAAGCAGTCACGGGCGCAGTAGCGCCCGTGACTGTGTTGCAACTTTCTTACACCTCCAAAAAAAGGAGACAACCTTTTATAAAAGGACCACGCAAGACAAAGCGCGTGCTATCTTCCGATTGTTCAGTCCTTTGTAGCAGGTTTTGCAAAGAAGGACTTTGATTATAGATCTCGGGATCGGTCGGCGGGAGGAAAAACCCGCCGGATGGCTGATGGATACAACGCCGTCTCCGGTTCTGAAAACTCCGAATAATCGCCCCAGGCGAAAAAAGGAAGGTTAAGCCTATGAAGAATCATTCCATGACAAGATACATCATCAAGCGACTGCTTTTGATGGTACTCACCTTTGCGGTGATCGCAACCATGTGCTTCGTACTGGTGAAGATGCTGCCTCTGCCCGCCATTAAGGCCATGGGCCGAGACGTGGAAATCATCAAACAGCGTCGGGAAGCCATGGGTTACAACAAACCCATCATGGTTCAGTATGTCCTGTACTGGAGCCATGTATTCCAAGGTGACTTCGGTCTTGGCGAGCAGATGTACGCCGGCCAGGAAGTTGCCAAGATCATGATGGACAAGATCCCCTACACCGTGGTGGTCAACCTGTACTCCATTATGATTTCCATCCCTCTGGGCCTGCTTTTGGGCATCTACGCCGCTCTGAAGAAGAACAAGTGGCAGGATCATGTGATCTCCACCAGCGTCATGCTGTTTATCTCCGTGCCCAGTTATGTGTACGCTTTTTTGGTGCAGTACCTGCTGTGCTATAAGACCGGTTGGTTCCCCCTGACGGCAGCCTCCCGGGAGACGGCGGAGTTCTTCAGCGTGGAGATGTATCGCTCCATGTTCCCTGCCATCGTTTCTCTGGCATTCTCCACCATCGCCGGACTTTGCCGGTTTACCCGTGCTGAGTTGTCTGAGGTGCTCACCGGCGATTACTTGCTCCTGGCCCGGACCAAGGGTCTGACCCGGAACCAGGCCATCACCCGCCATGCCCTGCGTAACGCCATGGTGCCCATCCTGCCTATGATCCTGGGCGAGTTCATCGGCATCCTGGGTGGTTCCATGATTATTGAGAGCATTTTCTCCATCCCCGGCATTGGCAAGCTCTACATCACCTCTATCAACGTTCGGGACTATAACTTCTTTATGGCACTGAACCTGTTCTACACGGCTATCGGCCTGCTGGCTGGCCTTGTGGTGGATCTGAGCTACGGCTTTATCGATCCTCGTATCAAGATGGGAGAGAGATAATATGGCATACGACAACATCCCCAAGGAAAAATTCGCATTTGCCAACCGCGGCGAAAAGCTTTCCGATAAGAAATTTGAGACCAAGCCGGTTGGCTACTTCAAGGACGCATTCCTCCGCTTCCGGAAGAACAAGTCCTCCATGATCGCAAGCGTGATCCTCATCATCCTGTTTGCCTACGCCTTCATTGCTCCTATGGTGAGCAACTACGACGTTAACTTCCGGGATGGCTACTACAAGTGCCTGTTGCCCAAGTGTGATGCTCTGGCATTTTTGGGCTGGGACGGCTGCACCACCCAGAACGAGACCCAGGCTGGTTATGATTACTATAACTCCATCGGCCAGGAGTACGGCAGCAACGCTGTGAAGGAAGTTCGGAATGTGTATTCCGATTCCAACGGCAAGACCTACTATGAGCTGTATGTGGACACCTATGAGAAGGTTGGCTTTGTTTATGCCGACCTGTCCCAGTCCGACTATGAGGCGCTGAAGGCATACCAGAATGAGACTGGTATCCAGGTCATGTACCCCATTCCCGATAATTACAAGACCAACTTCGTCTCTGTCACCAGTGCCGCAAACCTGTGGTATGAGCTGGCTGACAATACCACCACCACCTCCGGTGGTTCTGCCCACCATGATGAAAACGGCAATCCCGTCTACGTCAACAACTACAAGACCGGCTCCGAGACCGCCGGTAAGTATGACTCTCTGCGTATCCCCGGGGACGACGGCACTGCCGGCGAGAATGGGGACGAGTGGTATGTCTATGCTGTGAAGAACCAGTCTGGTTACAAGGTTCGCGTGCTCTATAAGGAGTACTACCAGTACGTCAACGGCTTCGCACCCAACTATCTGTTCGGTACCAACCAGCACGGCCAGGACATCTTCGCCTGCCTTGCTTCCGGTGCCCGGCTGTCCTTCATTCTGGCTCTGTCCGTTTCCTTCCTGAACTTTGTCATCGGCATCTGCTATGGCTCCATCGAGGGCTATTATGGCGGTACCGTGGACCTGATTATGGAGCGAATCTCCGACATCCTGTCTTCTACCCCCACTACGGTGGTTCACGTTCTGTTCCAGCTCCATCTGGCTCAGAAGGTTGGCCCCATTGTGTCGCTGCTGTTTGCCTTCATCCTCACCGGATGGATTGGCATTGCCAGCCGTGTCCGTACCCAGTTCTACCGTTTTAAGAACTCCGAGTACGTTCTGGCTGCCCGCACCCTGGGTGCCAGCGACAGCCGCCTGATTTTCCGGCACATTCTGCCCAACTCTCTGGGCACCATCATCACCGGTACCATCCTCATCATCCCCAGCGTCATTTTCACCGAGTCCATGCTGTCCTATCTGGGCATTGTGAACCTGGAGACCTCCGGTATGACCTCTGTTGGTACCATGCTTTCCCATGGCCAGGCTTACCTGTCCACCCTGCCTCACATCATTCTGTTCCCCGCAGTGTTCATCTCTCTGCTGATGATCTCTTTCAACCTGTTTGGTAACGGTCTGCGTGATGCCTTTAACCCTTCTCTGAGAGGAGCTGACGAATAATGGCTGACAAGAAATTAGAAGTGAAAGACCTGCGGCTCTCCTTCCGTACCAGCAATGGTAAGGTCCAGGCGGTTCGGGATATCAGCTTTGATCTGTACAAGGGCGAGACCCTGGCGATCGTTGGCGAGTCCGGCTCCGGTAAGTCCGTTACCAGCCGCGCCATCATGGGCATCCTGGCCGGTAACGCCATCATCGATGGCGGCAAGATCCTCTACGACGGCAAGGATCTGCTGAAAATCAGCGAGGAAGAGTTCCACAAGATTCGTGGCGATAAGATCGCCATGGTGTTCCAGGATCCGCTGTCCTCCCTGAACCCCATTATGCGCATCGGTGATCAGCTCACCGAGGCCATGCTGCTGAAGAACAAGGCCTCCCGCCGGGAGTCCAAGGCCGATATGAACATCATGTTCAAGGCTTTGGAAGAAAAAATGAGCGCGGCCGGTGTGACCTCCGGCGCTGCCGCTCTGGAAAAGTTTAAGAAGTTCGAGCTGAAGCATTGCGCTTTGGAAAGCGAGTACACCGATTCCCTGGCTTCTGCCAACGAGGGTGCCGCTTTGGCCTCCGATCTGGTACTCCAGCTGAAGAACAACGCAGCCAAGGATCTGGCTGAGGACGTGAAGGAACTGTGCCACTGTGCCGAGGCTGCTTGCAGCTACTTTGTGGTGCGGGAGCGGGCCGAGGAGCTGAAGAACCTGGCTTCTCAGCTTAAGTCCACCTCCAAAACCGAGGCCAAGGGCACCGATTTTGCTTGCACCATTGCCATCCTGGAGAAGATGCAGGAGATCTTTGCCGAGGCAGTCACATTTGACCAGCCCAACACCTTCACCCTGGGGTACTACCTGACCTATGAGGATGACAAGATCCCCCAGATGAGCGTGGCTGAGCTCAATGCTCTGACCCACAAGAAAACCACAGACGACTTCATGGCTGGCTTCATGGCCGAGGCCGAGAAGGCAGTCCGTTACTCCTCCCAGGAGACCGATAAGGCCCGTGCTCATGCCATTGAAGTGCTGGAGCAGAAGCTGAGTGTGTTCACCGGAACCCCCGACAAGAAGGCGGTGGAAGCTGCCATCAAGGAACTGGTTCCCGTGGTGAAGGCTTGCCTGGATCCCCTGGAAGTCGTTAAGGACTCCCTGACCCACACCTTCAACACCTCCATGGAGTATGCTTCAGATCTGTACTTCAGTGGTGCCGAGCGGAACGAGAAGGAGCGCAAGCGCTTCGAAAAGGAAAGCACCAAGCATGAGGCCATCATCGCCAAGGGCAAGACTCCTGATTGGGAAGTCATTCCCATGAGTCTGGTGGATCTGGATCGGGCCCGCCAGGAGATGGAGGATACCGTCCGGGAGCAGATTGCCCACTTCCAGGCTCAGATGGAAGCCAACAAAACCGCAGATTTCGCCGCCAGAACCCTGGAGATCATCGACTACCTCAAGGAGATGGCGCAGAACTCCGTCTACAAGGTCACCAAGGCAATCGCCAAGGAGCGGGCCATCAAGCTGATGGAGAGCGTGGGTATTGATAACCCCCGCCGCCGGTTCAAGCAGTATCCCTTCGAGTTCTCCGGCGGTATGCGCCAGAGAATCGTCATCGCCATTGCCCTGACGGCAAACCCCGATGTGCTGATCTGCGACGAGCCCACCACCGCATTGGACGTGACCATCCAGGCTCAGATCCTGGAGCTGATTAACAACCTGAAGAAGGAGCGGAACCTGTCCGTTATCTTCATCACCCACGACCTGGGCGTTGTGGCCAACATGGCTGACCGTATTGCGGTAATGTACGCCGGTAAGATTGTGGAATACGGTACCGCCGAGGACATTTTCTACAGCCCTGCCCATCCCTATACCTGGGCTCTGCTGGCCTCTGTGCCGGATCTGAACACCAAGGAGAAGCTGGAGTCCATCCCTGGTACGCCTCCCAACATGATCTATCCTCCCAAGGGCGACGCCTTTGCCGAGCGGAACAAGTACGCTCTGGAGATTGATTTTGAGGAGCAGCCTCCCATGTTCCAGATTTCCGATACCCATTATGCAGCAACCTGGCTGCTCCATCCCGATGCCCCCAAGATCGATCCCCCTGCCATCGTGGTAGAGCGGATCAACCGTTCCAAGAAAGCGAGAGGTGAAAACTGATGAGCGTGAATAACAATGATGTCATCCTCAAGGTTGACCACCTGTCCATGCACTTTGGCAAGGGCCCCGGCAAGAAAAAGGCCGTGGATGACGTTTCCTTCGATGTGAAACGGGGCGAAGTGTTCGGCCTGGTTGGCGAGTCTGGCTGCGGCAAGACCACCACCGGTCGTACCATCATCAAGCTCTATGATGCCACCTCCGGCAGCGTCTATTTCAAGGGCAAGCGGATTGTGGCTGGTATTGACGGCTACAATCAGCAGATCAAGGAGCTGAATCAGAAGCTGAAGGGTGCATCCCAGGAGGAAGCTGCCCAGATCAAGGAGCAGATTGCATCCCTGAAAAAGGAAATCGCCAGTGCCAAGTACGACCACAAGAACTGCGACAGCCAGTGGCGCAAGGAAGAGATTGCCCGGATCCAGGCAGAATACACTGAAAAGATCGAGAAGGCTCCTGCCTCTGAGAAGTCTGCCCTTCGGGCGGACATGGATCGGAAGATCAAGTCCACCAAGAAAAGCAAGCTGGTGACCCAGATCCAGATGATCTATCAGGATCCTGTGGCTTCCCTGGATCCCCGTATGACCGTTAAGGAGATCGTTGCCGAAGGCCTGACCATTCAGGGCATCAAGGATCAGAAGTACATCGACGAGAAGGTGTACGAAATGCTGGAAACCGTCGGCCTGGTGCGGGAGCACGCAACCCGTTATCCCCATGAGTTCTCCGGCGGCCAGCGGCAGAGAATCGGCATTGCCCGCTCCATCATCATGAATCCTGAGATGATTATTGCGGACGAGCCCATTTCTGCATTGGACGTGTCCATCCGTGCCCAGGTCATCAACCTGCTCAACGAGCTCCGGGAGCGGATGGGTCTGACCATTCTGTTCATTGCTCATGACCTGTCTGTGGTGAAGCTGTTCTCCGACCGCATTGGCGTGATGTACTTTGGCAACATGGTAGAGATGGCATCTTCCGATGAGCTGTTTGCCCATCCCCTCCATCCCTACACCAGAAGCCTGCTGTCCGCCATTCCCCAGCCTGACCCTGAGTCTGAGCGGAACCGTGTCCGGGTTCGCTACAATCCCCTGGTGGATCATGCGGACTACGAGGATTACAAGAACAACGCATCCTTCCATGAGGTGAAGCCCGGACATTTCATCCGTTGCACCGAGAAGGAACTGCCTGCCTACCTGGCAATGGTTCAGGATTGATCCGAAATAAAAAATCAGGCCGAAAGGCCTGATTTTTTTGCTAGATTCCGGAAAATGTAAACATTTTGGGAATCTTCTTTGGGAGTGCGCCCATGGGCTTGACAAAGGGAAGGCTTATGGGGTATAGTGAGATATAGGAAAAAAAGACCGCCTTTGGCGGGAAAAAGGAGTCATCCATGGAAGAATTGGAGCGTTTGGAGCAAAAAAAGAAAAACCGGAGCCGCTACATTGGTTCGCTGGTGTCTGCGGGGATGGTATCCCTGGCGGTGATGGCCTATCGGGGACTGTTTGGTGGCGATTTAACCACCAGTGAGACGATGATGATCCTTTCCGACGGCTTTTTTGTCACCGGAGCCCTGTTCCTTGGCCTGGGTCTGCTGATGTGGGTCGGCGGCGAGGGAATGTTCGATATGCTGGGCTTCGGCGTGAAGCTGGTGTTCGATGTGGCATTTAAGCACGAATGGGAAAACTACCGGGACTACAAAGCCCGGAAGGCGGAAAAGGAGAAAGTCCCCGTGGGGTATTTGACCTGGGTTGGTCTGGGGGGCATTGTCCTGGCTACCATGTTTACAGGTCTGTTCTACGTTTACGCATAAAAAGAGCCTCCGGAGGGAATGTAAATCCCACCGGAGGCATTTTGTTGTCAGGGAGTCTGAACCTGTTCCTGGAGGAAGGGGCGGTAAATGGATTCGTAGGCGCAGGCATAGGTTTCGTCCACCAGGGGCTTTTTCCACAGGTGGAGTCCCAGCTCCAGCAGGGTATATACCCCCGTGGAGAGAATCAGAGCGGCGTTATCCCCCAGAGGAAGGGAAATCCCCGCAAGGGCTAAAATCACGTCCAGCCAAAGGGATGCGGCCACCAGAGCCTCCAACAGATAATACCACCAGAAAGACAGATCCAGCTTCAGCATTTGCCACTTGTGGCCTTTCATCATTTTGGCACTGACCATCAGACAGCCAAAGGCACTCCGACGAACGCCCTCCACCAGAAGGAAATTGGTCATGCGGAATTGGTAGCCAAGCCAGAGACACACGGCCATCAGTACCGCACCGTAGATGATGAGCATGGGAACCAATGCCTGAACCATCTGATCCATGGGAAGCAAATCCAGATTTACGGTGCCGTCACTGGCAAACAGGGCTTCAGAATGGATTAGTGGCTCCAGCAGCTCCATGAAATCTGAGGCAAAGGGGGTGATGACGAACAGGTAGCTGCAAGCGTAAACCAGCACCACGGCCACCATGGCGTAGAGTATCATCTGCCAAAGGGAGGCTCCCAAAATGGAGCCAAACCGGCGGAAGCCCTGGAGTAGGGAACTGGCAGGAGCATCATCCCCACGGGCAATGCGGATCATGGCATAGAGCAGTCCAGCAGCCAGGAAAGGGGACAGAAGGCTGGAACAGTAGCTGAGAATGGTTTGGATGGTTTGCAGCACCGACCGGGGTCCCAGACCGCTGAGGCCTCCGGTGGAGCCGATCTGCTGATTCAGCAGAAGGTTGACTGCCGTGAGCAGCAGGTTCACCCCCACCAAAATTCCGGTGTGGAGAAGCACCAACTGCCGGGGGTTGGCCTGGGTAGATTTCAGCCGCTGGGCAGCGGTTTGTTTGATTTCGTGTGGAACAAGAACAGACATGGACGTACTCCTTTGTTGGGAATCAATTTGAGACAAATGGGGAAATCTGTGGAAGGATTCTTAGAATAGTTATACACCAAGACTGGGGAAATATCAAATGAATAATTTGTAACACCTGGGAGGTTTGGGAAAAAGGGGCGCTGTGCTGGATATTTTCAGGGGAATGTGATATAGTTGGAACAACAACCGTTACGGAGGGATGGAAATGACCATTGGAACAAGGATCCGGCAGGCGCGCCAGGAGCTGGGGCTGTCCCAGCGGGAGCTGGCTGGGGAGGATATGACCCGAAACCTGTTGTCTGCGTTGGAGCACGACCGGGCCAAGCCCTCTGTGGATACGCTGATGGTGCTGTCGCAAAAACTCCACCGTCCGGTGGGGTATTTCCTGGGAGAGGAGGAATCGGAGAAAAGGGGGGAGAACGCTTTGCACCAGGCCAGGGAGGCCTTTGACCAGGGAGATTGGGCGAAATGTCGAACTTATCTGGAACAGCTTTCCGGAGAGGAGAACGGAGATCGGGAAAGAACCCTGTTGCTGGCGCTGACCTTGAAGCACCAAGCGCAAGAAGCCTGGAAGGAGGGGCGGATTCCCTATGCCCGAACCTTGCTTGAACAGGCTGAGGAAGCAGGGAAGAGCCATCCTTACCTAGAGGAGGGCTTTTTCTGGGAGCTTTCCCTGCTCCGGGGGAATTTGGCCCAGACTCCGGAGGAACGGGCCAACGCGCTTCAGGCTCTGGATGGGGATGAAGTGTTGCTGCTTCGGGGGAAGGTTGCGGTGGAGGCTCAGGATTGGGACAATGCCCTGCGTTACCTCCAGGGAATGGATCATCGGCAGGGGCAATGGTATTGGCTCATGGGTCAAACGCTGTTTGCACTGGGGAACTATGCCCAGGCGGCAGAGGCCTTTCACCAGGTGGAGGATACCATGGGTCAGCCGGTGTGGAAACAGCTCCAGGCGTGTTACGCTGCTTTGGGAGACTATGAAAAAGCATATCGTTATGCCATACGGACATAAAAAAGCCGGAGATCTGAAATGAATGAAGGGATAACCTAATGGTAGGCACTTTTGTGCCTACCATTAGGCTGATATGATAGAGTTGGGGGTATCCCGATGTTATTGCTCCAGATGCACCGTTAAGTGGGGGTAGGTCATCGTTACACCGTGACGCTGTAGGGCACACTGAATTTCCTCGTTGACGGCATAGTACACATCCCAATAGCTGGAATTGGGCACCCACAGTCGGAGGGTGTACTCCATGGCACTTTCGCCATATTTGCTCAAACCCACAAAGGGGGTGGGATCTTGCAGCACCTGATCCACCTGGGCCGCCTCCAAGAGGGCCTGCTTGACCTGGGCAATGGGAGCATCGTAGGAGACACTGACGGAGAATTCCACCCGCCGGCTTTCAGAGGTGGAGTAATTGACAATCTGGGAGGAGACCACCGAGGAATTGGGGATGGAGATCACCTTATTATCCGGAGTGGTGAGCTTGGTGTAGGTGATGTCAATGGACTGGACGGTGCCGCTTTGCCCGGCAACCTCCACATAGTCCCCGGCTTTGAAGGGGTGGTTGGTCAAGACGGTAAAGCCGCCGACAATGTTGGCCAGCATATCCTGTAACGACAGGGAAACGGCCAGGGAAACCACCGTGGACAGAGCCAGAACGCCGGATACATTTACCCCCAGCCGCTCGGCTACGATCATGCCCAGAAGGACGTACAGCACCACCCGGAGCAGGGAACGGATCAAACTGACAGCGGCCTTTTCCAGTCGGGAGCGGGCCAGGGAGCGGTCAATGAGTTTCATGACACCCTTCACCACCAAAAGCCCGATGCCCAGAAGCACCACGGCAGGCAGAAGGGTCTGGAAGGTGAGGGTGGAAAGATCGGTGAGAATGGAATTGGGATCCATGGAAAACCTCCTAATTAGATTGAAGTTGGAACAGCAGCCTGCCATGGTATGTGGCAGGCTGCAAACAAATTATTCGGGATCCGGAACGGTGTCGGCACAGTAGACCCAGGCGTTGGGCAACCGGCGACCCTCAGGCAGGGCACTGTTGGAGCAACGCATGATGTACTCCCCTTCGTACCAAACGATGGCGGAGGTGCCGCCGTCCACGTTCATGGCCTGGTAAGCACCATAGCGGGCGAGGATTTCGGCACATTCGTTGGCATCACAGCCCAGGGAATCCGCTTTCCGGCCTTCGATACCCAGGAACATGATGGCTTCGTCCTTGGTCTGCCCCAGACAGGTTCTGGGGTTCAGAGCAGTATATCCGTCACCGGCGGTAACGACGATTTTGCCGTCTACGATGAGGGCAGGCGTCCATTCTGTGGCATCGGTGCAGCCGGCGCCATAAGAGGAGTTGGCATCGGTGATGTACAGACGGTTGTCCAGGTGGAGTTCCACCCGCTTATATCCCCAGGGGTAATGATTGCCCATGGCCACGCCGTTGCTCATGGCACCGCCGGCCTGGTCTGCACCTTCGGCATATCCAGCACCGTCACCAAAACCGGAACCGGTAATGGCGACCAGACCGTTGTTGGCCTCTGCGATCACACCGGCTCGCTCACCGATCTTACCCCACTGGGAAGAGGGAGCACACATCAGCCGGGAGGGATCCTTGCCAATGACCAGAACGCCCCGGTAGGTGGAGCCGGTGATCCGAATGACCATCAAACCATTGGGGGCATCAATGGCCAGGATCTGATCGCCCTGGTTGGTGCGCATGGTGGTACCGCTGTCATCCAAACCGGCTTCATTGACGTAGAAATTTTCCCAGCCGTTGGAAATGACTTCCGGATGGGCATCCACATAATCCTGGACGCTTTCCTCGTCCAGCTCGTGGAACAGTTTGAAAAAGTCGTCCTCGCCGCTGTTCAGTCCCATATCCTGGGCCAGCAGACTGAGCATTTCGGCAGCGGCCTCTTTGGAGAAGCCGGAGGAGGGGGATTTTGTTTCCTCAGTGGGTGCCTCGGTGACATCATCCCACCCGGAGTTTACGCCCACCTGGTCTGCCTGAGCCTGGTTGATTTTGTCCACCACGTCCTGGACAATGTCACCCGGGATCAAGGATTTGGCCAACCACTGGTGGCGCATGGTGGACATGGCGGTTTCGATGTAAATGCTCCGCAGCCGGGCAATGGGGGGAATGAGGTCGGTGAAGATCACCAGGCAGTAGGCACATTCCACAAACAGAAGCAGGGCGAGAATGACCGCCACAGCCTTCAGAGGAGAGGCCTTTTTCTTGGCTTTTTTGGTTTTCTTAGCTGCCTTGGTGGGGGCAGCCGGGGCGACAAAGTCAGCCGACGGCTCCTCTTGTTGCAGGGTGTTTACGGTGGCGTCATCCCTCACCGGCTCCCGGGTGGAAGGGGCTTTTTTGTTGGAGAAGCGGCCATTGCGATTGCCGCCAAAGAGTTTTTTTCCCATAGTGTGTTGTTTCCTCCGAAAGGTGTGAATTGTGTGGCTCAGGGATCGAGCAAATAGTGTACCGAGCAAACAGGCTTGCCGTCCCGGAAATAGATCCGGGGAACCCGGCGGCCGATGCTGCAAATAAACTCATAGTTAAAACTGCCGGCCATGGCGGCAATTTGTTCCACGGTGATGGTTTCGTCTCCGTCGGTGCCCACCAGTGTGACCCGATCTTCCAGGCAGACGTCGGGAATGTCCGTTACGTCCACCATCATCTGATCCATACAGACCCGGCCCAGAATAGGGGCCCGTTTGCCCCGAATGAGGACATAGAACCGATTGGACAAACTCCGGAAATATCCATCGGCATAGCCCACCGTCACAGTGGCCACCCGGGTGGGGGCGGTGGTTTCGTAGGTACCGCCGTAGCTGATTTGCCGTCCCGGGGGAAGGAGCTTGATGTGGGAGATCCGGCTATGCCAACTCAGCGCCGGTTTCAGGGGCAAAAGCCCGGGGTCAACCTCGTCGCTGGGGTACAGGCCGTAGGTGACAATGCCGGAACGCACCATCTCGTAGTGTCCCGGGAAGTTCATCAAGCCGGCAGAGTTGTTCAAATGGCGAATGGGCACCTGGACGCCCTGGCGAAGGAGCATATCATAAAATTGGTCAAAACACGCCTTCTGGGTCTGGGCCCGGGTCAGATCAGCACAGTCTGCGGTGGCAAAATGGCTGAACAGTCCTTCGATGCGCAGCCCCGGCAAAGCGGCGATTTGGGCACAGATCCGGGCGGACTCCTCAGTTGCCTCAAATCCGATACGGCTCATGCCGGTGTCCACCGCCAGATGGACATGGGCGATTTTGTTTTGGCGCAGCGCCTCCTGGGACAGGGCCTGGGCATCGCTCCATTTGAACATGGCGATGCGAATATCCAGAGCCACGGCCTGGGGAAAACCTTCCACCGGGGTGTGACCCAGAATCAAAATGGGCTTTTTCAGGCCGGCCTGGCGAAGCTCCATGGCCTCTGCCACGGAACTGACACCGAAAAAGGCACAGTCTTTTTCCAAATGCCGGGCAACTTCCACAGCTCCATGGCCATAGGCGTCCGCCTTTACCACGGCGCAGACCGGCGTACCGGCTTTGCGCTGAACCGTGCGGAGATTGTCCCGAATGGCATCCAGATCGATCTGGACATAGGTATTATCGATACTCAAAAGATCAACTCCCGAAAATAGGAACAAAAAGGTGGGTCGTCGGCAAAAATCCGTATAATCACCCACTATTTTACCACAGGTGTCCCTGGTTGTAAACCTTTTTTCAGAACTTTAAGATTTTTAAGAAATCCACTGGGGTTCTTAAAATTCTGTTCATTTTGCGGACATAATCGGTGATTATAATCCGGTACATCATTTACAAATGGAGGAACACGATGGTTGACGCATTGCGCCTGTCCCGGCGAAGAAAAGAGCACCGGGTTCAGGCTACCTGGAAATTGCTGTTGTTTTGGCCGGTGTATGGCCTGACTTTTTATCTGTTGGAGTGGGTTTTGCCCCGGGGGTATTATCACCCCATGTACCACCCACTGGACAGTCAGATTCCCTTTTTGGAGATTTTTGTGATCCCCTATGTGATTTGGTATTTCTATATGGCAGCCAGTGTGGCTTATACTCTGTTCCGGGACACCGGGGCATTTCGCCGGATGATGGCCTTTTATATGATTGTGTTTAGCGTGAGCACCCTGGTATTTTTTCTCTATCCCACCCGCCAGGATCTCCGTCCGGCGGTTTTCCAACGGGACAATGGCCTTACGCGCCTGATGGGGCTGCTATATCAACTGGACACCAATACCAATGTCTGTCCTTCCCTCCATGTCAGTGGAGCCATTGGCGCGGCGTTAGGTTTTCTGGATACCAAAGCCTTCTCCACCAAGGGGTGGAAATGGTTTCATGGTACTTTGGCCTTTGTGATCTCCATTTCCACGGTGTTTGTGAAGCAACATTCCGTCATCGATGTTTTCTGGGGCTATGTGTTGAGCATTTGGGCGTGGTATATGGTATATCAGCTGCCAAAGCGGAGAGAGACCTTGCGTCGGTGAGAAAACTGTGCTATGATGAAACTACCCTGAAGATAGAAATGGAGGGAGTTTCATGAAAGCATCAGAATATCGGGCCCATGCCCGAAAGGCGCTGAAGGGGAATTGGTCCTGGGCTGTGGTCACCGGAGCGATGGCGATGGTGTTTGGCGCCGCTGCCGATGGTCACAGTATGGTGGAACTGCGTCTGCCGGATTTGTCGGAATTCCCGGGGCTGTGGGAGGTTATGGGAGAAACCTGGGAGCAGTTGCGTTGGGCCATTCCGGAGTCTATGCTTCCTTGGTTGGGAACGGCGACGAATGTGGTATTGGTGCTGGGGATGGTGCTGTGGTGCGTGCAGTTGATTCTGGGAGGTGCTGTTGCCATTGGCTACCGCCGGTATTTGCTCAACCTGGTGGACGGTATTCCCGCATCTCCGAAGGAACTGTTTTCCCAGTTCCACCGGATGGGGCAGGGGATTGTACTGCGGCTCATCAACTGGATTGTCATACCTGCGCCTGTGGTGCTATTGGCAGTGGCGGCCTTTGTCGCGGCGTTGGGCGAGTGGGAGGGAATCGTCAGCCTGCTCCTCATCGGAAATTTGATCTATTGGTGCTTTGCCATTTATGCCGCCTTCGGCATTTCTGTGGCAGAGTATGTATTGGCAGAGAATCCGGAATTGTCTGCGCTTCAGGGGGTGAAAGCCTCCTGGAAAATGATGAATGGACACCGGTGGGAGCTGTTCTGCTTGGAGCTGAGCTTCATCGGTTGGTCGATCTTGGCATCGGTATTTGGCGTTGTGGGGGATCTGGCGTTGATGCCCTATCTCCAGACCACCGTGGCCTGTTTTTACCGG
Source organism: uncultured Oscillospiraceae bacterium (assembly GCA_964604925.1). Taxonomy (GTDB): domain Bacteria; phylum Bacillota; class Clostridia; order Oscillospirales; family Oscillospiraceae; genus Faecousia. Next base: position 15,361 of record CAZSAZ010000002.1, on the reverse strand, counting down.
AATTTGGGGGGACAGATAAGCTACTCTCCGGAGGGATAAGGAAAACCATGGGTGCAGGGGACATAACAAGTTCCCTGCACGCTTTTTGGGGCCTTTGATTGGAAGAAAAGAAGAGGAGCGGCAAAACTGCCCCTTCCCATGGGGGGAGTTCCGGTGTATAATGAAACCATCTTCAAAGGCAGAAAGGTTGGGTTCTATCTATGGAAATGGTAACGCTGGGACAGACCCAGATCACGGTAAACAAGAATGGCTTTGGCGCATTGCCCATTCAGCGAATTGGTTTGGAACAGGCGGTTTGCCTGCTTCGCCGGGCCTACGACGGTGGCATCCGGTTTTTTGACACCGCCCGGGCTTATTCGGATTCGGAGGAAAAGGTGGGGCAGGCCTTTCGTTCCATCCGGAACCAGGTGGTGATCGCCACCAAAACAGCAGCTACCACGGTGGAGGAATTCTGGGCAGATCTGGACAAGAGCTTGTCCTATCTGGGATATATCGATTTATATCAGTTCCACAACCCCAGCTTTTGCCCCAAACCCGGGGATGGAACGGGACTATATGAAGCCATGCTGGAGGCCAAGGCTCAGGGGAAGATCCGGCACATCGGCATCACCAATCACCGCCTCCGTGTGGCACAGGAAGCCATTGAGTTGGGACTTTACGAAACGTTGCAGTTCCCCTTCTGCTATCTGGCCTCGCAGGAGGATTTGCGTTTGGTGGAGGCGTGCCGTGAAGCGGGTATGGGCTTTATCGCCATGAAGGCGTTGTCTGGCGGATTGATTACCAATTCCCGGGCGGCCTATGCCTTTTTGGCTCAGTTTGACCATGTGCTTCCCATTTGGGGGATTCAGCGGGAGGGGGAGCTGGAGGAATTCCTTTCCTACCAGAACCAGCCGCCGGTGATGGGCCCGGAGCTTTCCCAGGAGATTCAGCGGGATAAGTCCGCCCTTTCCGGGGATTTTTGCCGGGGCTGTGGGTATTGTATGCCCTGTCCTGTGGGCATTGAGATCAACAATTGTGCCCGGATGAGTCTGATGCTTCGCCGTGCTCCTTCCGCTGCCTGGCTTACCGAACAGTGGCAGGAAAAAATGGAATTGATTCAGTCCTGTCTCCATTGCGGCCAGTGCGCGTCCAAGTGCCCCTATGGCCTGGATACTCCCAGTTTGCTGGAAAAAAACTACGCCGATTACCAAAATGTTCTGGCTGGAAAGACAAATGTGGGCTAATTGTTCAATTTTTAATTCGGTTTTTTGTGCAAACCGACCCGATCCTTCCCCTTTACCAGACCGGTGTATTGTGCTATAATAACAAAGAAATCTGTGGGATTTCCACGGAAAATGATCAGAATTGAGGAGAGAAAACTATGGCAAAGGTAATTACTTTTGGCGAGCTGATGTTGCGGCTTCAGCCCTTCAACTACGAGCGTTTCGTGCAGGCAACCTCTTTTGAGGCGACCTTCGGCGGCGGCGAGGCCAACGTGGCCGTGTCCCTGGCCAACTACGGCCTGGACGCTGAGTTTGTCACCAAGCTGCCTGCCCACTCCATCGGTCAGATGGCAGTCAACTCCCTGCGTCAGTATGGCGTAGGCACCAAGCACATCACCCGTGGCGGCAACCGCGTGGGCATCTACTACAACGAGAAGGGCGCATCCCAGCGCCCCAGCGTGTGCATCTACGACCGGGCCCACTCCGCCATCGCAGAGGCCACTGCGGCTGACTTCAACTGGGATGAGATCTTTGAGGGCGCCGACTGGTTCCACTTCACCGGCATTACCCCCGCACTGGGCGAGAATGTGGTGGAGATCTGCAAGGAAGCCTGTAAGGCAGCCAAGGCCCATGGCGTGAAGATTTCCTGCGATCTGAACTACCGTGGCAAGCTGTGGACCCGTGCCCAGGCCCGGGAGGCTATGACTGAGCTGGCCAAGTACATCGACGTGTGCATCTCCAACGAGGAGGATGCCAAGGACGTGTTCGGCATTGAGGCTGAGAACACCGACATCACCGCCGGTGAGCTGAACAAGGAAGGCTACAAGTCCGTGGCCCGTCAGCTCATGGAGCAGTTTGGCTTCGAGAAGGTGGCCATCACCCTGCGTGAGAGCAAGTCTGCCTTCGACAATGACTGGTCTGCTATGCTCTACGACGGCGAGAACTACTGCTTCTCCAAGCTGTATCATCTGCATATCATCGACCGGATTGGCGGCGGTGACAGCTTTGGCGGCGGCCTGATCTATGCTCTGCTGTCTGGCAAGTCCAGCCAGGAGGCCATTGAGTTTGCAGTGGCAGCCTCTGCTCTGAAGCACTCCATCGGCGGCGACTACAACCATGTCACCGTGGCTGAGGTGGAGAAGCTGGCTGGCGGCGACGGCTCTGGCCGTGTCCAGCGGTAAACGAACACTCGAAATCCTTGAGGGTGCGCAACCATATGGTTGCGCACCCTTTTTGCGTGCTGATAAAAACCCCACCGACCTACAGGCCGGTGGGGTTGTGTGCTTATGGGAAATTTCAAAAACGCAAAAATCCAAGATCTCAGCCCTGAGACGGAAGGGTTGCGGCAATTTTGGGGAAGGGCTCCAGACTCCGCTTTAGAATTCCATTCATGGCGGCAATGGCGATGCCATAGTTCACCATGGGTACCCCGGCCTGTGCACAACACTCCATGCGATGGTGCATTTCCTTTTCATTGAGCATACATCCACCGCAATGTACCACCAGACGATAGGAATCCAGATCTTTGGGAAATTCTCCTCCGGAGGTGAAGGCAAAGGTTGGCTCTCCTCCACAGAAATCCCGGATCCATTGGGGCATTTTCACGGTGCCAATGTCGTTGCATTGGCGGTGATGGGTACATCCTTCTGAGATCAAGACCCGATCTCCCGTCTGAAGGCGTTGCAAGGCGGCAGCTCCTTGAACCAGGGGTAGCAGTTCCCCTTTATACCGAGCCATGAGGATGGAGAAGGAAGTCAATGGAATATCCCTGGGGGTGTCACGACTGACAGCGGCAAAGGCTTGGGAGTCGGTGATCACCAGTTTGGGCTTGGTAGCCAGGTGGGTCAGGGTGGTTTTCAGCTCGCAATCCTGGCAGACCAGGGCCACGCCATGGTGATCCAGAATGTCCCGAAGAACCAGCTGCTGGGGCAGAATCAACCGCCCCTTGGGAGCCGATTCGTCAATGGGTGTCACCAAAATCACCAGATCCCCAGGAGAAAACAGATCCGAACAAAGGAGCTTCTCCTGTTTCAGATTCTGTGCAAAGGTTCCCAATCGTTCTTTTAGCTGAAAGACCCCTTCCCCGGTGGCGGCACTGACATAGACGGCATCCGGGGGTAACGGGGGACGGGATTGGAGCAAATCGGCCTTGTTGTGGACAATGAGATAGGGGGTATTCCGCGCCTGGAATTGGGCAACCAAGGCCTGATCCTGGGCTTGCAGACCCAGCAGGCCATCCACCACCAAAACGGCAAGGTCTGTTTTGGCCAGGGCCTGTTGGGTTCGCTCCATCCGCAATGCCCCTAAGGTGCTCTCATCGTCTAATCCGGGGGTGTCCAAAATCACCACCGGGCCCAAAGGCTTGAGCTCCATGGCCTTTTGCACCGGATCGGTGGTGGTGCCCTTGATCTCCGACACCACCGACAGGTTTTGTCCGGTAACGGCATTGACCAGACTGGATTTTCCAGCGTTGGTCAACCCGAAAAATCCAATGTGGAGCCGTTCTCCGGAAACAACATCGTGTAAACTCATGGTACCTCCTGGGGCAGTTGCCCAATGGAAATGGAAGAATCAGAATCGGAAATCTCGGCGGTTGGAGGAACGAATGGCCTCAATATTTTTCTTGCAAATCTCCCGGGTCTTTTCCCGGGGGATGTTCTCCAGCTCCCGCTCCACCATGGCGTAGCCCACTTCCTTGGTGTGGTCACTGGCGTAATCCTCCAAATACTCCGACAGGGTCATCAGGGCGTTGGGGTGGCAGCAGTTTTGAATCTGGCCGGTTTTGCACAAACTCATAAACCGGTCGCCGGTGCGGCCCTCTCGGTAGCAGGCCGTACAGAAGGAGGGAATGTGGCCGTTTTCCATCAGCCAGCAAACCACTTCGTCCAGGCTCCGCTGGTCGGAGACGTCAAACTGCTCGGTATCGTGGGGACGCTCATCGGGGCTGTATCCGGCATAGCCGCCCACAGAGGTACGGGAGCCGCCGGAAACCTGGCTGACGCCCAGGCGCAGGAGCTTGCTGCGGGTGGCTTCGGTCTCCCGGGTGGAGATGATAATGCCGGTGTACGGAACGGCCAGACGGATGCAGGCGGTAATCTTGGCGAAAATCTCATCGGAGATGCCGTTATCAAACTGATCCGGATCAATGTCGTCTGCCCGCTTCAGCCGAGGCACCGAGATGGTATGGGGGCCAACGCCGTGGACAGCCTCCAAATGCTCTGCGTGCATCAACAGTCCGGCAAATTCGTACTTGTACATCTCCAAGCCAAACAGCACGCCCAGACCCACGTCATCAATGCCGCCTTCCATAGCCCGGTCCATGGCCTCTGTGTGGTAGCAGTAATCGTGCTTGGGGCCGGTGGGATGGAGCTGCTCATAGGACTCTTTGTGGTAGGTCTCCTGGAACAGAATATAGGTGCCGATGCCCGCTTCCTTCAGCTTCCGGTAGTTTTCCACCGTAGTGGCAGCGATGTTCACGTTCACCCGGCGAATGTCGCCGTTTTTGTGGTGGACGGAGTAGATGGTTTTGATACATTCCAGAATGTACTCAATGGGATTGTTCTTGGGATCCTCACCGGCTTCGATGGCGAGACGCTTATGACCCAGATCCTGAAGGGCAATGACCTCCGCCCGGACTTCCTCCTGGGTCAGCTTCTTCCGGGTGATGTGCCCATTCTGCCGGTGGTAGGGGCAGTAGACACATCCGTTGATGCAGTAGTTACTCAGATACAGGGGGGCAAAGATCACGATTCGGTTTCCGTAGAAAGCCAGCTTGATCTCCTCGGCAATGTCATAAATCTGCTGGAGCACCTGGGGATCTTCACAGGCCAAAAGCACACTGGCCTCCCGGTGGCTCAAACCGGAACAGACATATCCAGTTTCCGTTTTTTGTGGACGAGCTTTTTCCAGAATCTGCTGGATCAAAGGCAAATTGTTTTTGTTGGCCTCCGCATAAGCCAGGGTCTCCCGAATCTCACCGTCGTGGATGAATTCCTCTGCCTTCAGGGAACTGGGGTTGTAGGTGAACATCGCAAAATCTCCTTCTAATTCATTTCCGTCTGTATGGTTCTGTTGTGGGATAATCGCCCCGGTGGGTCACCACCTGGTAGCCGATGGCCTCCATCCGGGCGGACAATTCCCGGACACATTGGGCCGACTCGGATCCGTCGGAGCGTTTGTTGTCGTAAAGTGCGTATTTCTTTCGGACTGATGGTGGGGACAAATTGGGCATGACCACGTTGGCTCCTGCCAAAATACCCTTCTCCCGGCCAAATTCCTCCATGGTTCCCAAGGCGGTGGTGGCAGGGAGCAACACCCTGGGATGAATGAGTCGAATCAGGCTGAGCAAAAACAGGGTCTGCTCCACGCTGCCTGGGCTCTGGGTGCCGAAGGGGGTGTCGTGCTGGGGGATGAAGGGGCCAATGCCACACATCTGAGGCTGGAAGGCCTGGATAAAGGCCAGGTCTTTTGCCAATGTCTGGGGTGTCTGTCCCGGAGAGCCCACCATGAAGCCGCAGCCCACCTGGTAGCCGATCTGAGCCAGGGTCTGAAGGCAATCCATGCGGTGGTCAAAGGACATCTGGGGAGGATGCAAGGATTCGTAATGGGCCTTGTCCCCGGTTTCATGGCGCAACAAATACCGGTCGGCTCCTGCGTCAAACAGCTTCTTATAACTTTCCCGGCTTCGCTCCCCCAGGGACAGGGTAATGGCACAGTCAGGAAACTGCCGTTTGATGTTGCCCAGCAGCTCCTGGAGCACCTGATCTGTGAAAAAACCGTCCTCACCTCCCTGGAGGACGAAGGTTCGGAACCCCAGGCGGTAGCCTTCGTCGCAGCATTGGAGAATCTGCTCCGGGCTTAGGCGGTAGCGTTGGCAGTTCCGGTTGGAACGGCGGATTCCACAGTAGAGACAGTCGTTTTTGCAGATGTTGCTGATTTCGATCAGCCCCCGGATGTAGACCTGGTTTCCGTAGATCCGGTGGCGGATTGCCCGGGCCTTTTCCCCTGCATAGGCGGCAAGCTCCGGGGTGTACCCTTCGATCAGTTGAGCAAACTCTTCCTGGGTCAGCTTTTCACCCCGGGCCAGCCGGTCAATCAGCTTTTTCATTTCCCATCACGCCGGAGTAGGCCGTTTTCACACTGACCCCTTCCAAAGAGCCAATCTTTCCTGCTAATGCGGCAATGGTATCCTGGGGGGCATCCAGGGCGATGGAAATGATGCTGATATTCCGTTTCCGGTATGGGATGCCCATCCGTCCGATGATATGATTTCCATAGTCATGGAGCAAAGCGTTGAGCTTGTCCACCACGGCGGTGGATTCCACAATGATGCTCATCACGGCGACACGTGTTTCCATAAAAAGACCTCCAAATGGTAAAAGCCGCACCCGACAAAAGGGTGCGGCATCACGGAAACACCAGGGATGGAATGGAGACTCCTTGGATTGGTGGTCGCACCTTTCACGCAGCAATGTGCTTAATGTCAGGCTCGTTGGGGTCATCATATCATAATGCACCAAAAATGTCCATAGGAAAAAGTGATTTTTAGGAAAAGGAACCAGATTCCTTCTGGCTCTGGATGAGACGGCGCTGTTCCAAAAGGCGCAAAGACAATAGCAGATACAGCCGCTGATCCGGATTTTCCAGATCCAGCCCCGTCAAATCGATGATCTTCTGGATTCGATAAAGGAGGGTAGTTCGGTGGATAATCAAGGCCTGGGCGGTTTTGGGAATGTCCCGCTCCAAAAGCAGGAAGGTTTTTAACGTGTCAAAATACCGGGTTCCCCGGGCCTCATCATAGGACAGAAGGGTAAACCATTCTGCAGCTGCCAGGTACCGGGGTTCCAGATCCCCTCCCAGACTTTTGAGCATATAATCCAGGGCGCAGTCGGAGAAAAACAGGATCCACTCCTGGTTTTTTTGGAAGAAAGCCTGTTCCAGGGCGATATCTGCCTGACGGGCGGCTTGATGCAACGCCCGGATCCCGGTCACCGGGGCAGATACGCCGGCATACAGGCAGTAATCCCGGCACAAGGGAGACAAACGGTAGTGCAGCTCCGTTGGTTGAAACTTGGTTTGAGCCAGATTCACCACCAGACATTGTTGCCGCCCCAAATACATGATGTAGCTGTTGGGGAAAAAGCGGAACAAATCGCTGTGGAGTACATGACCCAGCACTTCGGAAATCTCCTCTTGCTGGCTTTGCAGGCGGATACACAGCAATGGATCATCCTCCTTCCAGGCCAGGGTGTCCAGCAGAAAACGCAATTCCCCCGGTTCCCACCGTTCCCCTTCCAAAAACAGCTCCATCAAATCATCCAGATTTCGATAGGGACGGCGATCGAGGTGTTTGGGTTGCCGGAGAAGAAAGCCAGCCCGCTGAGCCAAAACTTCTGCCAGCAAGTAGTCTCTCCGCCGAAAGGGTGTATCGGAACTCAGCATCAAAAGGCGGCCCAAATACCGGCTGTCCTCCCACAGGTTCACATACAGACACTGACCGGTTCCGGAGGCATTGTGCCAGAGCTGGCATCCCTGTTGGGCATAGGTGTGGTCATAGTCTGTGTCAAATTTGAATTCATCTAAAACCTGCCGGGGCACCAGAGGTTTCCCACCGGCGCCCAATCGCTCTGGTGGCATGATCCCCCGGGCAGCATCGGACATGGCGATGAGGATGAACCAATCATCATGGATGCAAAGGGGCATACCACTGAGACTTTGACCCAAGCGACACAAACCTTCCAGGTTCCCTCCGGAGAAGATCAATTGATCCAACTGGCTTTGCTGCTCCTGGAGCTGAGCAAACCAGTCCAGCAAATGCCGCAGAAGTTCCTCCCTGGGTTTTCCAGGGCACCATAGTCGGTTATCATGCCCCCGGATGCGCCGGGAACTGACACAGGCATAGCCCTCCGGCGGGAACAAAGACTCCTGTTCCGGAGAAACCAGATATAGGATCCCTGGATCCAGACGGTTCTGCCCTCCAAAAGGCAGAATCCCCCGGTACTGACGGTCGGGGAAGGGGGTGGAACGTTGACATTCCCAGCCCAAACACTCCAACGCCTCCACCAAAAGATCCATGGTGGGCTCTAAACGAAGAATGGTTGTGGTATCCATGGAAAACCTCCCGTAGATGGTTGATTCTATTCTATCCGCAAAAATGAGGAAAGTAAAGAAGGAAAATCACCAATATGTGGAAAATTCCCCGGAATGATTAGGAGGAATTGACAGAGTTGATGGGTTTATGATACGATTCTAACGGTAGTTTTCACAAAATAGCCCAACAGAGGAAAGCGCATTTTTACGGATAAGCTGTCGGGCGGTGGAGATCAATCTAATATGGAGGAATCATTATGCTTACTGCCAAAGAAAACCTGCGGGAAGTCATCCGTGGCGGCAACCCCGACCGCTATGTGAACCAGTATGAAGCCATTCAGCTTCTGTTCCATCCTTTTGCCATTTTCAGCTCCCCGCTGATGAAGAAGGGTGACCCTGATACCGTCAACGCCTGGGGCGTGACCAACTCCTTCCCTGAGAATGTTCCCGGGGCCTTCCCGGTGCATACCCCCGAGAAGATCGTCCTGAAGGATATTGAAAATTGGCGGGATTATGTGAAATTCCCCTCCCTGGACTTCACCGACGAGCAGTGGGCTGTTTGCAAGGGAATGTTCGATGCCGTAGACGGCACCAAGGCTTACAAGGCGGCCTTTGTCGCCCCTGGTCTGTTTGAGCAGTGCCACCACCTGATGAGCATTGAGGAGGCACTTATGGCATACTATGAGTACCCCGATGAGATGCACGAGCTCATCGACGCCATTGCCGATTGGGAATTGGAGCTGGCCAAGGGTATTTGTGACCATCTGCATCCGGACATGATCTTCCACCACGACGACTGGGGCAGTGAGCTCAACTCTTTCCTCAGCCCCGAGATGTTCCGGGAGTTCTTCCTGGAGCCCTACAAGAAGATCTATGGTTATTACCATGACCACGGTGTGGAATTCATCGTCCACCACTCTGACTGCTACTGTGCCAACCTGATCCCCACCATGATCGAGATGGGCATTGACGTGTTCCAGGGCTGTATCAAGACCAACAACAACCCTGCTCTGATCGAACAGTACGGTGGCAAGATGAGCTTTATGGGCGAAATTGACAACAAGCAGGTGGACTTCGAGGGCTGGACCCCCGCCGACTGCAAGAAGGCTGCCCTCAATGCCATTGAACGTTGCGGCGAGCCCTTCGGCGGCAAGTATTTCATCCCCTGCATCACCCAGGGAGGCCCCGGCTCTGTGTACCCCGGCACCTACGCCGAAATTGCCAAGGCCATCGACGAATACAACATCGAACACTATGGCTTCACCCAGGAGGAGCTGGACAACGCCCGGGCTCCCTGGCAGATCATGTTCTGATCCACAGGTTCCAAAGCAAAGGAGATTAGCACACAAATGATTATCATTGGCGAAAAAATCAACGGCTCCATTCCTGCTGTGGCCGAAGCCATTGCCCGTCGGGACGGAGATTTCATCAAAGCCAGAGCCATCGCCCAGGAAAACGCCGGCGCAACCTTCATTGACTGCTGTGCCTCCGTTCCCGAGGAGGTGGAGGTCGAAACCCTGAAATGGATGATCGAGTGCATCCAGGAGGTTTCCGATCTGCCCATCGCAGTGGACTCTCCCTCTGCCGACGTGCTGGCCCAGGCCTACAAGTTCTGCAACAAACCCGGTTTGATCAACTCCGTCTCTGGCGAGGGAGACAAGATTGACAAAATCTTCCCTATTCTGGCGGAAAACAAGGGCTGGCAGGTCATTGCCCTGCTGTCCGATGACACCGGTATTCCCAAAAACGCCGCCGATCGGCTGAAGGTCTTTGACAAGATCATGGCCAAGGCCAAGGAATACGGCATTGCCCCCAGCCGGATCCACATCGATCCTCTGGTGGAAATGCTGTGCACCAGTGAAAACGGCATTGAGACCAACATCGAGGTCATCACCACCGTCCGGGAGCAATACCCCTCCATCCATATCACGGCGGCGGTTTCCAACATTTCCTTCAATCTGCCGGTGCGGAAGATGATCAATCTGGGCTTTACCGTTCTGGCCATGAATGCCGGTTTGGACAGTGCCATCCTGGATCCCACCAACCGGGATATGATGGGCGTGATTTATGCAACGGAGGCCTTGTTGGGTCTGGACGATTATTGCATGGAGTACATCGGCGCCTATCGGGAAGGTCTGTTTGGACCCGTTAAGAACTAACCGAAAAACCATCTGCAGTGTCATCATTTCAGAGCTGTCCCTCCGCCACGGGGGACAGCTTTTTCCTCGCCTTTCCCCGGAAAAATGGGAGAAAAAGGGAATTCTCCCGGGAGTAGAGAGAGAATGGAGAAAATTCCCCCATTTAGGCGTTGACGGAGGAACCATTTCTCGGTACAATGGTACGAGTACGACAAAAATTGAAAACTGTCGAAAAATCCCACACAACACGAAAGAGGGCTTTACCATGGTTCGCATCATTTCCGATACTTCCACTTTATATTCCACCGCAGAGGCAGCGGCGGTTGGATTTGACGTTTCCCCCCTGTCCGTCACCATCAATGGCCAGACCTACCGGGAATTTGATGAGATCAGTTCCCAGGAATTTGTTCAGATCATTCGTCAGGGGCATATGCCTACTTCCTCCCAGCCTGCCATCGGTCAGGTGTCTGAGCTTTATGAAACCTATGCCGGGGATGAAATTCTGAATTTGACCATGGCGGATGGCCTGTCCGGAACCTATAAAACCGCCCAGGCGGCGGCTCAGCTCAGCGATCATCCGGAACGTATCACCGTCATCAACACCCGCACCCTTTGCGGCCCCCACCGTTATCTGGTGGAAAAAGCGGTGGAATTGGCTGCCATGGGTCAAAGCCTGGAGCAGATCAAGCAGTGGGTGGAGGAGAAGATCCAAACCGCCAAAAGCTACCTGGTGCCTGAGGATTTTGACTATCTCCGCCGGGGTGGCCGGTTGAGCCCCCTGGTGAGCTATGTGGGTAAGGCGGCCAATCTGACCCCCGTGATGACCCAGACGGAGGATGGCACCCGGCTGACCATTGCAAGCATCCGCCGCGGGTTCCCCCATGCCATGAAGTACATTGCAGAGCATTTGAAGAAGAGGGGCGTTGGTGCCGGATGGCGGGTGTATATTGCCCACGCAGACACCCTGGAACAGGCCCAGCTGGCGTTGAAGAAGATCCAGGAGGTTATTCCCGAGGCAATTTGTGAGATTCTTCCCCTGAGCCCTGCCTTCATCACCCAGGGCGGTCCGGGGTGTGTTTCGGTGCAGTGCATCGAGTCCTGATACGTGATATCCAATCAAGGGAGGCATTCGGATTAGCCGAGGCGCGATAACGAAGTACTTATGTAAGGGCGGTACAGCGAAAGCTGTGCCGCCGCTTTGTGTTATTATGGGTATCATTCTAGGGTTATTTTAAATACACAATATTATAATATAATGATTTCATTGCAGTTTCCTCCAAATAAAATTTTAGATTTTTTCTGCAATATAGCGTACCGATTATCTTTACCTCTTGTTTTCAAAGCCTTTGTTACGGCACCTCATTATTATGGAGTGCATCCCTTTTTTCGCAGCAATTCCTTGGAGAAAACCGGGAAATTTGGAAAAAAACGGAGATGATTCCGGAAACAACCAGACATACAACCGTTGGTTCCGGGCAAGATAGTGGTGCGGAAAGGATTCTGGTTTTCCACGGGAAACCACCTTCCCGTGAGAATGAAAAAGGAGAGAATTACAATGAGCAACAAGACGAATTCCATCAATATCCCCGAGGCAAAGGATGCCATGGACAAGTTCAAGATGCAGGCTGCCAACGAAGTGGGCGTGGATCTGAAGCAGGGCTACAACGGTGACCTGACCAGCCGGGAAGCCGGCTCCGTCGGCGGCCAGATGGTCAAGAAAATGATTGAGGCTTACGAGCAGGGGATGAAGTAATCTCGCCTCGGCTTCCAGGCAGATAAAAAGGCCTGGATGTGTTCCTGAGAGACAAGTTCAGCCCGCCGCATGGTTGCGGCGGGCTCTTTTTTGCGGAATCTTCAGTGGAAATGGAAAAACGCCCCGCAAATGCGAGGCGTTTTCCGAGCATAAAACGAATAAAAGAGAGAGGTAGGAAGTGTTCAAATGAAACAATGGGTAAGATCCATTCGGCTCACGGCTTCCGTATGAACCTTACAGAAGAATCATACTCCTGGGATTTGAACGTTGTATGAATAAAGAGAAAACAAATTCTGTCCCATTTGAAAACAAATAATCCGAACCCCTCTCCCACAAGGAAGATCTGGTTCGGATTATATTGCTTTGGTGCGGATAGTGGGACTCGAACCCACACGCCAAGGGCATAGGAACCTAAATCCTACACGTCTACCAATTCCATCATATCCGCAGGTATGGTTTGTGCCGGGGCGGGCAGGAAAGGCACTCCCGGCCGAATAAAACTATTCTACCATGCCTGGGGTGGATTTGTCAACCACTGGCAGCGGCGACTAAGATGGGTAGATTTTCCTGATAAATGGTTTCAAAATCATCGATGGGGAGGGGATTGACTCCGAAGCCTGCCTCGATGGTGAATCCGGGACGGTGGAAGGCCCGAATGAACCAGTCTTTGTACCCAGCGAAGGAGGATGCGTAGGGGGTCTGGGATACTTGGTAGCCGCTGAGCTGGGCGAAGCGTTCTGCCAGTTCCAGTGCCCCGGGGATGAAAATGTCCCCGTATTGGTAGTAGATTACCCGCCCCTGGGTGTGATAGGCCAGAACCAGATCCGGATCTACCCTGCGGGTGTAGGCGGCAAGACAGCGACTTTCCGGTTGACCCAAGGGAGCCCGACCCACATAGTCCCGAGGGCCTGGCCGGGTATAACCCTGGGAAAACTTGATTTCCCGGGCGGTGAGCCATCCGGCGGGAAATTGAAGATTCAAATCCACGCCGTTGAGATTGGCTTTCCACCCCTGGGGGAAGGGAATAGAGGGGTAGTTTTGGGAAACCCTCAGGGCGTGGTCGTAGACTTCGTCTCCGGCTGCCCAACGGCCTGTGACCAGATCTGCACCATCTGGATTTACCATGGGTACCAGGTAGATGGTACATTCCCGGAACAGTTGCCGGGCGGAACGCTGGGCAATCAAACCGTCGGATTCCACCGATGCGGCGTATTGCGCCCCAAATTTCAGAAGGAGCGGAGTTGTGATCCACTCGTTGCCATGAAATGTGGCGGCATAGAGCACACGCCGTGGCCCGGCTCCTAAAGAAAGGGCGGGGATGCTTTGGCCGGAAACGCTGAAGCCAATGACGTCTTGGCGGATAAAGGGGTAGCGTTGGGTGAGTTGTTGGATGGTTTGGGCCGCCAAGGAAGCAGTCATCGGTCGATCCGTTGGGACAATTGCCATGAAAATCACCTCCCGCCATGCTATGAAGGTGGGAGGTGTATGGTTCAGGAATGTTGCTCCAGATAAATCAGGAGCACGGCAATGTCCGCTGGGCTGACGCCGGAGATGCGGCTGGCCTGGCCGATGGACATGGGGCGAATCTGAGCCAGCTTTTGCCGGGCTTCCAGGCGAAGCCCCTGGATTTCTTCGTAGTTCAGATCTGGGGGTAGAGCCCGGGCTTCGGCTCTGCGAAATTCGGAAACCTGCTTTTCCTGACGGCTGAGGTAGCCGGCGTATTTGACCTGGATCTCCACTTCGGTGGTGACATCCTGGGGCAGGATGGGGCGTTCCGGGTCAAAGGGGGCAAGATCCTGGTATGTCACCTGGGGACGGCGGAGCAAATCTGCCAATCGGGCGGAGTTGGTCACCGGAGTGGAGGCATATCGTTCCAGCATTTCGTTGAGCTGGGGGCTGGCAGGAACGCCTTTTGATTCCAGCCGGGCGGCCTCTTTTGCCACGGCGGCATATTTGGCTTCCACCTGTTCCAACCGCTGGCGAGAGACCAGTCCCACCCGATGGCCAATGGCGGTGAGCCGCTGGTCGGCATTGTCCTGACGATGGAGCAGGCGGTATTCCGAACGACTGGTCATGATCCGGTATGGTTCCTCGGTGCCCTTGGTCACAAGATCGTCGATGAGGGTGCCAATGTAGCTGGTGTCCCGGGTGAGGATCATGGGTTCTTTCCCTTGGAGCTTCAGGGCGGCGTTGATTCCGGCCACCAAACCCTGAGCGGCGGCTTCTTCATACCCGGAGGTGCCATTGAACTGGCCGGCACCATACAGATGGGCAATTTTCTTCGTTTCCAGGGTGGGCAGCAATTCGGTGGGGTCGATGCACTCGTATTCAATGGCATAGGCCGGGCGCATCATCTCCGCCTGTTCCAGTCCCGGGATGGTGCGCATCATGGCCAGCTGCACATCTTCAGGCAAGCTGGAGGAGAAGCCCTGGATATACAACTCCTCGGTGTCCAGGCCGCAGGGCTCAATGAACAACTGATGCCGGTTTTTCTCCGGGAATCGGACGATTTTGGTCTCAATGCTGGGGCAATACCGGGGGCCCACACCGGAGATGGTGCCGTCGAACATGGGGCTACGGTGGAGGTTGTCCCGAATGATTTGGTGGGTCTGCTCATTGGTATAAGTGAGGTAGCATACCGCCTGATTCTGGGGAGGCTGGTGAGTGCGGAAGGAGAAAGGCTCGGGGTGATCGTCGCCGGGCTGAAGCTCCATTTTGGAAAAATCCACACTCCGCCGATTGATTCTGGGGGGCGTTCCGGTTTTGAATCGCCGCAGGGACAGTCCGAGATTCCGGAGGCAGTCAGCCAGACCCACGGCGGCGTGCATCCCGTCGGGGCCGGAGGAATAGACGGATCCACCGGTGATCACCGTGGAGTCCAGGTAGGTTCCGGTGGCGATAATCACCGCCTTGGCATCATAATGGGCACCAAGAAGGGTGTCAACGCCGGTCACAGCATTATTGGATGTGGTGATGGAGGTGATCTGGGCCTGCTTTAACTCTAATCCCTCGGTCTGTTCCAGAACGTGCTTCATATAGCTCTGGTATGCCCGGCGGTCGGCCTGGGCCCGGAGAGAATGAACCGCAGGGCCTTTTCCCCGGTTGAGCATCCGGTATTGGATGCAACAATGGTCTGCCGCCAGACCCATCTGGCCACCCAGCGCATCCAGCTCCCGAAC
>CAZSAZ010000001.1:0-40949 GCA_964604925.1 uncultured Oscillospiraceae bacterium | reverse complement strand
AGAGTACCCTCCGCTTCCACCATTGCCTTGAACTTTTCCACAAGTGCTGCGATGCTCTCCTCGCCCAGGGTGGGGTTGATGATGTAGAGCACCTCATACTTACCGGTGATCTTAGCCATGTTGTTTGCACCTCCTTATGGTCTGAATGGCCCACGGACGCGCCGTGAGCAAAGAGTTGTCTGTTTTCACAGACCGTATTATTTTATTGGATTTTTGTCGATTTGTCAAGGGCTTTTTCCGAATTTTTCCTGTTTTGTCGTTCCAAAAATCAGCTTTGTCCCCAAAACCGCCGCCACATGGCATTTCTCCTGGCCGCCCGCTCCAGTTCTGGATTCTCCGGAGGATCCGGAATCTCCAGAACATAGCTTTGACAAACGTTGATGACCTTCGTCCCGGCGTATTCCCGTTCCCGGGTCAGGCCCATACCATAGCGCAAATGCACATGGCCATGGAGCAGATACATGGGATGATACCGGTCAATGAGCTCCAGCAGTGCTTCAAATCCCTGGTGTGCCCGATCCTCACCGTCTCCCACGCCCTTGGGTGGTGCATGGGTCACCACCAGATCCACCCCGCCCAGGCGTTGAATCTCCCGGCGGAGTTTCCGAATCCGGCGGCGCATTTCCTGATCGGTGTATTGATGAGCCCCCGGACGGTACCACAGGCATCCCCCCAGTCCCAGAATCCGCAACCCCCGGTACACCACGATTTTCCCGTCGATGTCATCGCATCCCTCCGGGGGATGCGCGCCGTAGCCAATGTCATGGTTTCCGTGGACATACATCACAGGCGCCCGGCCCATGGTTACCAAGAAAGACAGGTAAGCCGCATGGAGATCCCCCGAAGATAAAATCAAGTCATACTCCTTCAGCCGACCAGGCACATAATGATCCCACAGGGACATCTGTTCTTCGTCGGCAACACAAAGTATCTTCAACAGGTCATACCTCACTTTCCTGGGGATATACCCCCAGGAGCTTCACCATTCCCCGAGAATAGGGCAAAAGCTCCTCATATTTGGGAATGGAGCCGGTGACATTTTCGCACAACCAATCCATATCCAGCAATTCCTCCGGGGTAAAGCCCCGATCTCCTTCGTTTTTCACCGAGCCATCCTGAGCCAGGATTCTCCGGCAGAATGGGTCGATGGTGCCCCGGCGCAAGCCCTCCCGCAGCAGCATCGCCAACCGCTTAACCCCCTCGGGGAGTTCCTCCGACAGTGTCACATCGATCACGCCGCTGCTTAAGCCCCACCAGTAATTCACCGCCTTGCCGCTTGACCCCTCCCAGGATCCAGCCAGCACCGAGCGAACCACCTTTTCATAGAATTTTCCCCAAACCCACACCGGAGAGCCCAGGGGGATCTGGCTCCCATCCTCCCGGTAGATATAGGTTCCGTATTCATGGAACAGTCGATCTTCCACCGGTGTATCCCGGTTCGAAACCACCCGGATGCCGGATTTCAGGAATTCCTGGGTGGGATTTCCCGGGAGGCAAGACCATTTCAACTCAACCTTGGCCCGGGGATTGGTCATCTGGGCCCCCAGAGCAAAGGCATTGATGGAAGCAGGTACGCCGTGGATGGGATAAGATCCCACATATCCAATCCGGTCATTTCGGGCCATGGCACCGGCAATGGCGCCGGTGATAAACTTTCCTTCGTAAATTCGACTATAGTAGGTACGCACCGTGGAGTAGGGCATATGCACTGAGCAATTGAGCACCTTCACCTTGGGGTACTGCACCGAAATCTTCAAGCTGGGGGCAATGAGCTGAGGGGTGGTGGTGAACACAATATCGGCCCCTTCCTCCACAGCCTGTTCCAGCTTTTCCTCCGCCAATTCCGGGGTATCTGCTCCAAAATAAGACTCCGTTTCCACCTGGTGTCCCAGTGCCTCTTCCAGATATCGCCGTCCGGCTTCATGGGCCTGCGTCCAGGGAGATGAAGCCTCCGTTCGCTGGTGGACAAAGGCCACCTTCACATGATCCGGGCTGATGATCTTCGACAGGATGCTTCCGCTGGTCTCCGCTGCAGGCTCTGTCCGCACCAATGGCACAGGATGTTCCAACGCCTGAACATTTTCCCAGAGCTTCGCCAGACTCTTTTTCAGTTCCCCGGCGGTCAAGTCTCCCAAATCTGTGTAAGGATGTACCTCCAACCACAGCAGCAGCACCTCCTCCGGTGTCACCGCCAGAGCCTCTCCGCCCTGGGCCGCCAGGGCGTTACGGAAGTATTGATAGTATGCCCGGAATCGGCGGCGTTCCGTCTCCGTCCAGGGCCGATCTCCAGGAATTCCCACCCCTTCCAGGAGCTTTTGATACTGCCCCGGTTGGGTAAACTGGATGTCATACAGCCCAGCAACCTTGTAAAAATCCAAAAATTCCTGGTACGCCTTTCCACGGGCCGGATCGATTTCCCTGGGCATCACCCGGTGGACAATCCCCGGGATCCGGGGTGCTCCGAAATAACGCAGCACGCTAACCCGCTTATTTCCCTCCTGGACATAGAAATTCCCCAGGTATTCATAACACACAATGGGTTCCCGGATTCCATCTTCCAGATGGGCTTCACACAGGGTAATCCACTTGTTTGCAAATTCCGTTTCCAACCCCAGCAGGGGCAAAAATCCTGCCGTAAACGCAGAGACTCTTCCCTGGGTTTTGGTTCCCACGATCCGCTCTGCCGGAATCTCCACCAATCCCACATAGCTACTGGATTCCACTGCCGCCCCGGCGATCTGGGTCAGCACCTGGGGGTAGGGATCCAGTCCCCTGGACAAGCGGTCTTTACATTCCCTCTGTCCCAGCTTCCAAGCTCGGGTATATTCCTCCACCGATTCGGTTCTTCCCATGTTTGTTCCTCCCATTCCATATTCTGGAAAACTACTTCATCACGACTGTGGTTATCATACCTTCTTTTTCCCCGAAATGCAACCCTGAGGCGAAAAAGGCTGCCGCCCAAACATGGACGGCAGCCGAATGTAATAGAACCCTTAGACGTGCAACAAACGATACAGGAAAGAGATAATCTGAGCTCTGGTGCAGTTGAGATCCGGGGCAAAGGTGGTCTCGGTCACGCCGGCCACAACTTCGTTTTCATAGGCCCAGGTCACGGCATCCACATAGTATTCCCCTTCCTTCAGGTCGGTGAAGGGATGCTTTCCTGCGGTCTGCTCCTCGCCAACAGCCCGATGGAGGAAGCTCACAGCCTCTGCTCTGGTGCAGGGCAGGTCAGGCGCAAAGCGGGTCTTGCTGACACCGGCGGTAATGCCATTTTCATAGGCCCACAGCACCGCATCCACATAGTATTCTTCTTCGTCCAGATCCTGGAAGGGATTCTCAGTGACATGATGCTCCGGTTCCCCACAGGCTCTCCACAAGAAGGTGACGATCTGGGCGCGGGTGCAGTTCTCCTCCGGCTCGAAGGTGGTCTCCGTAGCACCAGCGGTGATGCCCCAGAAATCGCCCCACAGCACAGGCTCAAAGTAGTATTCTTTCTCATTGACATCTTCAAACCGGTTTTCCAGCTTGTCAATGCTCATGGTTTCTTTCTCGCCACATTCGCAGTACCGCTCTGCCAGACCGTCCTCAGTGGAGGAAGGATCCTTTACCACGATCCACGCTTCGGGGAACACATGGGTATGTTCTTCCTCTTCCTTCTCGGTAACCAGAGTGATTCTGCCCTCGCCGGTGACGGAGGCATAGGGGCTGTTGTCTGCAGTAATGGTGGGCAGGCCGTCATGATCCTGGCTAACCGGGAAGGACTCCACATAGTTCGCCAGAACCATGTAGTCCTCCATCACATAGTCCAGCACATTGACGGCACCATCAAACATGGCAAATCCGTCGCCCAGATCCCGGAGGGTGTAGTTATAACCAGCCAGGTTGTACTCCCCTTCCAGATCCAGATCCACGTACTCCCCATCCTGGAGAATTTTCACGTTCTTGACCCGATATTCCCCAGTGGGGCCACCGACCCAAACGCCCTTGTCATCCATCTGAACGGTAGTGTCAATATAGGTATGAATCTCGTAGGTGATACCGGAAACATGGAGGAATCCACCCACTTCTTCGTCATAAGTGCCCCGGGCACCCCATTCCAGGGCATCCAGCAATTGCTGGCCGGTGATGGTCTGCAAGCAGGCCACATTGCCAAAGGTATGAATGTCCTTCATGGTCTTGTAGCTCAGCTCGCCGGTAATGGCCTTGTTCCGGACACCGCCACCATTCATGATGGCAACGTCCACATCCAGGCCCATGTTGTCAAACAGATAGTACAGTGCATCGGCGGCAAAATCACCAGTGTTGGTCTCCACCTTCCGCACCAAACGCGTGCCTTCGGCATCGTAGTTGTCCAGTGTCACTTCGGCATAGCCGATGACCTCGCCCAGCTGCTCGTCGATTTCTCCCATCCAGGCATCTTTGATGGCCTTCACATCCTCGTTGGAACCTTCATACTCGGTAAGCAGTTCGGTTTTCACTTCCTGGGTCTCCAGGTGGATGGTCATCTTGCCAATGGCGTTGAAGTATTCACCGGTCTGAGTCAGAACGACGGTGTTGCCCTCAGCATCTTCCACTTCCTTCATGGGCACGGTGGAATGGGAGTGGCCATCAACAAGGGCATCCAGGCCGGTGGTGTTGGCAATGAGTTCTTCACTGGTCCAGGGGCGGGAAGCCGTATCGTCACCCAAGTGGGCCAGGGCAATGACCAAATCTGCTTCCTGGGAAGCTGCGTCAATGGCAGCCTGAACGGTCTGGTACAGATCAGAGCCATCCTCGCCGCCGGCGATGCCATAGATATAGTTGCCATCCTCATCCTGGAAATAGGCAGGGGTGGACTTGGTAAAGGATTCGGGGGTGGTGACGCCGATGAAGGCGATGCGCAGTCCGCCCACTTCAAACACACGATAGGCATCCAGCACCGTGTCGCCGGGAACGCCACTTTCCTCGTGGTAGAAGTTGCAGGACACATAGGGGACATTCCCCTGGGTGGCAATTTCCAGTGCCCGGGTCATGCCATAGTCAAACTCATGGTTACCCAGGGTGGCCAGATCATAACCGGCAGCTTCCATCAATTCCACGATGGTCGCGCCCTTGTCCATGGAGCCATAGGCGGTACCCTGGACATGGTCACCGGCATCTACCAGGAGCACACCAGCAGCCTGGAGGGCGGTCTGGGTTTTCAGATCCGCAATGTTGTCGTAGGAAAGGGTCTTATCAATGTAGGTGTGAACGTCGTTGGTGTAGTAGATCACCACTTCGTCCTCATTTGCCAGGGGCAGCACTTCCTCTGCGCTCACCATGGGAACCAGGGACAGAACCACGGTCAGGCACAGAAGCAATGCCAGCAACTTCTTGCTCAGCTTCATCGTATTTGCTCCTTTTCTCAAAAAATCGTTGGTACCTACGAACCTGCAAAGTTGTCCAAACACCCGGGACATTCCTTGCATCAAGTTCATTATACCATCCCACCGTGGTTTGTCCAGACGGTTAAAAAAATTCAGCTCTATGCACGAATAAAAAACATGAAAATTGGAATAAATGCCAAATTCTCCGACATTTCACCGAAAAGAACCCCCTCCCGGTCTGGGAGGGGGGTAAAAAGCAGGATTTATCGGACGCTTTTCGCGTATTCCGTGGGGGTGATTCCAAATTTGTCCTTAAACTGACGGGAAAAATGATGCACCGTGGAGTATTGCAGGGCAGCGGCAATTTCGGTGAAATTCATGTTATCCTCCCGGATCATCTGCTTGCTCTCCTGGAGTTTGACCCGGCGGATGTATTCACCGGGAGAAATCTGAAGATTCTTCCGGAACAGGGCCGTCAGGTAACTGGGGCTTACATCCACATGGCGGGCCACCAGAGGAACCGTGAGTTTTTCCCGCACATGGGCACTGACATACTGCTGGGCCCGGCGGATGATTCCATTTTCGCTGTTAATGGCATTCGCGGTACGAAGTTTCGTCCGCTCCGGGGCAATCTGCTCCCGCATCAGGGTCAGAAGCAGCATCTGCAAGCAACAAATCATGCTGTCCTCAGAGTATTCATCCATCCGCTCATGATCCCGCAGCATCCGCTGAAGCACCGGAACCGCCGACTGGGGGATGGTGAACTTCCGGTTCACCAGGCTTTCGGGATAATCTCCCACCAGATCGAAGGTGATGGTAATAAAGCTGGGACTCACATCCACGTCAGCGTACTGCATATGCCACTGTTCCGGGGCATAGACCACCAAATCTCCCTGGTTAAGCAGATAATCCTTCCCATCTGCCACAGAGTGGATGCTCCCCTTGTCCACATAGGTCAGCTCCATGGGCTTGTGAACTTCACCGGGGAAGATGAATCCCTTCTCCTTTTCCTGGTAGAAGAAGGTATAAATACTGTCGATGACAATGTGCCGACGAATCTGGAACCGGTCACCAGAGGCGATTGTCTTTACCATCTGGCACTCCTCGTCACAGGCCAGCTCCACCTGGGAGGTTTCCTGGTACGGCCGGAGGGCAAAGAAAATCCCGGGCCGGATGCAAACCACCTTGTCCAGGTAAAAATGCTGAAAATGTTCCCCATCAAGAGAAACAGACAACACTGTCATATTGGCATTGTTGCACATCCAAACGTCGTATCTTCCACGATACACCGGGGTGTCTCCATGGGTCAATTCCAGGATTTGGCTTTTGGGGACCCGTTTCCCCAGATCCCGAACAGAACTTCGTTCCGACTCAATGAAGCCATAACTCTGGAAGGAGAGCTGATTCAGATTTCCAATCATGTCATTTGCCTCCGACACTATCAATCTAAAAAACATAAAGAATGGGGACACAGAACGTGTCCCCATTATTATACAAGATTCCCAGGAAAAAGCAAAGAGATTTTTTATATTTTTTCCAAATTTTTCCAGTTTTCTTCCATCTCTTCCTGTCCGGCTCCATCCTGGCTGCAATGTGCCACCACCGGTGTGCCACTTTCATCCACAATGGGGCCCAGGCAGGTGGTACATCCAGGGGTGGTGCGGTAGGCCATGTTCTTTCTCAGCACGTCCCATAATCGAAGATACCACGGTGTGTTGTTTCCTTGTCCCATGGTCACATCTCCCCCTGGAAGTCCGATTCATCCCGGGTACCCATGATCTGTTGCCAAATCAACTCCGTCACCATCAAAATCAAGCTCAGCCCAATGGCACAGCTACCGATGCTGCCCCAAAATCGAACCATTCCCCCCAATAATCCCAGCACCAACAGTCCCGGGAGAAAGAGCCTGGCTTTTGTCATGTCGTTTCCCTCCTTTGGGGGATCATTCCCCCTTGGCACCTTCCACCAGACCGTTGGCCAAGCCAACCAGCCCCTGGATCTCACTGGGGATGATGATCTTCGTTGCCTTGCCGTCTGCCACCTTTTCCATGGCCTCAATGGCCTTGAGCTTCACCACCTGGTCATTGGGGGCGGACTCATTGAGCATCTTCAAAGAATCAGCCAGAGCCTGCTGCACCTGACGGATGGCCTCAGCCTCGCCTTCGGCCTTCAAAATTGCTGCCTGACGCTCTGCCTCTGCCTGCAAAATGGCGGCCTGCTTTTCTGCATCTGCACGGAGAATGGCAGATTCCCGTTCGCCTTCTGCAATGAGGATGGCAGACTTCTTGGAGCCCTCGGCCTGCAAGATGGCCTGACGGCGATCACGTTCTGCCTTCATCTGCTTTTCCATGGAGTTCTGAATATCCGTTGGAGGCAAAATGTTCTTCAGTTCCACCCGGTTGACCTTAATGCCCCAAGGATCAGTGGCCTCATCCAGAATGGCACGCATTTTGGTATTCACCACATCACGGCTGGTCAAGGTCTGATCCAGCTCCAAATCACCAATGATGTTTCGCAGGGTGGTTGCAGTCAGGGTCTCCATAGCCATCATAGGCTGCTCCACGCCATAGGTATAGAGCTTGGGGTCGGTGATCTGGAAATAGACCACCGTATCGATCTGCATGGTAACGTTATCCTTGGTGATCACCGGCTGGGGAGGATAATCCAAAACTTGCTCCTTCAGGCTGACTCGACGGGCGACTCGATCCAGGAAGGGAATCTTTACATGGAGGCCCACACCCCACACAGTATGGAATGCACCCAGCCGCTCAATGACATAGGCTCGAGACTGTTGCACTACGGAGATGTTACTAACGACAATGCAAATCGCAATGAGTACGATTGCGCCAATGACGATCAAAAAATCCATAATAGTTCCTCCTTACCCCGATGACGATTACACTTCTTGGGAGATCGATTCCTCCACCAGGGAGACGTAAACCTTCACTCCCTCCACCCGATCCACCTGAACCAGTGCCCCCTCGGGCAAATGAGCTCCGGTGGTGGAGCGGGCAGACCACTCCATGCCCCCCAGTTTCACCTGGCCATGGGCGGCCACGTTGTTAATGGGGGTGGAGACGAATCCGGTGGTTCCCACAATGGCATCCACATTGGTTCGGACCATCCGCGGCTGTAGAAACCGACGCACCATGGTACGCAGGAAAATCAGCAGCAACGATGCCGTTACCAGAAATGCCATCACTTCCAGCACCACACCGCCTCCCAGGAGGGCAACCACAATGGCGACCAGAGCACCGGCCGCAAACCAGATAGACACCAGTGTCACCGTTGCGGCCTCAGCCAGCAGGAATACGACCATTGCAGCCAGCCAAAAAATTGCTTCCCAATTCATTGTGATACCTCCTTTTTCAGCCACGCTTGCTAATTGGGCTGTCTTTACTGTACCAGATTTCCACAAAAACGTCAATCTGTCTCACACCGCATTTTCTCCTGATATTTCCATAATTTGCGTGATTTCGACTGGTTTTTATCCACAAAATCGGCATATTTTCCATTTTTAGAAAAATAAAAGTATTTTTATATCGATTTAAGAATTCTTAAGATTCCATTTTCTTCACCATATCCTTCCCCAGACTCGGCTAAATACAGAAAAATGGAGAAAAACCAACCATCCACGGAAATATTCATTGCCATTGGGAGAAAAATGCGGTATACTATTGGAAAAATGAGCATAGACGGGAAACCGTCAGGAGGTTATATGAACGAAATGCTGTTTGCGGTGCCCACCCTCTTTGGTCTGGAGGGTCTGGCGGGAGACGAACTCCGCCGCATGGATCTGAACAACGTCCAGGTGGAAAACGGGCGTGTCCTGTTTTCCGGTGACGAAACCGCCATGGCCAAAGCCAACCTGAATCTGCGCACCGGTGAGCGAGTGCTGCTGGTGCTGGCCTCTTTCAAGGCTACCACCTTTGAAGATCTGTTCCAGGGTGTCTACCGTACACCTTTGGAGGATTACATTCCCCAGAATGGTGCCTTCCCTGTGAAGGGTCACTGTCTGAATTCCCAGCTTATGTCCGTCCCCGACTGCCAGGCGATTATCAAAAAGGCCGCTTCCCGCCGTTTGGGAGAAAAATACGGTATTTCCTGGCTGCCTGAGGATGGCGTGAAGCATCAGCTCCAGTTCTCCATCATGCACGATCAGGTTACATTGTATCTGGATACCTCCGGTGTTGGTCTGCACAAGCGTGGCTACCGGGCCGTGGGCAACGATGCCCCCCTGCGGGAGACCCTGGCTGCCGCCATGGTTCAGTTGACCCGGTATCGTGGCCGGGATTTCATTTGGGATCCCTTCTGCGGCTCCGGTACCATTCCCATCGAGGCTGCCCTCATCGCCATCAACCGGGCTCCAGGCATGAACCGTAGCTTTGCCAGTGAGAAGTTCCACTGGGTGGATCCCCAGGTTTGGCGCAACGTCCGCAGCGAGGCGCTGGATAAGGAATTCCATGGAGAATACCGGATCCTGGGCTCGGACAACGATCCCAAAAGCGTCTCTCTGGCCATGGCCAATGCCCGGAAAGCGGGTGTTGGAAAGCTCATCACCTTCAAAGATGGAGATGCCACCAAGATGAGTCTGCCTGCCGAGTCCGGTGTCATCATCTGCAATCCCCCCTACGGAGAACGGATGATGGATCGCCAGAATGCACAGCGATTGTACCAGGCTCTGGGGCGGCACCTGAAGTTTGCAGATGGCTGGAAAAAGTATATCATCACTTCTGAGCCGGAATTCGAGCATTATTTCGGCAAGCGTGCCGACAAGAAGCGGAAGCTCTACAACGGTATGATTAAGTGTGACTACTATATGTATCTGGGTCAGGACAGACGGTTCCCCGGGAAAAACAAGAAATAACATTGGCTTTTCCAAGCCCATGGGAGAGAGCAATTCATGGAACATCTTTTTATCATCAACCCCGCCGCAGGCAAGGTGGACAAGACCATTGAGTATTCCGCATTGATCCAAACCCTGTGCGAGAAGAAGGGTCTTTCCTACCGCATTGCCCATTCCACCGCCCCCGGAGATATCACCCGCATCACCCGGGAGGCTGCCGAGACCGGAAAAGAAATTCGGGTCTACGCCTGTGGCGGAGACGGCACCCTGAATGAGGCGGTGAATGGTGCCGCCGGATTCCCCAATGTGGCCGTCACCGTATATGTTGCCGGAAGCGGCAACGATTTTGTCAAGATTTTCTCCGAGCCCGATGCCTTCCGGAGTCTGGAGCGGCTTCTGGATGCCGAAGAAACAGAGTTTGACCTAATTGACATCAACGGAAGCTATGCACTGAATATTTGCTGTGTGGGCCTGGATGCCCGGGTGGGCAACAAAATGGCGGAGTACAAGCATCTGCCCCATGTCTCCGGCTCCGGTGCCTATGTCATGTCCACGGTGGTCAACGTGGTTCAGGGAATCTCCGAACACTATGTCATCGAAGTGAACGGCGAGGTGATCGACGATCGCCAGACCATGATCTGCATTGCCAATGCCCGGTGGTATGGCGGTGGGTTCTACGCCGTCCCCGATGCCGACCCAGCAGACGGTCTGCTGGATGTGCTCATCGTGAAGAAGCTGAACCTGTTCCAGGTGGCCGGTGTGGTAGGCAAATACAAAGCCGGTCGGTACCAGGAAATGCCACAACTGGTACGGCATATCCGCACCGATGCCATCCGTATCACCTGCGACGGAGAAACTCCCATCAATTTGGACGGAGAGATTCTCAACACCGCCGTGGCCGATTGCCGGGTCTCCCCCCACAAAATCCGGTTCTTCTACCCCAAAGGACTGACCTATTGATCTTCCATAACGCTGAAAACCGCCAGGGTTCCTTTCCGGAACCCTGGCGGTTTGTATTTGATTTCTTACTGCTGTTCTGCCCGACGCTTCATGGTCTGACGCATCCGGGTGGCGTGATCCAGTTCCCGTTTCCGGATCCGCAGGTTCTTGGGGGTACACTCCAAAAGCTCGTCATCCGCCAGGAATTCCAGGCACTGCTCCAGGGAGTAAACCCGGGGCGTCACCAGCCGCAGGGCCTCATCGGAACCGGCGGCACGCATATTGGTCAACTGCTTCTTCTTGCAGACATTGACGGTCATATCCTCGTTTCGACTGCACACGCCGACCACCATACCGGCATAAACCGGCGTACCGGCGCCAATAAACAGGGCACCCCGCTCCTGGGCGTTGAACAGGCCATAGGAGCAAGCCTCACCTGTCTCAAACGCAATCAAGGAGCCAACCAGGCGACGCTCAATTTCCCCCTTCATGGGAGCATAGGAATCCAGCACGGAACTCATAATGCCCTCGCCGCGAGTGTCGGTGAGGAATTCATTCCGGTAGCCAAACAGGCCACGAGACGGAACCATGAACTCCAGACGATACCGGTTGCCCACCGGAGTCATTCCCAGCAGATCGCCCTTCCGGCGGCCCATTTTCTCAATGACGGCACCCATGCACTCCTCCGGCACATCGGCCACCATCCGCTCGATGGGTTCGCAGAGCTTGCCATCAATCTCCCGGGTCAGCACACGGGGGGTGGACACGGAGAACTCGTAGCCTTCCCGGCGCATCGTCTCCATCAAAATGGACAGGTGCATTTCGCCTCGACCAGCCACATTAAAGGCATCGGTGCCCTGCTCCGTCACCCGGAGGGACACATCCTTCATCAGTTCCTTTTCCAGCCGATCCCGCAGGTTCCGGGAGGTGACATATTTGCCTTCCCGTCCGGCAAAGGGAGAGTCGTTGACCGCAAAGGTCATCTCAATGGTGGGCTCGCTGATCTTCACAAAGGGCAGTGCCTCGATCCGCTCCGGGGCGCAAATGGTACGGCCAATGGTAATGTCCGCAATACCAGACAGTGCCACAATCTCACCGGCAGAAGCCGTCTGGATGGGATTCTTCCCCAGACCGTCATACTCATACAGTGCCACAACCTTGGCCTTCTGCTTCACAGACTCGTCGTGGTAATCGCAGATGGTGACCTCCTGGTTAACCTTGATGGTACCCCGCTCGATCCGCCCCACTGCGATCCGACCCACATACTCATTGTAGTCAATGGAGGATACCAGCAACTGCAAAGGCTCATTCTCATCTCCCTCGGGAGCGGGAATGTAGTTGACGATGGTTTCAAACAGGGGCACCAGATCGGTACCGGCCTCATCGGGGCCATAGGATGCCGTACCCTGGCGACCGGAGCAAAACACCGTGGGAGAGTTGAACTGCTCATCAGTGGCGTCCAGATCCAGCAGCAGCTCCAACACCTCGTCCATGACCTCATGAACCCGGGCATCGGGCTTGTCCACCTTGTTCACCGCCACAATGACCTTGTGACCCAGCTCCAGGGCCTTTTGCAGAACGAACCGGGTCTGGGGCATGGGGCCTTCGGCAGCATCAACCAGCAGAATGACGCCGTTGACCATCTTCAGGATCCGCTCCACCTCGCCGCCGAAGTCAGCGTGGCCCGGGGTATCCACGATGTTAATCTTGGTGTCCTTGTAGTAAATGGAAGTATTTTTTGCCAGGATGGTAATGCCACGCTCTCGCTCCAAATCGCCGGAGTCCATGACCCGATCCACCGTAGCCTGATTTTCCCGATAGATGCCGCCCTGCTTCAGCATTTCGTCCACCAGGGTGGTCTTACCGTGGTCAACGTGGGCAATAATGGCAATATTTCGAATATTTTCCCGCTTGGGCATATGCACTTCGTCTCCTTTTTGACGTATGATATCGAATGTTCTCTCAACGTACTTTTATATCACACCAAATCCCAAAATGCAATCTTTTTATTCCAGATGCCCTTCAAATTTTCCGGGAATTTCCAGGAGTTTTCTGTTGAATTTGTTTGATTTTCCTATTTTGGGATGGTAATGGTCACAACAATCTCCCGTTCCGTCTCCCGGCGTTGGGACACCGCTCCGATTCCCGCCGCCTGCATCCGAGCCATGGACTGGTTCAGGTAGTTGAGAAATCCCCCCACATTGACCCGTCCCGGGGAGGCAGATTCCTCCCGGTGGAGCATTTGCTGGATATATCGTTCTGTGCGTGCCACACTCAACCCCTGGCGAAGGATGACTCCGATTGCTTCCAGCTTCTGATTTTCGTCCTCCAGCCGGAGCAACGCCCGGGCATGGCGTTCGGTCAGATTCCCCTCCCGGATGGCTTGGAGCACCTGGGGCGAATGTCGCAGGAGGCGAAGTTTATTGGCCACGGCACTTTGGCTCTTGCCAATCAATCGAGCCGCCTGCTCTTGGCTTAACCCCCGTAGCTGGATCAGCCGAGACAGCCCCAGAGCCTCCTCCACAAAATCCAGATCCTTCCGTTGCAAATTCTCCACCAGAGCCACAACCCCGGATTCCCCTTCCTCCAAATTCATCACAATACAGGGAATCTCCGTCAATCCCGCCTTTTGTGCCGCCCGAAGCCGCCGCTCCCCGGCAATGAGTTCATAGCGGTTTCCCACCCGACGCACGGACAGGGGCTGGAGAATCCCATGTTCCCGGATGGAGGCCGCCAGTTCCTCCAACCCTTCCTCGTCAAACACCTGTCGGGGTTGTTCCGGATTGGGACAGATTCCCCGGGCAGGAAGAAAAACCACCCGTCCCGTCTCCATATAGGTTTTCAGTCTGGTGCATTGCATGGCACATTCCCCTTTCGTCAGCATTGCCACCATTCTACCCAGAACCCCAGGGGAATCCCATCGAAATTTCATTTCCCAGAACCAAAAAAGCACGTCAAATGACGTGCTTTTCCGGAATATTGTTCTTAAAGGTACTGGATTTCCACACCCTTGAGCAAAAGGGGATTGATGTTGACATGGGCCAGGTCCCCCAATGCGCAGTCGCAGTCGGTGATGTCGATGACCATATTCACCATGCCCACATGGCCCAGCACCCGGCAAGGCTTTCCATTGACGGTGACGTACAGTGCCCGACGCTGGAGAAAGGCTTTGACATATCGCGCAACACCCCGGGCACAATCCTGCCAACGCCACAAATCATATCCCCGATCCACTGCAAAGCCGTGGAAATATCCCACAGAGAGCACCCCAATCCGGGTCTCCCGCCGGGCCTTCCACCCTGCACCATAACCCACTGTATGTCCCGCGGGGATGGTTCGGATCTCCTCCAACTCCGCCTGACAATCTCCGATTCGATGCAATCCTGTGTCGCCGCCGATGGTCACCCGCCCCAGCAGGGCAGAACCCACCCGCACGCCGTCGCAGTGCATTTCGGGGTACTTCAAAAAAGCCGAGGAATTGCAGCAATGAACCATTCCCAGTTCCAATCCCTTCTCCCGAAGCTGCGCCAAAACGCCTTGGAACCGGCGGAACTGGGCCTGCGTGGGAACCGGTTCGCTGGAGTTATAAAAGTGGGTGTAGATTCCAGAAAAGGACAAATGGGAACATTCCCGATACAATGCTGCCAGGACATCCACCTGGCTGGGCAAAAATCCATAGCGACCCATGCCTGTATCGATTTTCCCGTGAACCGGAGCCAAACACCCCATCTTTCTGGCCAGTTCATCGGCAATCCAGGCATCTTCCTGGGAACCGATGGTTAAAATGGCTCCCAGTTCCAGAAGAGTCTGAACTTCCTGGGGATTGCAAGTCCCTTCCATCATCAAAACGGAACCGTCAAATCCATCTTCTCGCAATGCCTGTACTTCCCGAACCTCTGTTACAGCAAAATGATCCACGCCCCATTGACGAAGCAACCGTGCCATGGGCACCAATCCCAAGCCGTAACCATCCCCCTTGAGCACAGCCCAAAGAGTTTTATCCCCAGCCTTTTCCAGAAGCAGCCGGACATTGTCTCTCAACCCGTCCTGATCCACCACATAGCGTTTCATCAGGGGCCCTCCTTTTTCTGTGATGCCTTAGCTTTTCTTATTTTTCAACAGATAACGGGCAACCTTCACCTTGCTGTAGGCCTTGGTCGCCAACTTAATGGTCTGATACCAGAATGGGCTAATCACCAGGTCGAACTCCCCGATGAACTCCACCAACTCACTGTTGAAGCCCTTCTTAAACTTATACAGACCATAAAGGGGATTGTCCTCGGTCAAATCTCCGGAAACCCCCCGGAAGTCGTAAATCCGGCACTTTTTCTCAATGGCCCAGCGGATCATTTCCCACTGGAGCATATAGTTGGGCATGGTCTCCCGGCGATTGTTGGAACTGGCACCGTAAAGATACCAAACCTTATCCCCGAACCAAATGGCCAAGGTGCCGGCAATGGGCTCCCCTTCACAAAAGGCCATATACAGCCGGCAATGCTCCCCCAGGTTTTTCAGCATATTGGAAAAATATGCCTCATCCCGGGTTACAAAGTTGTCCCGCAGGCCGGTCTCCACCATGATCCGGGTGAATTCCGGGATCATCTCTTGACCGCAAATCCGAACTTCCACACCCTTTTTCGGACCGGTACGCACCTTTCTCCGGTGAGACTGGGTAAAGGAAGCCAGAATCTCCTCCTCCGTCTTGCCCTCCACGTCCAGGTGCATCACAAACCGGGGCTGGATACCTTCGAAGTTCTTGCCCTCCTGCATACACCGGAAGCCCAGATGCTCCAGTTCCTTCCGGAAGGCCGTATTCGTCACCGGAACATAGGGATCAACCTTGATGACGTAGCCATGGTGTTCCTTGGCCAACGCCTTGGCCCCCTCCACCAACTGGCATAGCGTCTGGGTATCCGTCAAATCGCACACCGGCCCTCGGCAGATGTAGAGCATGGACACCGGGAACACCGGTGCTTTCCGAATCAGAACGCCAATGGAGCCTTTGATTGCTCCGTCATCTCCCCGCACCACCAAAGCCTGGAACTTCCAGGCGGTTTTCTGGGCACCCCACAGGTGGCTCTGGGCAAAATGTCCCTGGGGATGGGACTGGATAAAGGCTTCGTATTCCGCCTTGGTTGCCTCGGTAATCAATTCGTACATATCCGATCTTTCTCCATTTCTCATGGGTAGTTTCTTCTTTTTCTATATTATCATACCACACCGGGACACAATCCGCAACCCCCGGCCGGCTCGGAACCCATTTCTTCCGAAAAAAGGGGGAGCGGCCCATTTTTTGACCGCTCCCATCATTTCGATCTTATTTTTTACAGTTCCCACCGGAACACGGTTTTGAAGGGGGTGGTCAAATCATTGCGGAACACCCGATGGAGATCCTGGATAGAACGCACCGGATCGTCCTGGAAGATGATGATCTTCAACCGCTTCTGAAACTTGGGATTGTTCAGCAGCGTCACTGCCTGTTCAAAATCCACCCGGCCGGAACGGGAACATCCCACCAGGGTCATACCCTTTTCCAGCACCATTCGTGTATTGATTGCCACCTTGTTCTCGCTGACACCCATGAGCATCAACGTGCCCTGGGGATTGATATAGCGAATCACATCCTCAATGGCGTAGTAGCTTCCCTCTCCGCCGCAGCACTCAAAGGCGTGATCCACCACAAAATCCTGGGGAATGGCACTGGAAAGATGTGTCTCATGGACAAAGGAGAACTGCGCCAGCTTCCGGCTGTCCCGGCCGATGACCACGATTTTACTCTTCGGGAACTTGGCCAGCAGCACATTTGCCACCACATAGGCCAGACTGCCATCTCCCCAAATGCCGATCCGATCCCGAATCTCATGGGCCACCCGGTCAAAGCGAGTCGCCGCATGGACTGCCACACTGATAAACTCCGTAATGGCGGCAATGGAGGCAGGCACACCGTTATAGGCAACCACCCGGTCTGCATCAATGGCCACAATTTCCCGCATGAAGCCATCATGGCCGCTGGAGAGGAAATAGGATCCTTTGGCATAGTTTTCGTAAATAGGGCCGCTATCCCCCAGAGGGGTGTTGGGAATCATCACCACCGACTGTCCCGGCTGGAGTTTCCCGGCAGGGTCATACACCACCCGGCCACAGCACTCATGAATCAAGGCCATGGGCAGCTTCTTGTGGAGGGTCTCCATGTCCCGCTGTCCCAGATAATACCGCTGATCTGCATGGCATACTGCCATATATTCCGGACGCACCAACACCTTGTCCCCATAGGACAAATCCTCGTATTTCACCGAGAACACCTTGGGCGCCACCAACTGATAAACCTGATTAATCACCGATGTGTCCTCCCACCATGGCCTGGGCGATCTTGTAGTCCCCCGGGGTGGTGATCTTCAAATTGGTGGTGGAACCCATCACCAGATGCACGGGATAATCCCGAACCACACAAATTTTGCAGGCATCGGTGAGGATTTTCTTTTCCTCCTGGGACAGCGAAGCATACAGTTTCTTCAACACCTGGATGCGGAAGCTCTGGGGGGTCTGTCCCTGGTACATCTGAGCCCGGTCGGGGATGTTGGAAATCAGCGTTCCGTCCTGGGAGACCACAATAGTATCCACAGCAGGAACCACCGTATCCACCGCACCATGGGCTTTTGCTCCGGCGATGTTCTCCTCAATCATCCGCAAGGTGACGAAGGGACGAACCGAATCGTGGGTGACAATGATGTGATCTTCCGAAGGGCCATAACTCTCCTCGATGGCATCCACAATGTTGAAGATGGTGCTGTTCCGGTCGGAACCACCTGCCACCACGGTGATCCGAGCTTCCTGGCCGGGGACATACCGCTCCACCAGGTCATTCATATACCCCACCCAATCCGGGTGGACACCCAGGTAAACCTGGTCAAAATCCCGGCACAGCAGGAATTTTTCCAAGGTGTGGATGATCACCGGCTTGTTGCCCAGGGGCAGAAACTGCTTGGGCATATCCGCCATGTGCATCCGGGAGCCAACGCCCCCAGCCAAAATTGCGGCAAAAACCATATTTTATCGCTCCTTTTCGAAACTGCTCCGATTCCCCCGGAGAAAAAGGGATCCCGTCCCCCGGCTCACCAACCCCCACAGCCAGGACACCCCCCTGCGAAACAAGGGGGAAAGCACCAGGGTCACAACCAGACAGAATAGGACATACAAATAGATATTTTTTTCAGCAAATCCCCAACGCTTGCCCAAAATCATGGGGATGCGTTGAAGAATGTAGATCTCGAACAGATACTTGCCCAGCCATTGCAGCACCGGGTTTCCCACCTTCAGCTTCATCGTCGCCAGCACCACCGTTCCGGTAAACACCAGATGGGTCACGATGGTATGGGCCATGGAGCCGGACAGACGGAATTTCAGCACATATACCCCAGTCACGCCCAAGACCAGCACCAGCAAATAAAGCCAGCCATGGTTCTGAACGGCCTTGTCGATTTTCTCCCGATAAGCCGCCCACAACATTCCCATGGGGTAACATAAAGCGGTATCATACCACCAGCTGGGCCGCCAGCCGTAGCGATGACAGCCGATCACCAATCCTGCCGTCAGCACCAGCACCATCCAGGCAACCGGAACTTTTCGCTCCGTCCCCAGTACCCGAAAAGCCAGATAACTCAAGGCGTACAGCACCAGAATCACGAAAATATACCAATTGGAGTTTCCCACAGACTCCCAACCGATCAGGGACAACACTCCCTTTTTCCAGGTCAGGCTCCCTTCCGGGCCCAATAGCATATATCCTACCACGGCACAGTCAAACTGGAACAAGGTTCCCCCCATTCGTTTCCAGGGCATGGACTTGACATACCCCATCCCCTTCCTTGCTGCGGAAACCGTCACGGCATATCCGGAATAGAGCAAAAAGAGGGTTACCATTCCCTGGCCAAAGGATCGAACCACTGCCTGATAGGCCAAATCCCAAGCCTTGTCGTAGGTAACATAGGAATTGAAGTGGCTGAAGAATACCAACATAATAAACACGCCTTTGACGCATTGTGTGCGCTCCAGGCTGAGGTAATCCTCCAGCTCCCCCTTTCTTCGATTCAGACCCAGACCCCACAGGCACAGGGCGACATACCCTAAAAACAGGATCATCATCCCTTTTGCCCTCCGTTATAGCCCGGACTTTTCCACGATGAAATCCGTCACCCGCTGGGTGCTGGAACCGTCGGTGTCGCAGTTCACCACAGGGCAGATTTCCCTGCGCTGAGCCTGAAGGGGATCGAGGTTCCGAGCCACATTCCGGAGAAACACCCCAAAATCCTCCAGGGTGTAGATCTTCTCCGCGCCTTTCAGATAGTAATCCAAATCCACGGCAATGCCAGGGTTCTGGCGGTACTCCTCCAGATCCTCCCACACCACCGCCACCGGCTTGTCACACAGGAGAAAATCATAGTAAATGGAGGAATAATCCGTAATCATGCCGTCGCAGCTTCCCACAAATTCATAGGACGTAATGCCGTGTTCCGCGAAGAAGGAATCGTCAATGAATCGGATGTTGGAAAGGTTCAGACTTTGGACATAACTCACATCCTGGGCAAAATGGGGCTTGAGTACCAGCAGCACCCCCTCTTCCCGGGCAATGCGGTTCAATTCCTTTGCTTTGCGCTGATCGTGGATGATGGGCAGAGCATTAACTGCATCGGTTTTCAATCCGTTCCGGTGTTGCCGGAAGGTGGGATACCACACCAGGATTTTTTCATAGTTGCCGGGAAACAGAGGCTTCAGATCCACCTTTTTCTGGAAAAACACATCGTTTCTCGGATATCCCAGGGGATAAAACCGATCTTCCGAGGCTTCCAGTGCCTCTGCCATAAATCCCCGAACCCCCTCCGATGCCAGGATGGTATAGGTAATATCCTCCGGCAGGGCGTAGCCCGGGAGTTTTTTGATGGTGGTTCCGTGGGTGAGATAAAAAGAAGGAATCTCATCCAGGGAGGAATGAAGAAACTGATTGCAGCAAATCAGGCTTTTTGCCCGGAGACAACACCAGGTTTTCTTCATTCGGTGAAACCAGGTTTTCTCATCCACATACACCGTATTGGGGAATTGGGGCAAAGAAGCATTTTGATCCTTCACCCACCAGACAAAGGTATACGCTTTGTCATAGCCTCTGGCAAGGAGTTCGTCAAACACCGGCTTGGTATTATCGCATAAATCGGGATAGCTTTCCAGAACAATGTATTGTTTGCCCGGAAGGCTCCGAATGATTTTCTTTACAACTTGTTTGATACCACCCATGGGGTTATCCTCTTTTCGTAAACCGTTTGATATACTGGAGCAAATAGAAGAAGCTCTCGTTTTTGGTCAGCAGGCTCATGGCCACATACACCGCCATACCCAAAAGAACCTGAATGGCCAAAATCGCCACACCAGGCAACGCCAGTTTCCCCACCAGATATACCACCAGCCCCATCACCAACGACAATGCCAGATTGGGCAACACATCCATCAACTGGTAACGATAGCGATAGCCAATGAGTTTCCGGTTGGGAAAGGTATTGATGAGCAATGCCACACAGGTACACAAAACGGCCGACAGAGCCAAGGCCTCCGGGCTGTCTGTCAAAAAGACAAACAATGCCACTATCACAAAATAGGCACTCTTCTTCAAAATCTCCAAAATCAGGGAGATATCACTCCGGCCAATGGCCTTGATTGCTTGCAAATTGCCCACGTTGATCATGTCAAACATATACGCCAGGGCAAAAATCTGAATATAGGGTGCCGCATCCATCCACTTTTCCGTCAGCACCACCTGGAC
Source organism: uncultured Oscillospiraceae bacterium (assembly GCA_964604925.1). GTDB lineage: Bacteria > Bacillota > Clostridia > Oscillospirales > Oscillospiraceae > Faecousia. Next base: position 20,008 of record CAZSAZ010000001.1, on the reverse strand, counting down.
AAAGCTCTCTGCCACCATGGCAAATCCCACCATCATGGGGAAGATCACATAGCTAGCTGTCCGGACATACCGCCGGGTCAGAGCCAAAATCTCCCGGGTGTTGTCCTGCACTTTGCTCATCACCGGAAACAGCACCGCCGCTAAGGTATCAGAAATGGTGGAGTTGATCAATCCCGGGAAACTCTTTCCCTTGGAATAGAAGGCCAGGTCGGCATCGGTAAATTTCAGACCCACGATCAAGGGATTGATCTGGTCGTAGGCCACGGTGACGATGCTGGAAACAAAGACCTTCCAGCCGTAGTCAAACAATGGCTTAATCCGTTTGATGTTCTTCACCCGGACAAAGCGAATCCGGGTGGTGACCAACAGCACCAGCGTATCGATGAAGCTGTTGGTCATTTGCTGGGCCACCAGTGCCCAGGCCCCCATTCCATGAAGTGCCATTCCAATTCCCACCCCAGCGGAAATCACCGTTCCAATGATGGTGGAGAAGAAAAACTTCCGGAACTGCAAATGATTGGACGTGTAGGCACTGAGCACCGACTTCACCGCATTGATGAAGAATGTCAGTCCCATAACCCGAATCACCGACACCAACTGGGATTTTTCATACAGTCGGGCAATGGTGGGGGCCAGGAAGAACATCAGGCCATACAGAATCCCTGCAATGGTCATGGACATCATAAGCACTGCGGAGTAATCCTCCGCATCTGCGTCTTTTTTCTGAATCAGCGCCGTGTTCAATCCACCGGAAATCAACACATTGCAAAATGTGAAGAAGATGGTGACAATGCTCACCACGGCATAATCCTCCGGCATCAGCAGCCGGGCCAGCACAATGGAAACCACCAGGGAAACCACCTGGGCGCAGCCACGCTCCGCCAGTTTCCAAAGTACGCCGCCCACCGCTTTCCGTTTCAGCGCTTCGTTTTTCTCAGCATCCATGAAGAGAATCTCCTTTTTTTCTCAGCAGCTTCCGCGTCAGGTTCCGAGCCAGCGAGGGCTTATCGTTCTCCGGTTCGCTCATCCGGATAAAGCTCAGGGTGTATCCCAGCAAAACCCAGAAGATCACATCCAGCACCATGTTGCTGAAGAACAGGTACAGCAAGGGGAATGCGCCAATGGCCAGTGCCGCCATCACACCGGTGAGTCCCAGCACCAAAGGATAATATTCATCCCGGCTGTTTCTCCGGCGAATCAGGTAGCCCAGCACGTCTACCACCACCAGCACCAACCACAATGCCATGGGCACAGCACCTAAAATGCCTGTACATACCAACACCACCAGGTAGCTATTGTGGACGGAATACTGCTTTTGATTGATATAAAGATTGTCAAAATGGTCCATGACATAGGCATTGGGGTTTCTTGGAGAGGTACCCACAATGGGGGTGGTTGCAAACACCTTCAAATAGTCCGACCAGATTTGGAACCGGTTGTTGGAAAAATCCGCCGAATCTACCACATCACCCCGGGTCAGATCCACCCGGTTCGGAGTAGTTGCCACCGTTTCCTCCTCCCGATTGGAAGGAATGGTCTGCTCGCCGTTGGTGGTTTCCGTGGGAAAGATGGTTTGATACGCATGGGGTGCATAACTCAGGCCGGTTTTTCCTAGAGAAAACAGGCCAAAGACCAGTGCCACACTGAGCACAGCCCCCAGCACCGCCGCCAGCAACCGCAAGATTCTCCGCTCACCCTTCCGTTCCACCCAGCACCAGGCCAGGAAGCCCACCACCACGGCACAACTTCCCGCCAAAGCCAACTCTGCCGTTCTGGAACCAGAGAGAATCACATAGCACATTTGTAACACCAGACTGACGCTGTAATAGATCCGCCACCCCAAGCTTCTTCCAGGCCGGGTCAAAAACAGGGTGAGCAATCCCATCGCCGCCAAACTGGTCATGGAAGCGTAATTGGGGTCAGAAAACACACCGAACAACCGGCTGTCCACAAATCCGGTACGAACACCGTAGGCTACATCATGGAAGTGATACACCCCAGCCACCTGGGCCAAATACATCCAAAGAGAGTAGCACACTGCCACCGTCCACACGCCGCAGAAGGTCTCTCCAAAAATCCGGAACTGGCGGAACATCCGCTCTTTGGGTTGGCGAGTGTCAATGCACAGAAGCAGGAACATCTGAATCGCGGTCCACACCGTGGTTTTCAGATTGCTGGTGATGCCATAGCTTGCGTTACACAGGGTAGAAATTCCCATGGCCACCACAAAGGCCACCAGCAAAATGGAGTGTTTCCGGGAAAACATCACCTGGTCATGGAAAAAGTCCACCAACAACAGCAGCCCTCCCACGCCGGCAAGCAACGCATATACCAGGCCATTCACGCTCCCACCCTCCATCCAACTACGGATGGGCGTCAAGGAAAATACACCAGTGTAAATCATATACAGCATGATATACCAAAAGCGGGCTTCTCCCAATCCCCTGTTCCATCGTTCTCCGTTTATTTTCATCTTATTTCCCCCACTCCTTGTCATCCGTGAATCTCCAGTCGTTTTTGCTGCCACAGCACCAGAATCCGGTAAAGCCCCACATGGAGCTTTAATGCCACCACACCCAGACGCCGCTCCTTGGTAAAATAGCCGCAATGCAACACATCGTACCAATGCTTCTTCAAATAGGCCTTGATCTGGGAATATTGGGCAATCTCCTCCGCCCGGCCAGTCAGCAGGATCTTATCCAACACCACAAAGTGGGCCCAATACAGCCGGAAACGAGCCACATCCTCCAACTCAGGGCAATATTTCATCACCTGCTCCAGGGTGTAGGCGTAGGCATCAATCACATCCATGTTCTGCTCCCGAAAGGGATGGGTGGTAATGCTGTCTGCCCGATGCCAATAGGAATACAATGACCGGGTCGTGGCAGCCACCACTTTTGCCCCCAGCAACAACTGAGGGGTGTAAAAGGCGTCCTCATAGGTGCGCCCTTTCAAAAACCGGTTTTTCTGAGCCAGTTCCCGAAGGATGAGCTTGGTACACACGGAACCCGGGAGCTTCTTTCCCTCCAGCGTCAATCCTAGGGCCTCCACGCCAGAAATTACCAGTTCTTCCTCAACCGGATCCTGTTCATACACGCCCCCTTCGTAGCAATCCCGTACTCCACAAATGGCAATCTCGACCCGATGCTTCTGCGCTAAGTCGTGCAGCACCTGGAGCATTTCCGGATCGATGAAATCATCGCTGTCCACAAAGCACACATATCTACCCCGAGCCAGATCCATTCCCGCATTTCTCGCTTCGCTTAATCCATCGTTTTTCTTGTGCAGCACACGAATCCGATCATCCTGCCGGGCAAAGGCATCACACATTTCTCCGCACCGATCTGGAGACTCATCGTCCACCAAAATCAGCTCAAAATCCCGGAAGGTTTGGTTCCGCACAGACTGAACACACCGCTCCAAATAGGGTTCCACCTGGTACACCGGGACGATCACAGATATTTCGGGTACACCCATGGTCATTCCTCCTAACGTTCCCCCTCACCGGGTCAAGGTGCTCCGGGGGATCATATTCGTTTTTGATAAATCCGGGCCAGAATCTTCAGTCCAGTCATGCACCCGTGGCGCATGAGACAGAAGCTCACCCGATGCCGGACAGCCAGCATCGGGTCATCTGCCAAGATTTCCCGGGCTGTCTGATTCCGAAGTTGGTGCTTCACCAACGTACGCTTGTCCTTTTCTGGCACATCCTGAGCCGGAAGAATCTCCATCACCGCATAAAACAAGGTCAGAGCTCCCTCCCGGCGGAACTGGGGCACAACATCCTCATTTCCCAGTTCCCGATAAAAGGCTACACCGGCTCCATAATACCGCAAGGTATCTGTCACCCGGTAGGTTCCCGCCTTTCCAGTGATGGAATTGGGATTGTCCACCACATAATGCAGAGGGCAAAAATCCATCACCGACAACACCTGGATATTCCGGAAATACCCCAGGTTGAACATCAAATCCTCACCAAACCGCATGGTTTCGTCAAATCGGTGATTCAAATATTCCCGCCGATACAATTTGGTACAGGGAGAATTGGGAAATCCACTGTGGAAGAAATCCGGGATTTGATACGCCATCTGCTCCACCTTCAGCCGGGGAATGTCTGGATAGGCTCGAGGCTCCTCCCCGTCAGGGTGGGTCAGTACCAGGCCACAAACCACCAACTGCACCTGCTCCTGCTCCATTCGCTGAACCATGCGCTGGGTCATGTCCGGATCGATATAGTCGTCACTGTCCACAAATTGGACGTATGTCCCCCGGGCTTCTTCCAGTCCCCGGTTCCGGGCACTGCTGGGGCCACCGTTTTCTTTGTGAATCACCCGCACCCGGCTGTCCTCCTGGGCCAAGCGGTCACACAACGCTCCGCTACCATCAGGGGAACCGTCATCCACCAAAATCAGCTCCAAATCCCCGTAGGTCTGGCCAAGAATGCTTTCGGCACACCGGCGAAGGGAATCTTCACAGCGATATACCGGAACAATAAAACTGACCATCCTGCCGTCCTCCCTTAGTCTTTCACACAGTAATAAATCCCACGGTATGTTTGATAGCTATGTTCCATATCCATAAATTCATACTCATGGTGGCACACCCGCTTTTCCTCAGGGGGCAGTGCCATATAGTCTCCAAATGCCATGGTCAAATAGGCATCATACCCCTTGGGGATGGGTAGCATATGCCCTTCAAAGTTTGCCCGCACCGCCTGGTCGAAGATCTCCCGGGGGTACTCATTTTGCATATAATGGGGGCCGGAACACAACTCCGTAATCAACGAGCACTCCGAAATGGGGTACTGGGACATTTTCCGTTCACACAAACGCCACAGACGATACCGGGCTTTCTGCCCCGGAACCAAACCCAGTGCCAGTTTGCCCAGTCCATAAACTACCTTGCCGTGGTTTTCCGGAGCCTTTCCCACCACAAACAGGGAGTAGGCCAGTGCCCACAATTTCTGGGTCTTGCGCCGCCAACCGGTGGGACACCCATCCAGGGGCAACACATCCAGCACCACCCCATGGTTGATGTCCAGATTCTTCTGGTAGGTTTTGATGAAGGTGGTGTTGTTGTCGCAGATGGTCAAAAACTGGTTCTCCGTACCCCGGGTTTCATTGGGATACTGAATGGAATATGCCGGGGTATCTACCCAAAGCTCCTTGAGCTTTTCATAGTCCGGCCGAGGCATGAACACATCCACATCGTCATCCCAAGGGATAAAGCCTCCATTGCGGATGGCCCCAATGCAGCATCCGCCACACAGGAAATAGGTCAAGCCGTGCTCCCGACAGAATTCATCAAACATCAGGGCCATATTCAGACCCACCATCTGCATTTTTCGAACCTCTGCCTGGGGAATTTCAAACTGAGACAGAATAGATCAACTCTTTTCTTGGGATTTTTTCACCTTTTTCACCCAAAAAGGCATTTCAATCAGGCCAATGAATGTTCCTACGCCATAGCTCACATGGAGCAACAGAAACATCACCGGCAACAGGAAATTGGCTGGATTAAAGGGCTTTTTCCCCAGCTCCACTGCAGTGCAAAAGATCACCAGAAGGCCATAGGCCCCCCACATCAGCTTTCCCAACAAGGGATAGCCCAATGCCCAAAGCAGACTGGTTCCCAAAATACCCATCACAAAACACAGTGGGACAAAATGGTAAATGGAAAAACACTTGGGGTTAATGCCCATGGTCTTTCCAATCCAGTAACCGTTGCCGTATTTTTGCCGCAACATTCCCTTTAACGTAGCCCTGGTATGCTGGTAGTACACAATATCCGGGCTATAGCACAGACGATACCCCGCCTGGCGAATCCGCTGATTGATGTCGTTGTCCTCTGACCGGGGCAGTAGCTCATTGTACTTTCCCACCCGGTCAAACACCTCTCGGCGGTACATTCCGCAGAAGATGCTCTTGGGATACATCCGCTTGGTGGAGCGGCGGGAGGAGGAAATACTGCTGCCGAACATGGACTGTTCTGCCGCCAGGATCATCCGCTTCCAGGGAGAGTCCCCATCGATGATATTCGGCCGGCGGCCGCCACTGGCCGCTTCTCCGCTTTCCAGCACTTCCACATTTTTCCGGATAAACTCCGGTGGCATGGAGGCATGGGCATCCATGCGAATGATCGCATCTCCCTGGTAATGGTCCAAGGCCACATTGTTGCCGCAGGGGATTTGCTTTCCCGGATTTTCCAGCACTTCCACCCGAAGAAAATCCTTTGCTTTCTCCCGGAACTGATTCATAATCTGCCGGGTGGCATCGGTGGACATACTGTCAATCAGGAGTACCTCGATTTTTTCATGGGGATAATCCTGATTTTCCAGATCCCTCAGCAATTGGGGCAGGGATTTTTCCTCATTATAGGCCACAATGGCAAATGATACAATCATACCTCTGCCTCCTCTTTCTTCAGCACCGCACATACGGTACGGAACATGGTTCCAATGTCGCTCCAGAAGCTAAAATTCCGGATAGCATCCAAATTATAAGCCATCTTCCCTGGAAGAACTTCCTCCACATAGGTTTTGTCCACATCCTGGGCTCCTTCCAGAAGCCGATCCTCGTCTTTATACCGAATACTGGCCAGACTGGTGACACCGGCAGGCAGCAACAGCGTGGCCAACATCTCGGGGGTGTAGGATGCCACATACTTGGGCACTTCCGGCCGGGTTCCCACAAAGGTCATGGTACCCCGGAAAATATCCAAAAGCTGGCTCACCTCGTCCAACCGGCACTTCCGAATGAGCTTTCCCATCCGGGTAATCCGGCTGTCATTGCCCACGGTCACCTGCGTACCAATTTTATCCGCATTGCTGACCATGGTACGGAATTTGAAAATCCGGAAATGTGCACCATACTGGGTCACCCGCTCCTGACGGTAGAACACTGGGCCAGGAGAATCCAGCTTGATGGCAATGGCCAGAACCAGGAAAATCGGGCTGGCCACCACCAGCATAATCCCGGAAACACACAGATCAAAGATCCGCTTTGCCAGAAGGCTACCCCGTTTCCGGTTCAGGGCATCATAATAAGGCCGTACTTCCTCCAGCTGGAGAAATTCTGGCAAGTCTTCCCACTTTTTCCACATCATTTCAAATACGCTTTCAGAATCTGCCGATAGTTTTCTGCCACATACTCCACTTCCTCATCGGTCAGGCAGGTATGCAACGGCAGGGTGATCTCGTTGGCAAAATGGGCATAGGCATTGGGGAAATCCCCGATGTCAAATCCCAGGTTCTTGTAGGCCGTGTGCATCGGCAATGGCTTATAGTGGACGTTGCATCCAATGCCCCGCTGAGCCATTTGGGTGATGATCTCGTTGCGTTCCTCGGGGGTAATGCCGGGGACTCGGGTGAGGTAGAGATGGCCGGAGGACTGGTAATCCTGGGTATAGTGATCCAGTACGTCAACACCCAAGGGCTTGAGTACCTCATCATAGCGGCGGATGATCTCTTTTCTCCGGGCCAACATCCCTGCATACCGCCGCATCTGGGCCAGACCCATGGCCGCAGCGATATCCGTCATATTGCATTTATACCAGGGGCCCACAATATCATATTCCCATGCCCCCAACTGGGTCTTGGCCAAGGCGTCCTTGGACTGACCATGGAGGGACAAAAGCTGGATTTGCTTATAAATCTTCTCATCGTCGATGCCGGGGATGGAATTCCAGGTCAGCGCACCGCCTTCAGCGGTGGTGAAATTTTTCACCGCGTGGAAAGAGAAGGAGGAAAAGTCCGCCAAGCATCCCGTGGGCTTTCCATGGCGGCTTCCGCCGAAGGAATGAGCCGTGTCCGCCATGACAGCAATCCGACCCAAAGCCTGCTGAATCTCAGAATGGGGCTGGAACAGGTGCTTCTTTTCTTCCACAATCTGATAGATCTTCTCATAATCACAGGGCACGCCGCCGATGTCCACTGGGATCACCGCCTTGGTGCGCTCCGTAATGGCCTGAGCCATCTGATCGTAGTCCATTTCCAGAGAATTGGGCTGGCAATCCACCAGTACGATCTTCGCTCCCACATGGTAAACAACGGAAGCGGAAGCGGTGTAGGTATAGGCCGGAACAATGACCTCATCACCGGGGCCTACTCCCAGCACATGAAGGGCCATCTCAGCGCAGGCCGTCTGGGAATTCAGGCACACCGCCCGGTTGGTATGGCAGAATTCTGCCACCTGACGTTCCAGCTCCTTTGTTTTCGGGCCAGTGGTGATCCAGCCGGAGCGCAACGCCTGGGTTACCTCTGCCACCTCCTCATCGGTGATATCAGGAGGGGAAAAGGGAATGTTCATCAAAATCAATCAACCTCTCGTTCTTGTGATTCCCCTTGTATGTTTTGGGGGTATGGTGGGTTCCCGGGAAACATCCCGGAGAACAATGGTTTTCGATGGAAGCCGGTTAGAACCCCGGCAAAAACCGTATTTTCAAAAACGTTAGAAAATACAGCATTACGCATACCATTATACTCCATCTATCCCGGAAATGCAACCGGTAAAACCATAAAGCGCAACCCGGTGGAGTCGAAAACTCCACCGGGTTGGTACCAAATTCTGGTTTTATCTCAAAAACAGTCGAATAATACGATCCTTCCATGGTTCATAGGGTCGATAGCGCATCGGCAGATCCAGCCAGGTTTTCTTGTCCACCACACTTTTTCTGTGGGTGAAGGTGTCGAATCCCGCTTTTCCGTGGTAAGCTCCCATGCCACTTTCTCCCACGCCGCCAAAGCCCATGGCACTGGTGGCCAGATGGATGATGGTATCGTTGACACAGCCACCACCGAAGGCGCAGCGGGTCATTATCCAGTCTGCCACCTTTTTGTCCCCGGCAAAGCAGTACAGCGCCAGAGGCTTTTCCCGGGTATTCACCTGGGAAATGACCTCCTCCACCGTTTCATAGGTCAGCACCGGCAAAATCGGCCCGAAGATTTCCTCCTCCATCACCGGATCTTCCCAGGACACCCCACTGAGAATGGTGGGCTGGATCCGGAGGCTTTCTTCCTCCCAAGCTCCACCCCAAACTACTTTCTCCTGGTCAATCAGCCGGCACAGCCGGTGAAAGTGCTTTTCCGAGATGATCTTCCCCGGGCACTGGGGATATTGCCGCTGGATCTCTTCCTTCAACGCCTCCAGCAGTGGCTTTTGGATGGAACGATGGCACAACACATAGTCCGGTGCCACACAGGTCTGGCCGCAGTTGAGAAACTTTCCAAAGACGATCCGCCGGGCTGCCAAGGCCAAATCCGCCGATGGATGGACGATACAGGGACTCTTCCCTCCCAGTTCCAAGGTCACTGGTGTCAAATGCGCCGCTGCCTTCTCCATGACCAGTTTGCCCACCCGTTTGCTGCCAGTGAAGAAGATATGATCGAAGTGCTCCTCCAACAGGGCTTGGTTTTCCTCCCGTCCCCCGGGAATCACCGTCAGATACTCAGGTGGAAAGGCCTCCTCCAGCAGCTTTTTCAGCAAGGCACTGGTGGCCGGGCTATAGGCACTGGGCTTGAGTACCATGGTATTTCCTCCGGCGATGGCATCTGCCACAGGCTCCAACGCCAACATCACCGGATAGTTCCAGGGGCTCATCACCAAACATACCCCCAAGGGACTGGGGCGCTGATAGCTCCGGGCAGGAAACTGCACCAATGGTGTGGGCACCCGCCGATCCCGGCACAAACGCCGGAGATGCTTGCGAAGCCAACGGATTTCCGACAACACCATTCCCGTTTCGCAGAAATATGCCTCGGAAGCCTCCTTCCCCAGATCCTGTGCCAGAGCCTGGGCAAATTCCCCTTGGTGCTCCTTCACCAGACGTTCCAACCGCCTCAAGGCATCCATGCGGAAGTCCACAGAAGCGGTGGCACCGGTGGCATAAAAATCACGCTGCCGCTTTACCACCGCAGCGATTTGGGATTGGGTCATATAGGTTCCTCCTGACCGTCGGCCAAGCCGATTTTTCTTTTCATTATACCCCTGGGATGGGGCCATTTGCAAGTCAAAACACCTGTCCAAAGGCCGGACAGGTGTTTTTTCTTATTTCACCAGGGACAAAATTTCCTCTTTGGACTGAAGGCCCATGGACTGGCCGATCTGATGGCCGTCCCGGAAGGCCACAAGGGTGGGGATGGCGGTGATCCCAAATTGGGTCGCCAGATCCATCTGCTCGTCCACATTTACCTTGCCAATGGTGAGTCTCCCTTCCTCCTCCCGGGCGATTTGCTCCAGCACAGGGGCAATCATCCGACAGGGGCCACACCAGGTCGCCCAGAAATCCAGAATCACCGGAACCGGGCTTTCCAACACCTCTGTCCGGAAATTCTCCTTGGTAATGATTTTCTCTGCCATGGTCTCCTCCTTAGTGGCAGCTATGTCCGCCACATCCGTGACCTTCATGGCCTCCGCAGCCATGGTCGCCACAATCGTGGCCTTCTCCATGCTCCTGATCGTGGTGGCTGCACCGAACGTCGGTGCGCTTGGGCAGAACACCTGCCAAATACTGCATGACAGCCATATCTGCGCTTCCCTCAATTCCGGGGTAAAGGTCGATGCCTGCATTGGCCAGAGCATTGATCGCGCCGCCACCGATACCGCCACAAATCAGCACATCCACACCGCCGTGGAACAAAAAGCCTGCCAGGGCACCATGGCCCTTGCCATTGGTGTCCACGATCTGGGCAGAGAGGACTTTGCCATCCTCCACGTCATAAACCTTAAACTGCTCGGTGTGGCCAAAATGCTGGAAAATAGCGCCGTTGTCGTAGGTAACTGCAATTCTCATGATGGTTTCTCCTTTCGGTTGTGGAACGATTGGGGAGGGTGATTCCTGCCGGGTGCAGCCGCCGCAGCGGCCCTCCCCTTGGCACAGACGGTAGTTTCCCCCGCCAATGGACAGGCTTCGCCCATGAACCAGAGCTTCCGCGATTTTTCCCCGGGCACTTTCGTAGATCTCCGTGACCGTGGTTCTGGACACATCCATCCGCTGGGCGCATTGCTCATGGGTCAGTCCCATCAGGTCAATGAGACGTATGGCCTCAAATTCGCCGCAGCTCAGATCCACCGGTTCCGCCATCGATACCCCTTCCGGATGGAAGAAGGCATACTCCGGCTCCTGGCAAATGCGCCGGGCACGCTGGGGTCTTGCCATGGAATCCCTCCTCATTTCCGTCATATGTCGATTATACCATAGTTCACGTCCCTTGTCCAGGGCAAAAGGGAAAATCCCGCCGATTTTTCTTCGGCGGGATTCCAGTTATCCAATATTGGTCTGGGTTGCGTAAAGCTGGGCGTACATTCCACCCCGCTGCATCAACTCCTCGTGGCTTCCCACCTCCGTAATCACGCCATCGGCAATGGAGACAATCCGCTGGGCAGAACGGATTGTACTTAACCGGTGGGCAATGATGAGGGTGGTTCTTCCCTGGGCCAAAGTATCAAAGGCTCGCTGGATTTTCGATTCCGTCACCGAGTCCAAAGCGGATGTGGCTTCATCCAAAATCAAAATCGGCGGATTCTTCAGGAAAATCCGAGCAATGGACACTCTCTGCTTCTGGCCGCCGGACAGAAGGGCACCCCGTTCTCCCACATAGGTATCAAACCCCTGGGGCATTGCCATAATGTCGTCGTAGATCTCCGCCTTCTTTGCCGCTTCGATCACTTCTTCCATGGTGGCATCCGGCTTGCCGTAGCGGATGTTTTCCAAGATGGTATCCGCAAAGAGGAACACATCCTGCTGCACAATGCCAATGTTTTCGTGGATGGAGTGTTGGGTCACGTCCCGGACATCCATGCCATCGATGCGGATGGCACCCTGGGAAACCTCATAAAACCGGGGGATCAACTGACACAGCGTGGACTTGCCACCACCAGAGGGGCCCACAATGGCAATGGTCTCCCCAGGAGCCACATTCAGCGATACATCCCGAAGCACATCCAGCGAACCATCATAGGTAAAGGAAACGTGCTCCACATCGATCTGGCCACGAACCTGCCGCAATTCCACCGCCTGGGGCTTATCCTTCAGGGTCGGCTCTGTGCGCATGATCTCCACAAACCGGTTCAAACCGGCAAAGCCATTGGCAAACATCTCCGAAAAATTAGCCAATTTCCGCATAGGGTTGACAAATGTGGCAATGTACAGCGAGAAGGTCAGCAAATCCACATATTCCAGTTCCCCTCCCATAATCAGCCAGCCACCAATGCCGATGACAATAACATTCAGAGAACTGAGGAACAGCTCCATGGAACTGTGGAACCGGCCCATAGCCTTGTGGAAGCTCCGTTTTGCCGTCTTGAATTCCTCATTGGCAGCGGTGAACCGTTGATTTTCAATTTCCTCGTTGGCAAAGGCCTTGGCTGTGCGGATACCGGAAAGGCTAGTCTCAATTTCCGAATTGATGTGGCCGGTTTTCTTTTTGGACTCAGCAGAAGCCAGGGACATACTTCTGCGCATCCGCATCACCACAAACAAAAACAGAGGGATGGTCAAGGCCACCACCAGTGCCAGCTTCCACTGGATCCGGAACAGCACCACCAAGGCACCTACAATTGTGACGCAGGAGGTTAGGATATCCTCCGGGCCGTGGTGGGCCAGCTCCGTCAACTCAAACAGATCCGTAGTCAGACGGCTCATCATCTGTCCCGTCCGGTTCTGGTCGTAGTAATCGAAACTCAGCTCCTGCATATGCCGAAACAAATCTGCCCGGATATCGGCCTCCACCCGAATACCAAAGGTATGGCCAAAATAGGCCACGATAAACTGCAAAAACGACCGGATGATATAGCATACCGCCACCACCGCCATCACGGTGAAAAAGAAGCGGTACTGCCCCTGGGGCAGCCACTCATACAAAGCCGTCCGGGTAATCATGGGAAAGGCTAGATCAACGGCGGCAATGAGCACCGCACAGGTGATATCCAGGATAAACAATCCCAGATGGTTTTTGAAATAACTGAGAAAAATCGCCAAAGGACGCTTTTTCTGATACTCCTTTGTGGTCATACAAATCTCCTTCTATCTCAAGTTTTTCCCCATTATACACCAAATTCCAAAATGTTGCAAGCGCAACAATAATTTTTTTGGACTTTTTCCATCCTTCGTGTATAATAGAGGAAAAGGCCCCATCCCACCGGGGCTATCCCAAGGAGGACACGATGGAGATACTCTATTCCGACGGCGATCTGGCGGCTGTGGTGAAGCCCGCCGGTCTGGATTCCGAACATGATATGCCCCAGGCCATCATCCAGGCTTTGGGTGGGGAATGTTACCCCATTCACCGGCTGGACAAGAATGTGGCCGGAGTAATGGTTTATGGCCGCTCCAAAGCCGGCGCAGCTGCCTTGAGCAAATTGGTGCAGGAGGGACAATTTCAGAAGGAATACCGTTGTCTGGTTCACGGCACCCCACCGGATGCAGGAACCTGGGAGGATCTTCTATTTAAGGACAACCACAAGAACAAGGTTTTCGTGGTAAAACGAGAAAGAAAAGGGGTTAAAAAGGCCTGTCTTTCCTTCCGGCGCTGCACCGCCGGACCGAAAAGCCTGATCCACGTTTCCCTCCACACCGGCCGAAGCCATCAAATCCGGGTGCAATTCGCCTCCCGGGGGTTCCCCTTGGTAGGCGATCACAAGTATGGTGCCCGTGACGAGGCCAAGGCCCCCATGCTCTACTCCTGCCGGATTCAGTTCCCTTGGAAGGGAAAAATGCAATGCTTTTCCTCTTTCCCCACTTGGGGTCTGGAGCCAAAGGACGCTCCCGGGGTGGAATCTGAATCCCTCCTCATTGCCCACAGCGGCTTGGTATAATATCCTAATACTGTATCATCAGATAGAAAGGCGGTTTTTCTCCCCATGGACGCTCTGGAAAATTTAATCGAAACCCAATTGACCATTCTCATTCTCCTGTTCCTCGGATTCCTTCTGGCAAAGGTCGGCCTGTTTCCCCCGACCTTCCGGAAGGGCGTGACGGATTTGGTTCTGAATTTCATCCTCCCTTGTAACATCATCAAGAGCTTTATGATCTCTTTTAGCTGGGATGTCCTCCAATCGGGTCTGGCCATTTTCCTGGCCTCCATCGGAGCCCAGTTGGGGGCCTTCTTCCTAGGACGGACAATTTTCGCCAAGTCCGATCCCCAACGCCGTCCTTCCCTGGAATATGCCACACTGGTATCCAACGCTGGATTCCTGGGAAATCCCATTGTGGAGGGACTCTACGGGTCTCAGGGACTCCTTTATGGCTCCATCTACCTCATCCCCGCCCGGATCTTGATGTGGTCAGCAGGGGTGAGCTGCTTTACCGGCGGCAAAGGGAAGGATGTCTGGAAAAAGACCCTGACCCATCCGTGTATCATTGCCGTGGCTGTGGGCCTGTTCTTCCTGTTCACCCAAATCACTCTGCCCACTTTCCTGACCCGTCCCCTTGGCTTGGTGAGCGGATGCAATACCCCCCTGTCGCTGATGGTGGTAGGTGCCATTCTGGCGGAGATCAATCTCAAGCAGATTCTGGATCCGGAGGCACTGGGCTACTGCCTGCTGCGGCTGGTGGTGATTCCCTTGTTGGTGTTTGCCGGATGTCGCCTTCTGTCCCTGGAACCCCTGGTGACCCAGGTGGCCACCATTCTGGCCGGTATGCCTGCCCCGGTGACGCTGCCCATTTTGGCCAGCCAGCACGGCAAGGACGAAAAATTCGCCGTGTCCATGATGTTCCTGTCCACTGTGCTGTCTATGGTGTCCGTCCCCGGGCTGTGCCTGCTGATGAGCCTGGTCTGATTGCCCCTTGAAACCAACAATCCCTCCGACCTGAACGGTCGGAGGGATTCGCTTTTTCCTAATACTGCGCCTCGGCCGGAGGGCACTCATTGGCCCCGGCACTGCCGGTTCCAGTTATTCGGTACTCTGAAACGGAACGTTACCGAGCGGTTTCTCCTTGCGTGACGACCTTTGCCCAGACCGGGCACGCATTGGCTCCCGGCACTGCCGGGTTAGTGGTTGCGGTTCCAGGCAGAGGGCATCCAGGGATACTTTTTCTCGTTCTCCAGACCATACTCCTCCAATTTCCGCAACTGCTCCACCACGTGGGGCATATCCATCCGATCCACCATTTTGCAGATTAGATCAGCACCCACCTGGGCCTTCTGATCCCGGGTCTCCACGTCAGGAATGTCGGGAGTAGCCATATGGTCGCCATTCTCACCGAAGCAATAGCCCACCGCAGCACTCTGATAAGCCAGACCCGAGATATCCCGGAAGAAGGATGCGGAAGAAGGCTCATGGTGATCGTAACCCGTGACCAAAGGCACATCGTCCAACCGGTTCATGATCTTGTATGCACCCACAGTGATATCGTGGAAGGCACCAAAGCCAGCATCCTTCAGCAAATCCTGGCACTTACCAAAGTGCATCATGGCATCGTAGTACAAGATAGGCACACCGGTTTCGTCATAAAAGTCCCGAACCATGGGGCAAATGGTCATGTGAGCCGGGCCATGGAAGGAAATGTAGACCTGACGCTTAAAGCCCAAACGCAGCAAGCTCCGGGCAATGGCCCCCAGATAGTCAATGCCCTGACGAACCGAAACCTGAACCGTACCCCGGCCGGAGGCGGTAGCACCGGCATAGAAGTAGGGCAGCCCCGTCAGCACCAAACCGTCACAGGCCTCTGCCATTTTCAGGGCGTAGGCTTCGCTGATGACCGTCTCGCAGTCCAGGGGGAATCCGCCGTGCATTTCGGTGGTGCCCACCGGAACGATGATGACATCGTTCCGCTTCAGGTACTCCTGTACCTCGCTGTTGAGAAGTTTTCCAAAAATTCTGGTACGCATTTCCATGATATTTTTCCTTTCTCTGGATAGAAGAAAGAGCGGCACGGCAGTGAAGCCGTGCCGCTCAAAACGGACGATTACAAAGTGGCTAGGTAAATCAGTGAAAATTACTTAGCAGCTCTTGCGGCCTTCCACTCCTTCATCTTCTCGCGGGTCTCGCCCTTCAGGTTCCAAATGAAGGTGAAGCAGCAGAAGGAGCCGATGGCAGCGATGATGGGCAGAACGGTGACCATTGCGGTGATACCGTTCATAACGGAAGCAGTCTGAGCCAGGCCGGCCTGCTTTGCAGCAGTATCATAGCCGATGGCGTCGATGATCATAACGGAAGCGGAGGAAGCAACGATGGAGCCGAAGCGGCGGGAGAAGGAGAACATACCATAGATGGAGCCCTCGCCACGCTTGCCGGTGACATACTCGTTGTAGTCAATGGCCTCAGCAACCATGCCCCACTGCATCTGGACGGACATGGTGACACCGGCAGCAGCCAGAGCCATCAGGACAACGTACAGAGTAGCATTCATGTTGGCGGGGCCAACAGCGAAGGCATAGACAGTGGTAACGCCATAGAAAACAGCACCGATGACCAGGCAGACACGGATGACGTCCACCAGATCCCACTTCTTGGTCAGGATGGGAGCAGCCAACAGGATGACAACCATCAGGCTGGAGGACAGAGCGGAAGCCAGAGACTGGATACCCACGTTGCCCAGGACGTCAGCGTACATGTAAGTAGCAGCGCCGTTGCCCAGACCCTGGACACAGCAGATGCAGATGGAGTGGAGAACCAGAGCCAGGAAAGCGCGGTTCTTCTTGAAGGTAACCAGAATGTCGGTAATCTTAACCTTGTTGGCCTCTTCTTCCTCGGGAGTCTGCTCCACGGGAGCGACCTTGTTCCGCTCCTCGGTCAGAGCGTAGTGCAGGAAGATGATGATGCCGCCCAGAACAGCGCAGACGATAGCAGTGTAGCCGTAGCCGGTAGCGTTGTCACCGAAGTGCTGAATGCCCTGAGGAATGACAACACCAGCGATCAGGCCGCCGACGGTGGAGCCCATGCCACGGGCAGAAGCCAGGGTAGCACGCTCGTTGTCGTTGGTGGCCATGTTGCCCAGCAGGGAGCCCATGCCGATGTTCATCATGGTGTAGCCAGCCTCGTAGATGATCTTCAGCACGAAAGCGGAGACGACCATTGCGATGCCGCCGCCCAGTCTAGCGGGGACCAGGTAGAAGGCAATCAGACCCACCACAATGATGGGAATGGAGTACAGAATCCAGGGACGGCAGCGGTCTGCGTTGGGATTCTTCTTGACGGTCTTTGCGAACATGATATCGATCAGGGTGCCCATCATGGGATCGTTCACTGCGTCCCAGATGTTCCAGATCAAAAGGATGGTTGCCAGCAGAGCGGCATTCATCTGCAAGTGAACCTGCAGATAACGAGACATGTAGCCAGACACCATGTACAGCGTAATCACGCCGCCGGCGTCGCCACAGCCGTAGCCGAAGATGTGCTTCATCGTCAGCTTGTTAGACGGGGTTTTTGCCATTGTTTTTTCCTCCAATTCTTTTTTCCCGGGTCGGACATACCGCACCCGATTTGTCGAAAACATTTTAACAAAATATGAATGTAAAAGACATTGCAAAATTAGTATTGAATCTTGCATTTCCGTCAAATGTATCATATAATATGAACACAAAGGTTTTTTTGTCAGGAGGAAGTTTTGTGAAAAAGGATGAGTTACGAAATCGATTGCAGCAAATTCCGTTTCCGAAGTCGGCAGAGGAGGCCAACCAGATCCGAAAAATGCTCCAGGATGAGGGGATCGACCCGGCCACCCTCTATGATCAAATGGAAATGTCCTCCCGATTTGTGGATGCCCATATGGACGTGAACTACGCCGGTGACACCGTAGAAATTCATTCCCACAATTTTTTCGAGCTGGTTTACTGCGTATCCGGCGGAGATATGGTCTATTATGTAGGTAACCAGACCGAACACCTGATTCCAGGGGATCTTCTCTTTCTCCCCCCGGGGGTTCGCCACGGGCTTATCATCCCTTCCCATTTGCCTGAGCCCTATTTGCGGTATGTTCTGTGGCTCAGTCCGGAATTCATCCATTTGAACCGCACCATATTCCTAAACAGCGGAGAAGCCCTGCCGGAGGAAATGCCCCACTTCATTTTGCACACCGCCGGAGGTGCCTCTCCCCATATATCCGAATGTTTCCGCCGGTGTGTCCAGGAATGTGAACAGCAGACCTTCCGGTATGAAACGGCAGCATTTGGCATTGCCACCGACCTGATGGTGCAAATTGCCCGGTTTTGGCGCTCCGATTCCCAACCGGACAACACGCCAGCCTTGCTGGAAAAAATCATCCACCATGTGGACACCCATCTGGGGGAACGAATCACCCTGGCTGATGTAGCCTCCCAGTTCTGGGTCAGTCAAAGCACCATCAGCCAGTTGTTCCGCAATCGCCTAGGCATCAGCTTTTACCGTTATGTCACCCAGCGTCGACTAAACGAGTCCTTGCTGCTGATTCAAAGCGGCCTGCCCATGGAGCAAATCAGTATATCCGTGGGATTCCAGGACTACTCCAGCTTCTACCGGGCCTTCAAATCGGAATTTGGCCTGTCCCCCGGTCAATATCGGAAGAATTTACAGTAAAACAGGGCCGTGACCCCTTCTTGGGAGCCACGGCCCTGTTCCTGGTTACACTATTACGTTGCGTTACATTGCGCTTTTGATGTGGCCAATGAGAATATCTCCAGCCACCACCCGATCCTCCGCAGAGAATCCCTGGGCGAAATTTTCGGTGTAAAGCACCTGGGCATTGGGTGGGAATTCCTCGTCCCCCTCCCATACCAGAATCCGCATGGAATAGGGCCCCAGGAAATCAAACTGGTATCCTGCATCCCCGTTTTTCACCGCCATGCCACCCAGTTGTTCCGCAGCCTTCCGGAAGGCTTCCAGCCGGGTTCCGAAGGTGAAGGCCGCCCGGGTGAGCACCCGTCCGGTGTAGGGGCCGATGTACATCTCGCCCCAGGGCATTTCCCGGAAGGTTTTCCATTCTCCGGCCCAGGGAGTGTCCGCTCCCTCCAGCAGCACCCGCAGCAGGAAGGTCTGGGTAGGCAGAGGAGGGATCCTTCCCCCATCCAGAGGGGTAATGGCATACTCCGGCCAACTCAGCCGGTAGCTCCGGGATAACAGGGTCACGGTGAATTCCTTCCCATCCC
Source organism: uncultured Oscillospiraceae bacterium (assembly GCA_964604925.1). Classification (GTDB taxonomy): domain Bacteria; phylum Bacillota; class Clostridia; order Oscillospirales; family Oscillospiraceae; genus Faecousia. The sequence continues at coordinate 948 of CAZSAZ010000001.1, read as the reverse complement.
AAGAAACAAAGGGCAACCGCTCCACAGTCTGAATGGGGTCTAACTGGCGATAACGTTCCTCATAAAAGGAAAAAGGGACTTCTTCTTTGTGATTTTCAATCTGCATGAACAGGAAACTCCTATCAATAGAATGGTTCCAGGGTCACAGCTCCTGGACGGAATTCGGGAACAGGCTCCGGTCGGTATGGGGCAGGAAACAGGCCGCCACAAAGGAGTCCATGTATCCGGGGTAGGTACTCAGCTCCAGGTAGGTCATATTGGCCGCCACTTCGGCGCACTTTTCGTTGGCCATATCGCTGACGCACATGGCGTAGGCCCCCGTCAGGGAGGAATTGCCAATATAGCTGAATTTTTCCAGCTCCACATCCGGGAACATTCCGATGTTCACGGCGTTGGCCATGTTGATTCCCGAGCCAATGCCGCCGGCCACGTATACATGGTCGATCAAATCCACCGTCATATCCACGGACTTCAGAAGGGTATCAATGGCGGAGAAGATGGCGCCCTTTGCCCGGATGAAGTTGTCAATATCTACCTCGTTGATGGAAACCTCCCGGCCGGTTTCCGACTCCTCCTCAAAGGCCAGCACATACCGACCCGAGCCGTGGTGGTCCCGGCGAATCCGCTTGCCCTCCCGGACGAACTGCCCCCGAGCGTTGATGATGCCCCGGCGGAACAGCTCCGAGATGATGTCAATGATACCCGAGCCGCAGATGCCCACCGGCTTCTGCCCCGGATCTCCCACGATGGTCAAGGTGGGTTCCATGGTTTCCCTATTGATAACACAGGCCTCCACCGCGCCATCGGTGGCTCTCATGCCGCAGGAGATATCGCCGCCTTCAAAGGCGGGACCTGCCGAGCAGGCACAGCTCATCAAAAAGTCCCGGTTGCCAAAGACGATCTCGCCGTTGGTACCCAGGTCGATGAACAGGCTCATTTCGTCCTTGT